>JAESTZ010000031.1 GCA_016763315.1 Robiginitomaculum sp.
AGCCAACCCCGAAGGGCGGCTCATGGTTCCATCCCCGGATCATTTAACTCTGGTACATTTAATGCTTTAAGTTCGCTATCCCATTCTGCTAAAACATCAATAAACTGGTTCAAGCTTGGTTCCGCAAGGTGCACCAGCTTCGCTGGAATTTTTCTTGCGCTACCGCAATGCTGGCGCTTGCTACTTGAGCGCGGGGTACGGTTCGAGGTTAGTCCTCTCATCCGCACCATTTTCCAGAAGGAAAATAGCGCGTCCGATTTATTTAGGTTCGGACTTCGTCCTTTAGGGCGCACCACGCTTCGCCCTTTGGGCTATGCGTGGCACGCCACGTATAGGACAATTAGGCGGAAGCAGTGTGCGGCGTAGCTGTAGTGAAGCGAAAGCGAAGACGTACTATGCACTATGTTTATATTATCAGAAGTATTGATTTTCCAGAGCAAGAGTACACTGGAGCCACCTCTAATTTAAAACAACGGTTTGCGGATCATAATTCGGGAAACTCAAAATACACCGCGAAATATAAGCCATGGAAGTTAGTTTCATATCATGCATTTACAGATAAACAAAAAGCTTATGATTTTGAGAAATATTTAAAATCACACTCAGGCAGGGCTTTTGCAAAGAAGAGGTTGATATGAGGCGATTAACCCGCTGCGATGGTGCGGCGAACGGTCGCCCCAAACTCCTAAAGGCGTAGTCACATCCTTTAGTGCAACAAAAGTCGCCGCCTTAGTCGCCGCCTCTATGCCCTCAATCGCAATATTATCCATCCCCAATTTTATCAGTTCAGCCCGCCCGGATCAAAGTGTTTACAGGGCAAAAATATCAAGGTTGCGGGATATGGGAGGTAGTGCGTAGGTCGCTCCTTGAAAAGCGGAAATGGGCGGCAGTCTCTATAGCCCCGCTCTCTAAACCTATGCAAAGAGCGGGGACTTCCGATTGAGACGTTTAATAATACTGATGGAACTCGGGGGATATAACATTTAAAACAGATGTAGGTTAATTAAATGGGGGGCTGCTCAACTGGAATAAACTAATCTGCTCATCCAATACGCCTAGATTTTTTATGGCAGTTCTCAAGTGATTTTTTTCATCTTCACTGTTATATGAAACACTCCAATGCGCATTTGAATCAACTTTTTTCTTAATTTCTTCAAAATACGGCAAGTCAACACCTGACAATGAATGTCCCATAATTATAACACGATTAATTCCAGCACATCGCTGAAAAAACTCATCATGTTCTTTTATGATAACTTTCGTATCCTTAAATGATTCTCTCCAATATTGATTGACTTCTTCTTTGGTTAGTTCGGCAGAAAAACTATATTGATCACTCATTTGCTCGAGCCAACGTTCTTGTTGTTCTGCGCTTAAATTGTCTGGCATTACAGGTAAATTCTCTGGAATTTCTAGCTCTTCTGGATCAACGCCATGTCCAATTATTAGGTCTTCATCTCTACCAGATTTTCCATGCAGGTAACAAATTCTAGACTCGAGGATGCCATAGTACCTTTCCAGGGTATTTGTATAATTGAAACTCAAATATAACGCATTCTTTGGTAAGTGAAGTTGTATGCCGTTAAGGTTCTTCGGATATTGAATGCCACCGTGTTTATAGGCTTCTCCACTAATAAAGGTACGTAGCGCTTCACTCATTTTGTTTGTTAATAGCCCTACATACTTTTCTGCTTCCCAACTTACCTCTCCGGAACGGTGTGGGTTAGAGTCATCCATATAATTTCGTAAATAATCCCAAATGCTCTCTATGTCAGGTTCAGAGAGAACAGTTTCAAAATTGCCCCAGTTCCCATCCAGTGAAAAATGTTTAGCAAATGCGTCGTATATCTCCGGCTCGTTATCTTTGAGATACTCTCCAAAACATTTATAGGAAGTATTGGGTGTTTTTCCATTCCAATCGTATAAGTCAAAACCATTCCCAATAATGCAGAGTGTTTGCTTAGATATCATTTTAATTTTGTCCTTATTCAGGTTCTTCGATAACGCTATATCACTCCAAGGCCAAGCACTTGAATATTCGAGGACACCCTTACGGTCACGGGAGGTAATTTCATAGGGTGTACCTCCAACAGAAATAAAACTGGCCCGATCTTTCCGCACCTAAGCGACCACCTTTCTATCTAATTGATTTTTATGCGGTTTTTTTGTTATAACTCTGATTAGGTATCATTATATCCTGTTTTCCGTGAAGAGTAATGATTAAAGTGTGATTTGCATCATACTATCAACATATGTTATGCTGTAGTAAATATATGGAGCAATGCTTATGTTACGAAAAACAATTACCCTTTCCGAACCTATGGAGGCATGGATAAAATCACAAATTGCTTCAGGTCGCTATGCTAGTGATAGCGAATATTTTCGTGATCTTATTCGTAAAGACCAAGATAAAAGAGCCGCTGAACATCAACTAAGAGCCATGATCCAAGACGGCTTAGATAGTGGCATCAGTGATAAAACAATGGTCGAAATCAAAGCCGAATTACACCGAGAATTATTAGATAGATGAAATATAAATTATCTCTTAGAGCAGAAGATTATGTGCGAAAGATGTTTCGCTATGGTGCAAAAGAATACGGCATGGGCAAAACCGATGAATATTTCGATGAAATTCATACTAAGTTTGATTTATTGACTGAACATCCAAGCTGGGGAGTGAACTATAGCCATATCTCTGTAAATCTAAAAAGCTATGAACACAAAGCCCACTCAATTTATTACACTTATTCAGGTGACGATATTCTGATTGTCAGAGTTCTTGGAAGCAAACAAGACCCGGCAAGACATGTTTGATGAATATTTTAGCCGGCTTTCCCAAACCTCCAATTCACCCTAAAATCGAAACTGACCTCTAATGCATTACGGAAATTTTTGAGCGGGAGCCGGCAATTATATCGCCAATACATTGGCCGCCGTCTTTAAGCTGGTGTTCGGCAATGCAGAATGAGCTTTCAAACACAAAATGTCCGGCGGCCACGCACTGCTTCAAATGCACTCGTGACCAGTCAATACATTCGCGCAATTCTATATCGTCTAACCAGTGCCGAAAATCAGGGTGCGTTGGTTCTTCATCCAGCACCATTAAAGCTGCCAGTCCTAAAATTCTGGCAATGGTTGCCTCACGCCCCGGCGTTAGTTTCGGCGCATCAAAATCGGCTGATTGATTTGCCCAAGCCGCCCGTGGCCCTAATTTCAAGGCGCTTAAAAACGAGGCCTTGGCAGTTTCCGAATGATATGGCGTTTCCAGTGTTGAAATTCCCGGAGCGGCTAATGCCTGTAATGTTTGCATGTTCAGCGGCGTTGGTGATTGCGGAGAGAGGCGAATTGCACTTAACCGCAGGTCTTTGCCGCCTTGTTTTTTGTTCGCCCATGATTTTTTCTGCATGGAATAGGCTTGTTCTTTGAACAATTGGCCGACCAATAACACCTTGTCGGAATCCGACTGAGAAGCCCGTAATATGGCAACTTTTGCTTTGTCAGCGCCGGGAAATTGCATGCTAGCCATCGGGTTTTGGTGAACACGTTGTAACACCAATTCGCGGCCATAGCTCTTTTCCCAAAACCGAATACCCGCAACATATTCAGGAACTTGCAAGGCAATCAATGCATTAACCGCCATCCATCCGGGAGCAATATTGGCGCCGTCATAGCTGGCAAAGTCAATCATTGCTGTTTCAAGTTCTTCAGCCGAGGAAATGTTTTTAGAGCCCCAGCGGTTTACTGATGCTTGGTAATTCGCCCAGCGTCCTGCTGTTCTAACAACAATATGGTTACTGTTAAAATGTGCAGGTTGCGCATAAGAAGCTTGTGATTGTGCCAAAGTGTCTGTTGCGACTTCTAACACTTCGCCACCTGTCTCCTCACCATCGGTTTGCATGTCTTGCGCGTATAACGAAGAAGATATTGCTACAACCGCAATGATTATAAAAATTTTGATGTTATTATGGCGCATGGCTTTTCCAGATAAGTGCTTGAAATATGGTATAGCACGAGCCGGTAAACATGTCATAAAATTATTTGGCACGACTTCTATGAAAAATAAATAATAGAAGAAAAGGTTAATTGTGATAAATTACATAATAACAAATAGATAGCTAAAAAAAAGTACTAACGGTGTTGGCGGCGGATTCAGTAAATATTAACGATATAAGCAAAGAATCCACATCATGAAAACAAAATCAAAATATGCCGGCTTGAACTGGCAGAATTTTTTACGTTCATTCGCAATGCCTATATCGTGGTTGTGCGGCCTGCCGGTCGTATTGGGATTGATGTATATCCAGTCGCCAGGTTCATTTGGTTTGCAATTATTGTTTGTGGCAATAGCCGCAGCAATTCCTGCTATCATGCATTTGACTCTTGGTCGATTTTTGCGCGAGGAATGGGCACAAGCACTTGTACTGATTGGTTGGGCATCATTTGCGGCACTGGCTATTGCCTCCCCCGGGAACCTGTATACCCCGTTGATTGCTCTGGCAGTTTTACCAATAATTGCCGCCGCTTCATTTGGCGGCATGCGTCGGGTGTTAGAGGCCACAGCATTAACTGCAATTATAGTAGTAACAATTGCCATTGCCGCAACTCAAGGCTTACTGCCACAATCAAATGGGTTGTTTGTTTTCTGGCCGGGGCTGGAACTGGCAAGTCTAGTGTTAAGCCTAATAGTAATTGGTGCCGGCATGGCTTCTGTGCTGCCGGTAATTGATTCTAGCGCCAGACTGCGCGAAGGGCTTTTCCAGAAATCCTTGCATCTGGACTTTTGTATCGATCGCAGCGGACATGTTATTGCTGCCTCGGATCAGGGACGTAAATGGAGCTCTGCAACTGCCTTAAGCGGACTCTTGCGCAATAAAAACGGAGAAATAGCCAGCAAAAAAGCTATTGATCAGGTGTTTGTAAATAACCAGCCTGCTTCGTTAGTTGTGCCGGTTGGAACTGATGGCAAGTCTCACCTGCTGCAAATCAGGCAATTAAATAAAAAGCTTGTGCTAGTAAACTTGCGCAATATTTCTGCATTGTTAGCCAAAGAAAAAAACCTGATAAGGCAACGTGACGAAGCAATCCAGCTTGGGCGCGAGAAAACCATGTTTCTAGCCAGCATGAGTCATGAATTACGAACACCGCTCAATGCGATTATCGGCTTTTCTGACATGATGAAAGCACGGCTTTTCGGGCCAATACCGGCAAAATATGCTGAATATGCAGATCTGATCCATGAAAGCGGCCGACATTTGGTAGACCTTGTTGGTGATGTTCTTGATGTTTCAAAAATTGAATCCGAGCATTATAAGCTAGATAAAGAAAATTTTGACCTGAACGAGATTGTTCGCGCTTGTGTGAAATTAATGCAAATGACTGCCGAAGAAGCCGGTGTTCGCTCGACGGTGGAAGTACCGGATTATCAAGTTCCGGTTATTGCCGATCGCAAAGCTATGCGGCAAATTTTGTTCAACCTGTTATCAAATGCGATTAAATTCACGCCAGGCGGCGGAACCATCACTACCAAAGTTAGCCTCAACGGCAATAAAGTTACTTTGAACATCGTGGATGATGGTGTCGGCATGTCAAAAGAAGATGCCAGCCGGGTCGGCCAGCCATATCAACAGGCACAAAGCGCAAAGGCTAGCGATGCAAGAGGCACCGGTCTTGGCTTGTCTTTGGTAAAGGCTTTGGCTGAATTACACGATGGCCAGTTCAAAGTACAATCAGAGCTTGGGCAAGGAACTTCTATAAGTCTCGAATTGCCGATATTGGATCAAGCCAGCATGAAAGCTGCGACAGTGAAGACGCTAGACGCTAGATCACATATCTTACGGGCACAGGCAGCGGCAGAGCAAATAGCGGCTGTAACTGCAAGAATTTCTTCTTAATTTAATCTTTTGCCTCGGCAAATATTCTGGCCGCAAGAAAATCACCAACTTCGACAAACAGTCTTTTATGGCGATCAGGCCGGCCAAACCCGTTTGCCCAATATATATCAATGCTTACGGCTTCTCTGGGGTCAAGACTGGAAAAAGCTTGCAAGGTTTCCTGATCAAAACCAAAACGCACTCCTCTTGTGTCTTTTTCTTTACTAATCAAACCCGGCTCGGCAGTAACCCTTAGAGATGCAAAGTAAGTGTTGGTGGCGCTATCTGGTGGCGATAGTCCTGCAACTCCCTCCAGGGGTAATTTAAGAAGTTTTCGCATGAACTGGTTAGGCGGGCTTTCCAATTTATCAGAGTCACGCATTCGCAATAATACAGCCTTCGGCGTCGAGTTATTTTCAATAACCAGATCAAGCGAGTGTTGTCCTTGTAAAGTCGTGGACCCAAAGCGAACGACGGTATCTTCATCTAATACGATATCTTGTACTACCCGCCACCTTCGTTCTTCTAGGGCAGTATCTCTGCTGGTGATCCACTTGCGGTATTTGCCACTATAAGGCAAGCGATGCATGTTTAGCCAAGTATTATGAGCCTTTTTAACTCGCTCTATCTCGATTAAAGCTTCTTCATTGGCACAATCAACATCTCTTACGCTGGCATCGGCAATGTCGCGAAGACTATTTACTTTGTTCAAAGTCAGTCCAGAACGAAGCAATGCTCCACGGGCTTGTAGCTGACCAGATTTTACTGCTTGTAATTGCGAAAGATTCAACAACTCACACCGCTCGGCATAAGTAAATACCGCGCTACGGTTTGAATAACCGGAGCTGGCATCAATGGCCAACGCAGTGCTTGCCTGTGCAGCCAATAATAATCCGCTAGCAAATAAAACAGCTTTGTTCATTTTTATATCCCAGTATGAGCTGAGCAATTTGACACAGCAATATTAGGATTGGGTGAATCATTTAATTAGAATTTAATCTTCCAAAATATATTAACGGCAACAGGCCTGCTATTAACAATAATAGTAATAATATGCGCCAGCTAAGTGATTGTTTTGTGAAGATAGCAGTAGTTAGTTTTTGTTGTGTAGCATTCACGAAAACTTTTGACCCTCGCCAGCGTAAAACCGTTCCGCTAAAGTGATCTAGCGCCTGTCCCTCGACTAAGTCCTTAAGCGCCAAAGACAGTTGCCCATTATCTTCAGCACTAATTGCTAACCACACTTGCTTGTTATCAAGCTTAACACTAGCTGCAACACCCATGGCCGGGATATAACTAGTGTCGGCAAAGGCACTTCTGGTAAGACGAGGTCTTTTATATTTAGGATATGGATCACCCGGAGCGTGCCCTGCTCCCTTGGCAAAACTTTTCTGCAAGCGACTTACCAGTTGCGGCGGTAACAAGCCGCGTGGTTGTATGGCCAGAACATTAAAATCCGGATCTGGCTGCCCACCGAATTTCGCCTGATGCATACTGGCATTACCGATACGCGCAAGATGCGCAAGAAACCGCCAGCTTTGGAATAAAGCTTGTGGCTCATCGGCCAACAGAATTTGAGTGTTTTTCCCATTATCCGCAACAAAAACTCCACCATTCCAGGCAAGTCGGTCAAGATCGGATAAATTATCAAGGCCTGATAATTGCAATGAAATCCTTTTGGTAGTTGCCAAAACCGGTGCACTTGGCGAAGGGCAAGAATTTTCATTTCCATGCTTTAATTGCGTTTCAGCCAGCAATGCTATTTTTCTGTCATTCGAGGGGCTTGCGGGAATGGCAAGCGAAAAATTATTCACTCGCCGCCAAAGAGACGGAGCAGCAATTTTATCTCGATCAACATATATTTGTAAACGTGATTTGCGCTCTGCTCTATTATCACGGTGAGCTTCTATTTGTAATTTTGCATTTGTCTTCGGTGGTAGACGCAGCGAGACATGCCTGCCTTGGGCGCGACGCATGGAATCATTACTGGCCAATAGCAACTGCTTTAACGGAGCAGCTAGCGTAACTGCATGTTTCGGCCAGTACTTTAAGCTTTTTTGTTGCGCATTTTGCGGAATGCGGTATTTGGCAAACCAGCGGCTGGCAGTAATAATTTCTTGGTCATTTTTTGCGCTAAAGATCATTATTGGTGCGGAGTTGTCTGTATTTATTCGAATTGCTAACTTGGTATCACCATCGACCGCCGGCCTGATAATTAGATCCGCATATCTGGTTTCTTCAGTTAATTGCGGAATTTCGTTCATTCTAACGGATAATGCCTGAACTATTAATGCTCCGAATTCCTTATATGCCTCCATCGACATTTGCCCTTGTTCAATCGCAATTTTTTGTGGCGCACCAATATCCGCCGCCAGCCAGTTTTCGAGCTCTGTCAAATTCGGTTTTGGCCTGCCTAAAGCCAAATCAAGCCGGCTTAGCTGCATATCTATTGCCCAGCCGCCATCGGCTTTTCCAAGGCACTGCCGATTGGATGCGGGCATGAAAGTAAGCTCTATATTATTACGTCCGGAAACCAGTTGCCCTGCCGGAATATCAAAACGAGCCGTAAAACCTTTGGCAATAGGCGCAAATGAAACCGAAGGGCTTTGATTGATACTAAGTAAAAAATAACTTCCGGGTTGTGGCTGTTCGGCAAGCGGATCGGCCTTGAAAATCAGACTGGCCAGTCCAGGTTCCGGTGGCAGATCAAAGTTAAAATCCAGTGTTGCATTATTATAGTTCAAAGACACAGCCTGTTGATAACCGGATAAAGCGGCCAATGATGTTTGGGCATTTGCCGTAAAAGCTACAAAAAACAGGGCAAAACCACTGATAATCGCCAAGAACTGGTTCATTTTGGTACTTTCCTCTGGTATTATAAGTCTTTTCCAGCAAGAACACGGCCATGACTGATTTACGTTCGCAAATATTGGTACAGGCATTAATCCGTCGGGCTCAGGTGCAAGGAGCATTTGCACTGGTACGCGATCATGGTGACGATGATGCCGGTTCTGTCTTGGTGATGATCAATACTCTTGATGGCAAAGCTAACTTGTTCGGCCAGACCAGAGACGAGGGTTATAATCGGGTTTGGGAGAATTTATGCCCGTCCGGAACCGACTATAGGAAAGTTGAAGCAATCCTAACCAACCGCTTAAAGCAGGATAGGGATTTGTGGGTGGTAGAAATAGAAGACAAAAACGGACGTAATTTTTTAACAGAGGCGGTGTTATAACTTGACTATTGAACAGGGAAGAAAATTGAATATATACTCCATCAACCTAAAAAGTGGGTACGGTTTTGCGGAGCATTAGTTACGCGCCGCTTATACATGAAAAACCGCATACACTTTTTCATGCGGCGCTTGGGGATTACTACCGCTTAAAGAATGTTTTTTGGCAAGTTGATGAAACACAAGGGGGAAATGTACTAAAAACTAAAGTTTAGTTCAGTGTTTTTAGTATAGTTAGTTATGCTTTTTTTATTTAACGATGTCATTTTAGAAATAGGACAACCGATTGATAAAATCACGGCTGATGATTTTCCTGTACCGGTTCCGGTGTTCGAGCAAATGCATTTGGCTGAAATAACTTTTTTGGCCAAAGAAGAAATTTTTGCTGACCTGCAACTGCCGCGTACCAATCCTAACAAGGCTATACACCTTGCCGTTCTACTGGCCGCAAAATCCGAAGCCAATGCGGTTTTAATCGGCCCGCCAGCAAATGGTGCCAGTGCCGCCGCAGAAATCGGAATACGTCTGGCCGAGGTATCCTTGGTGGCAATGTCAAACTTGTGGCAATTGCAGGTTGGCGATACTTTAACCTATGAACATGTCTATAACTCGGTATGGAGTTCACTAAGCGAGTAATTTAACATTCTATTGATTACTACGCAATACCTACGACGTGCGGCCTGACCGGCCAAGGCGCACTTGCCCCTAGTTAGTAAAATGCAAAAGTGGGGAAGCTTTTAGCTTGTCCTGCCGCAATGCTGGCGCTTAGCTCTTGGGGGCGGTTTTGGGATAAGTGATGGACAGAAAACAGAATGATACTTACAACACTGCCAGATTACGTGTTTTGAGTGTTATTCTAATTTTCGAGTACTTTAATGAGCGATTTTCCCTTTAGCACCGAAGCCAGCCGTCGGCGAACCTTTGCGATTATTTCGCACCCTGATGCTGGTAAAACTACATTAACAGAAAACTTGCTGTTTGCTGCCGGCGCCTTACGTTTGGCCGGGCAGGTACGAGCAAGAGGGGAAAACCGCCGCACTTCTTCGGACTGGATGAAAATCGAGCGCGAACGCGGCATCTCGGTCTCATCATCAGTAATGACATTTGAATACCGGGATTGCACAATTAACCTGCTTGATACTCCCGGACACGAAGATTTTTCCGAAGACACCTATCGTACTTTAACCGCCGCCGACAGCGCGGTAATGGTGCTTGATGCGGCCAAGGGTATTGAGCCACAAACCTTGAAGTTATTCGAGGTTTGCAGATTGCGCGATATTCCAATTATCACCTTTATCAACAAGATGGATCGCGAGGCCAGGGATCCGCTGGAAATTCTTGAAGAAGTGGCTGACAAGTTGGCTCTGGATGTGGTGCCGATGCAATGGCCGGCTGGTTCCGGTTCAAGGTTTTGCGGCGTGCAAAAACTGACCGAGAACCAATTTCTTCCATTTGTAAAGGGGCAAGAAGAGCCTTTGCTGCCATTGGCCATGAACGATCCGGCGATTGAACAATATTTACCGATAGCAGAAAGAGAAGAATTGGCCGAAGCGGTGGAACTGGCCGATGGTGGCTTTGCCGAGTTTTCCCTTCAAAGTTATCTTGAGGGTCATCTTACTCCGGTTTATTATGGCTCCGCTTTGCGAAAATTCGGGGTAAGTGAATTACTCGATGCACTGGTTGATCTGGCTCCGTCACCCAAAGCCACCAAGGTGCACCGCAATAACACCGAGATCGAACAACAACCAGGCGCAGAAGAAGTTTCCGGTTTTGTATTCAAAGTACAAGCCAATATGGATCCTAATCATCGTGACCGAATTGCCTTTACCAGAATTTGTTCCGGTCAGTTTAAGCGCGGGATGAAATTAAAAACCATTGCCGGTAAAACCATGACTATCTCGCAGCCATTGATGTTCTTCGCCCAAGAACGAGGTATTGCCGATACTGCATATGCTGGCGATGTTATTGGTGTGCCTAATCATGGTGTGTTACGGGTTGGTGATAGTTTGAGTACAAGTGGTAAGTTGCAATACCCGGGTTTGCCTAACTTTGCTCCGGAGATTTTACGCCGTGCCCGTCCAAAAGACCCGATGAAGGCCAAGCACTTACGAAAAGCTCTTGAAAGTTTAGCCGAGGAAGGAGTTACGCAATTATTCAAGCCGATGATCGGTGCCGATATGATATTAGGCGCGGTCGGGCAGTTGCAAATCGAAGTAACGGCCGAACGCATTGCCACTGAATACAAACTGGATGTTTTGTTCGAGCCATGCCCGTATTCGGTTGCCAGATGGATTACGGCTAAAGATGATGACACTTTGCAGTCGTTTGCTGATCGTCACAAAATGCAAATGGCTGAAGATGTGGACGGTGCAGCAGTGTTTTTAGCCAAAAGCGCATGGGAAATAAATTACGCCCAAGAAAAATTCCCTAACATAAAATTCACCGCCACCAAAGAACGTTAAAAGCTTATTCGTCGTTATCGGTGACTGGTTTCCTCCTACCGCCCACTGTCATCACCCGATTTATTCGGGTGATCTAGTTTTCACCACGTCCGTCATTCCGGGACTCTTTGTTGTCCTATCG
>JAESTZ010000004.1 GCA_016763315.1 Robiginitomaculum sp.
AATGGTTATGGCTTCGCTTCTCTACCGAAATGCGCTTGCAGAAACTCTAAAAACGCTGGCCAATCTTCCTTTGTTACACCGTGGGTACCAGGGCGAATCCAAAACGCAATATCTGCATTTGGCTTAAATTCGTTTAGTTTTTCTTGCTGCAATCCAGTTTGCCCAAAGAGCCCCCAAGCAGAACTTGCAGCTTGCGCGGCGCGAAAAGCACCATTGGGGTCTGACCAAACATCACGTCTGGCATTTCCCAACAGCAAAGGACGCGGCGCAATTAATGCCAGTAATTGGTGTTGATCTACCGGCAGTAATTTCTCATTATTCGCATAATAAGCAAATTTTTTCGCGAACCAATACGGATATGATTTGATTATTTTAGCAATAGTTTCACCAAGATTACCACGGCTTAACGATGCGCCACCAGTACCAGATTGATGACTGATAACACCATCAATTTCACTGTCAAATGCTGCCGCTAATAATGCTGACTTACCATATCGCGAATGCCCATAAGCAATGGTGCCTGCTTTATCGAACCTCACATCATGATCAAGCGCGCCCCTTACTTGAGTATAGAGCCAACCCCAAGCAGCAATATTACCCCAGCGCGTATTGTCATCACCATGACCACTGGACATTGTTTGCAACGCTGCCCGGCCATGTTCCGAGCTATCAGGGAATACTTCGCTAGGATACATTGCAGCTATGGCAAAACCCTGATCAATAATTTCCTGTAATGGCGGAGTAGCAATATAGCGCCCAAATACATAAGCGATTATTTTACTTCGCAAGCCCTTGCTTTCACAACCGCTCCAACTCTTGGATTGCGAAACACCGGGCAACGGAATGACTACATGCGACGGGCAAAACGTCTGCATCATAATAACCGGAACCGGTTGTTTTAACTCCGTCGGGATTAAAACCACCAGATTAAACTGCGCTTTATTTGACTGCCGCAAAGAACTATCTTTGCCAAAGCTGGCCTCAACCTCGATGCGCCATTCTTCTAATTGCGCCTTGCCGGAAAAGGCAGACTTATCGAGAACTTTCTTGCTCAAAACCTGAACCTTGGAACTATCAGGCAGATAGCCGTAAATGTTTTCCTGTATCGCTGTACGAAAATCGTCAAATTGCTGTAGATTTTGCGAAAACCCGCCATCAAATTGCAATACTGGTTGCGCCGCTTCACCCATCGGAACCAGCTTTGCTTTGGTAATAGTGGTTTCAACACAAGCACTAATAGCAAACACTAAAGCCAGTACAAGAAAGCCGCCGCGAAACACTATTTTGAGCCGCAAGGACGAGCCAGCATCCGATCCCGCCAAGCTAATAAATTCGGTGTTTCCTCTGCACTTGGCTTGTACTTAGCAACTCTGGCAAAACCAATGCTGACAAAAGCAGTTATGTCGGCAATGGTAAAACGATCACCAGCAATAAAGTCACGGCTTGATAGTTCGGTATCCAAAACTTTAGCAAACCTACGAAAGCCTTTTTCACCGCGCGGAGCCATTTCCGCAATTTGTTTTTCCAACACCGCAAAGCCCGGATGACCATGGCGTAACCACATAGCCAATGGCATCAGCCACATGAATTCCACTCGCCGATCCCACATCTCTATAAATGCAGTTTCTTCAGGGGTTTTTCCAAATAGGTTTGGCTCAGGGTATAATCCTTCAAGATACAAACATATCGCCTTGCTCTCGGTTAGCACTCGCCCATCATCAAGCTCTAATGCTGGGACTTGGGCAAATGGACTTGTTTGTCGGTACTCTTTGGTTCGATGCTCGCCTTTGAACAAGTCCACATTAACAAGCTCAATATCAGTAATGCTTTTTTCGCGAATGACACACATTACCCGCTCCGGGTTTGGCGCCGTGGGGGTGGTATATAGCTTCATGATAATTGATCCTGCTCTACAAATTCATATCCGCACAATGCTTGCATCAGCAATATTTGGCAAGCTTCAACACCGTGTAATATTGAATATACTACATCGATCCAAAAACTGACTCTTAACTTTAACTCGATCGTATAATTGAAAAAGTAGCATTGGGAACAGCGGAGGTTTTTATTGATATTTTTAGAGCAAATTCAGCCCAAATAAAAAACACCCCAAGTCTTTGCTGTTCTGCCCTATGGACAAGATTACAAAAAGGCTCGGCAATAGAAAGGTTTCTGTCGCAATCTATCATAATTATTACAATCAAAAACCCATGTTTCATTGGATTGTCTACGCATTTACAATATCAAAGAGCCGCAAATGATCGTGTATGAGCCATCTGCAACACCATTATAGCAAGCGTGGATCTTGCGATGATGGTTGGAATTTATCCCCACCCCTTAAGTGCTACTAAGGGTCAATGAGTGCTAAGTCTTTGCCAATTAACCCTTAGTTTATGGGCAGCCTTTGCCAATGATTGCTAATTAAGGGTTACGTAGTAAGGGTCACGTGACCCTTATTCACCCCTCCTCTGTCTCGCGGTCAAATACCAAAACACCACGAGACGGACTCCTTCTCCCCGCTGGGGAGAAGGTTGGGTTGAGGGGTATAATGCTCAAGAATTACCACCACTCGTCATCGCGCCAATTACAAGGCTGGATCCCGTGTCAAGCACGGGATGACGGATGTGGTGGGGAGGTAAAATCATAAACCTTGTTGAAGAGGACTCTAATAAAACCTTAACCACCTAATTGCTGGAATTTGATAATCGCCGGCCCTAAAACCACCACAAACAAAACCGGCAAGAAGAATATAATCATTGGTACGGTTAGTTTAGCTGGTAATGATGCCGCTTTTTTTTCTGCTTGCGACATGCGCATTTGACGGTTTTCCTTGGCCATTACCCGCAAAGATGTTCCCAAAGGAGTTCCGTATTTTTCGGCCTGAATTAACGAGGTCGCCACCGCTTTTACTCCCGGATGATTGGTGCGAATGGCCAGGTTTTCATAGGCTTGACGGCGCTCTTGAAGATAAGAAAGTTCGGCAGTTGTAAGCGACATTTCTTCGGCCAGTTCAATCGAACTACTGCCTACTTCGGCGGCGACCTTACCAAAGGCTGCCTCTATCGACATGCCGGATTCAACGCAAATCAACAACAAATCAAGCGCATCAGGAAAGGCTTTCATAATTGATTCGCGGCGTTTAGCGGCAATATTATTGATATAAATGCCCGGCGCATAATAACCGACAACCAACATGCCAAAAGCCATGGCAAAACGCATCATTGGCGGCTTACCAAAATCATTAAAGAAAAACAGGTATAAAAGGCTGAATATGAAAAGGCCAATCGGCGCAACCAACCGGAAAAAATAGAAAGTCATAATCGGCCCTTGGCCGCGCAATCCGGCCTGTAGCAGGCTTTTTTGTAACTCGGTATCTTCAAGTAACGTCGTCAAATTAAGTTTGGCAACCACATCGGTCATAAAACCCTTCGACTCGCCCCGTAAATTTCCTTTTCCGGATATTGCTGCACGGGATTGTTTTCTTAATTGCTCACGCCTAGTGGCCACCGATTTCAGCCGTCCGGCGAATTTATTACCGCTGAATAAAGGTCCGATCAAAGTTACCACAGTGGCAAAAGCAATAATCGCCGCAAAAACTGTCACCAGAAATTCCGGATCAACAAGTGTTTTTAATGAAAACTCCATATTAGCCAACCTCGATCATCAGATATTGAAATTGATCATTTTGCTCATCACGAAAATCCCGGCTGCCATCCAGAACATTCCCCCGGCCAACATTAGCTGTCCATTAGTTTCGGTGAACATAAGCATCATATAATCCGGAGTAGTCAAATATACGATCCCTCCAACCAACGGCGGCAAGGAGCCAATAATCATTGATGAAGCTTTGGCTTCCGATGACATTGCTTGAATTTTTTCA
Source organism: Robiginitomaculum sp. (assembly GCA_016763315.1). Lineage (GTDB taxonomy): Bacteria > Pseudomonadota > Alphaproteobacteria > Caulobacterales > Maricaulaceae > Robiginitomaculum_B. The sequence goes on from JAESTZ010000004.1 coordinate 3,881, forward strand.
CGCATCATTTTTCTTGCTCGCAATACAGCCGATAAATTATCCAGAGCCTCGGCTAAATTACCGCCGGTTTTTTGTTGAATAGTCAAAACTATGGTAAAAAAGTTCAATTCCGAAAGAGGCATACGATTATACATTTTTAACAGACCTGTTGCCAAATCAACCCCGACCGATTGCCCTTCAACCAGTAACTTAAATTCTGGCCCAACCGGAGCCGGTGATTCGCTGGCGATAATTTGCAAGCACTCATTTAACGGCAATCCGGATTTTACTCCGCGAACAATAATATCGATCGCATTGGAAAACTCGGCAGAAAATTTCTTGGCACGTTTTTTACGCAAAAATCCCAGCACCCATCTAGGCAACCCGATACCGGCACCGACACCTATACCCAGAGCAATTAGAATAGGCCGGCCAGTGAATAATAATCCGCTGGCAACCAAAAAACCCACCACTAATGAGCCAATCCAAAAGCCAGTTGGTGACCACTTTAACCCCGCCTGTTTTATCTGACTTTTTAAGGTATAGCTTTGTTTGCGTTGCTGTTTTTGATGTGCCTCAAGGTCTTTTAGGGTTTCTTGCACCTGTTTACGGCGATTATTGGCCACATCCAAAGCAGAGACTGCTTTTCTTCCTCTTTTTAAACCATTAGAGCTTAAGCTGCGCACTCGTTTGCTCGCGACTTTATTGCCAGAACCACTAGCAAACACCCAACCGATACTGGCAACACTGACAAAAGCTAAGACTGCGACCAAAATAATTGTCATGTCATCCATTTGTCAGGCCTCCGCCGCATCAAGGGCTAGAGCCAACTCGCCCTCAAGACCATAATAACGGGCACGATCCCAAAAATTAGGTCTGGCGATACCAGTCGAATTATGTTGCCCGACAATATTACCGTTCTCGTCTTCGCCTTTGATCTCGTACAAGAAGATGTCTTGAGTGATTATAACCTCGCCTTCCATTCCCAATACTTCGGTAATATGAGTGATTTTACGCGAGCCATCACGCAATCTGGCCGCCTGAATTACTACATCTATGGAACCGGCAATCATTTCGCGAATAGTTCGTGAAGGAAGGCCAAAACCACCCATGGTTATCATCGACTCAAGGCGTGACAATGACTCTCGCGGGCTGTTAGCGTGAATAGTACCCATAGAACCATCATGGCCGGTATTCATTGCTTGCAATAAATCAAACGCTTCATGACCGCGCACCTCACCAACAATAATTCGTTCAGGGCGCATCCGCAGACAGTTCTTTACCAGATCTGTCATTGTTACCATGCCGGTGCCTTCAAGGTTTGGAGGGCGGGTTTCCAAACGCACTACATGGGGTTGTTGTAATTGTAATTCAGCGGCATCTTCACAAGTAATAACCCGCTCGTCCGGTTCTATATAAGCAGTCATGCAGTTCAAAAGTGTGGTTTTTCCGGAACCAGTACCACCGGAAATTAACACATTACATCTGGAAGCGCCGATAATGCCTAAAACTTTGGCTCCCTCCGGGGTGATCGAGTTAAATTTCACCAGATCATCAAGCGTCAATTTGTCTTTTTTAAACTTACGAATAGTTAAGGTCGGTCCGTCCAATGCCAAAGGTGGCGCAATTACATTTACCCGTGAACCGTCCATCAACCGAGCATCACAAATCGGGCTCGACTCATCAACTCTCCGCCCCACCTGACTAACTATGCGCTGGCAAATGTTCATCAACTGGCCGTTATCGCGGAAACGTACGTTGGTTTTTTCCACTTTACCGTTAACCTCGATAAAGACAGCGTCCGCTCCATTGACCATAATATCGGAGATATCATCACGTGCCAATAATGGCTCTAACGGGCCAAAACCTAACACATCATTGCAAATATCCTGTAACAGGCTTTCTTGCTCGGCAATCGACATTACCACGTTTTTGATAGAAATTATTTCCGTAACAATGTCGCGTATTTCTTCGGCCGCGCTATCAGTGTCGAGCTGTGCCAGTTGCGATAAATCTATCGTATCAATCAGAGCATTAAAAATAGTGGTTTTAATAGCATAATATTCTTCGGAGCGTTTGTTACCTTCATTACTGGTGATGGTTTGCTTTTTGCTAGTAGCAGCTTTAGCCGGCGGCGCGGTTTTTGAAGCATTAAGCATAGCAGTATCACCGCCATTTTCTGGAGGCGACTTCGTTACAGCTGATGCATGGTCAGAACTTACCTTGCTGTCAACGACACGTTTACCGAACATAATTCTAACCTGACTTATTTACGACCGAAAAGCCTGCCCAAAAATCCAGGGCTTTTAGTGATCTCTATTTCTCTACCAGTAATTGTTGCGGCCAATGACTGAATACCGGCAACCGCTTTGGAAGCCGCGTTTACTTCTGAAAGCATTTGCCCGTTATTTGTTGCTTGGCCATATAACTCCGGCTCAAACGGCAGCACCAAATTTGGCTCTGCGCCTAATGCTTCGGTGAAATCTTTAACCGAAATTTCCGGTCGTTTTGGCACTCCAACCTGATTTACAATGATCTTTGGCGGATTATCATTTGATCTTCTTGTTTTCAGCAAATCATACATATTCTTGGCATTGCGCAAACAAGCCAGATCCGGTGAAGCAACGATCACTACATCATCAGCCAACAATAATGTGTTTTTAACCCAACTTGTCCATACATGCGGCAAATCAAGTATTACATGCGGAACCGTGGCGCGAACTTCTGAAATTACCGTTTCATAGGATTCTTTATCAATTTCCCACTCTCTATCCAGTGTCGCCGGCGCGGTAAATACCGACAAACGATCAGTACATCTGGTCATAAGTCGTTCCAGCAATACATCATCAACCCGATCCGGTTCAGATAATGCCTCGCCAATTCCCTGCGCACTATCTTGATTAAAATCCAAACCGGCAGTTCCAAAAGACAGATCAAGATCAATAATAGTTGTACCCAAATGTAGATTTTCAGAAATTTGCCAAGCCAAATTATGAGAGATCGTAGAAGACCCCACTCCACCCTTGGCACCTATGACTGCAGTTACTTTTCCAGAAAAAGGTTTATCGGGGTCGCTAAACAAATTCGATATTGGTTTTACAATCTGAATCGGAGCAATTGGCGGCACCAAATACTCGCTAATTCCCCGCGCCATCAACTCACGATATAGCGATATATCATTGGCAGCACCAATAACCACAACCTTTGTACCGGCATCGCAAACAGCCGCTAACTCGTTTAATTGCTCAAACAATCCATGGCCGCGCATACCGGATTCTATCAAAATAAGGTTTGGCGTATTCTCGTCATGATAATGCTCGATCGCAGCCGGCAGCCCCCCCATTGTGATGGTGGTTTGCGCCCGGGATAGTCGCCGGTCAGCACTGGCGTGTTCAATCAACTGTGCCGTATCAGGACGTTCACAAAATGCCGCAATGGAAATTCTTGGCACTGGAGACAGAGTTTCATCAGCACTGCCGTATTCATCTTCTATTGGTGCAATATAAGCTGGAGGTGCCATCGGTTGAGATATTTGTTCTAATGGCGGTAAGTTGTCCATTGGTGGCGCACTGGAAATAGCCGAAGCTCCAAATACAGTACCCGGATCGCTATCAGCGGCTTCATCAGGGCCATTTTCCCACTCATTTGGCACAGCAAATGCATCAGCCGGGTCAAAAGGATCAAGAGGTTTACTATCCTGGTTCATTTATTTAGTTCCGATTTCTTCGGTGTTGTTATCATTTTTCCCATTTATTCAACAGCATCACTAACCGAGGCTTCTTCATCTGAAGTTCTCTCGACTCCGGTGGTTTCGCCTAAGATATATTTTTCATAAGTAACTATTCTACGCTCGGCAATCACGGCATCCATGGCTTTTGGATCAACTAAATCATAAGGATCAGCAATCATCGCCGCCATGTTTGCTGCAACTGCACAACCAAAATTAGCTGTTGGTTTATTGCTAAAATTAATTGCCAGATTTTGTTGCGAAGCATTACAGTTTTGTGCTGTGGCAATATATTTACGAAAGCTAAGAATTACCGGAGGCTTACTCTGACCATCAGCACGGTAATTTCCACCAACAATTTGCTGCCAGTCCAAACCCTCAGCATACAGTATTTCTCTGGTTTGCGCCGCCGCAGTAACCGCGATATGTGCATTCTTTGAGCTGTCGGGGATCGATAAACCAATAGGCCCGTGACCGTTATTGCGCCAGCTATGGACAAATCCTTTAATTGCGGATTTCTGTGTCAAAGAAAGACCGCTATCGTTACGATCCAATACCAGATGCAATCTCTCGCTAGTTTCTGTTACAGAAATCTTGTGCCTGTCACCGGGTAATTTCCAAGCAATTTCAGGATCATTAACAGCACAAGATCCAACAACAAGCAAAACCAGCAGCAAAACTAAACCAATGTAAAATTTATTCATCACGTGCATACCCTAATCCAGACTATAGCCAACCGGGCCGTTCCAGCTTTTACCGCTGGTATCTGCACCCGGTGCCCGATAAACATCATTCAATCGACCCAATAACAAAGTTGATAAATCCGAAGCAATTCGCAAACCGTCCGCCGGAGTTGCCAGGCTTTGCGGGTGAGTCGGGTCAACCAGATACGGCGTAACAACTATTACCAGTTCTGTTTCATCATTAACGAAGTCCCGTGAACGAAACAAAGCCCCCAATATGGGAATGTCTTTCGCTCCCGGCACACCTTCCAAGGCTTGTTTGGTTTGTTGCTGGATCAAGCCGGCAATTACCATTGAACCACCCGACGGTAATTCTACAGTTGTTTCTGCACGCCGGACTTTCAAAGCCGGTAAGGTCAAGCCCTCAATATTGCCAACAACTTGCCCGCTATCGTCAACTACCGGCTGTGAAGCCAAAACCAGAGCGCCTTGATTAGACAACTCTGATACTTCTGTTGATAGACGTAATGAAATACGCCCTTCGCTAACAACCAAGGGAGTAAAGCCCAATGCAACACCAAACTTTTTATACTCTATAGTAATGTTACCATTTCGATCACGACCAGTTGGCACAGGAAATTCACCCCCGGCAAGAAAATTAGCCGACTCTCCGGTAATTGCCGTTAAGTTTGGTTCGGCGAGTGTCCTGATTAAGCCGACTCTTTCAAGTGCCCTGATCCCGCTGGCAATGCTCGAAAGACCCCGGGCATTAACAACCGGATTAGTATATCCCAACCCTATTGTTGGCGCAGAGCCTGCCAAAAACCGTCCAGCCAGTGAAAATTGTGCCGGATTTACTAAATTAAACGATACTTCGCCTACCCGGCCAGCCACCGCAAGGTCCATACCTAGCTGCTTGGTTAAAGTACGCTGCATTTCTACAATCCGCACCTTTAACATTACCTGATCTTTTCCAGTGATACTTAACATGGAAATTACGTTTTCCGGATCATCAACAAATGTTCTGGCAATTTTAATTGCTTGCGCAGCTTGACCGGCATTCGGTGTCATACCGGATAGAATTACACTTTCACGTAAGGCTTCTACTTGAATACGACTTTGCGGCAACAACCTTGCCAAGGTATCAGAAAGACCACGTACATCTTCTGCAACTGTAATTTCCAGATTAAGTAATTGCGTTCCATCGGCCTTAAAAAAGAACACATTGGCCTGTCCGACCTGTATCCCCAGAATGTAAACCCGTCTTGGAGTGCGTATCACCGCGTCAACTATTTCAGGATTCGACACCAATACATCACGGGCATCTGCCGGCAACTCTATTACCGCAGCCTTGTTTAAAGGCAATGATAAGGATTTCGAAACCGGGCCATCACCACCTCTACTGATTTTAACCTGCATCAAATTAGCTTCATTGGCCAAAACAGAAGACGGAAACACAAAACCTGCCGCAAGGAAAAAGCTGACGCCTAATAATAGAGCGATTCTCATGATGCTATTCATTGAGTACCCACCTGTGAAGCTACCCCATATTTATACACTTTGACTTGTGACTGCGCTGCACTGTTAAAGCCTGTGGAGCGCGAGCTGCCTTGTGTGTTGATACCAGCATCGGAAATACTGCGTAACGCCAATGAAATATCGCCAGAAGCATCTGCTCTTGCCAGTAATTCCGCATCAGGGCCATTTAATTCCAATGTTGCGGTCGAGCCCAAAACCACCTGCTCGTCATCAATTTCACGATAAGTTTGATCAATAGCCAATACCCGGACATTTTCAAATACAGTCTGGCTGGTAAAAATGGTCTTTACTTCATTATTTTCAATAATATCCAACTCTCTGGTTAGTATTATATCCACCTTGTCATTAGGAAGAATAAAACCGCCAGCTCCGGTTTCTTGCGATATTTCAACAGAAACCGCCCGCATTCCCGGTGACAAAACAGCGGCCATAAATCCGGCAGTTCCGGAATTAATTAACTTGCGACTTGTTACCGGTTCGTTTTCAACCATTCTTACTCTGGCGATCGCTCCGGAATATTCCTCCAGCGCTTTTGGGTTATCTTCTTGGGTTAAATAACTTTTATTCATCGCCTTTTTCGGCCACTCCGTCCATTCAAGGTGTGAGGTAGATATTCGTTGTCCGACCTCGATATCCGAACTGGAAACCAGTATCAACTCCACTGGTTCAGCGATAATAGTTGGCTCGGCCGTTACCGAACTTGTTACCTCTGACCCTGATGAAATACCCCGAACTAAAAATGCCGCGGCAATCGCGGCAATCGCGGCGATCAATAATACTGCAATTTTTGCTATACTCACTAAAGTCACTCCCACCGCAATGCTGCGCTATTACAAGTGGCTTAAGGTAACAAAATCATGGTTAACAAAACCCTCCCGCAAGGCAAAGGATTTATAATTTTTCCGTTTTTATTAAGAAACTGTCGACAAAAACAGTGATGATTGCGGAAACCAGTATAAAGCTCCGGCACACAAGGCCACTCCATAGGGCACATCTCCGCCCTTTTTCAGTAATGTTGCAGACCATTTTTGCGTATAAAATACCGGCGGCATTGGGGTTTTACGGGCATATAACAAAAACACTGTCAAAAGCCCGCCAGCCAATGCAGAAACTATTGTATATGCCACAACATCCGGCCACCCCATCCACAAAGCCGCGCTTGCAAAAAGTTTTGCATCTCCACCGCCAATCCAGCCCAAAGCAAACATTGTAATAGTAAGTAAAAGAGCCGCAAAACCAACAGCTAAATGCATGCCAAACTCAGCCCAACTTAAACCTATCAATGGCGAGGCAACCAAAAACAACCCAAGCAGTGCCAATGATATCCAATTGGAAATTGTCATCGAAGCAATATCTTGCCAAGCGGCAATGATCATCAATAACGGAAACAATAATAATACGACCGAACTTATCACCAATTTGTCCTTTATCTGGAAACTATACTCAAAATAGTGAAGCAATCATATTAACGGCGGGTTGATTGCGGCAATAAAAACACTTTTGGAGTATTTACCAGAAGCATCTGCTGAAAAAGTGTATGTAGTTTTTCATTATATTTCGTCGTCATCACCCGGTTTAGTCCGGTGATCCAGTTTACCGTCACCAATTTTAACATTTCCCCTCATCCCCACCTTCTCCCAATGGGAGAAGGAGTCCTATTGTCGCGAGACAGAATAATTACCCGCTTTTGTTGGCAAATGCTCTGGCACAACAAAAGGCCGCTCTCGAATTCGAGGGCGGCCTAAAGTTACTTCAAGGCAAGTGCCTTAAAAGTTTATTCCATTGCTGTAGCAACTTCATCAAACTTAGAAGCAGCATTTGTACCCAGTGCGGTAACAGCCGAGATGATCACAACAGCGATCAAAGCAGCAATTAGGCCATACTCAATGGCAGTGGCACCAGATTCATCATTCATAAAACGTGTAGCAAACTTGTTCATTTTTTTTCTCCGTTGTTGCTAGCGACAGTGGTTC
>JAESTZ010000032.1 GCA_016763315.1 Robiginitomaculum sp.
TTAGCACCAGCGCGTTAATGGCAGCCACGGTTTTTGGTAATTTAGCGATACCATTACTGATTATGATAGTTTTCTTTAGTGGCGAAATTACTTGGCGCGATAAATCATCTGGGATGACCGAAATTATTGATGCCAGTCAGGTGAAGAACTTACCATTATTGGCGGCAAAATGGCTGGCCTTGGTCGCCATGGTGTTGGTGTTGTTAGGTGTCGGAGTTATTTTTGGCATGATAGCACAGATGGTTCTTGGCGATATTCCGATCAATATTGCCACTTACTTGAACATTACATTCCTCAACTTTGCCCCAAGGATAATTCTGTTTTGCGCTTTGGTAATGTTTATTCAAAACTTCATGCCCAACAGAGTTGTTGGAATGTTAGCGTCCGGTGCGGCAGTAATTTTCTTCTTCATCGTCATTAATTTCTTACCATTCGCTCACCCTCTAATGCAGTATGGCGCGATGGGAGCCGGTGGCTGGTCTGAATTAAACGGATTTTCCTCGCTTATTCGCATGACTTGGTTTGGTGTTTATTGGATATCATTGGCGGCATTATTTGTGGTGCTTAGTGTCTGGTTATGGCGACGCGGCACCGAAGCCAGTTTGCTGAACCGCTTCAAAAGCATTGGCTCGCGCATCAGTGGCAGCAGCGCAATATTAGCAGCTTTATTCCTTACCGGCTTTGTTGCGACCGGTGGTTATATTTATAAAGCCTATAATATAGACAATGATTTTAGAACCAGCAAGCAAGCAGAATTACGACAGGTAGAGCGGGAAAAATTCTTCGGCACAGCCTATCAAGACGTAGTTCCAAAAGTTCTTGTCGTTGATGCCAATGTGGTATTTAACCCCTCCAAGCAAACTGCAACTTTTAGCGGCAGTTATATTCTTGAGAACACTACTGATCAGGCTTTTACTGAAGTTTATATCAGCAAAGCATCAAGCCATGACGAAGATATAATTCGCTTAGAGCTAGCTGGTGCAAGTCCGGTAACTAAAGGCGATGATATCGAGACAATTGAAGGCTTTGGTTATCGTCTGTTTAAGTTTGATACTCCATTGCAACCGGGTGCTAAGACCAGTTTGAGCTTTGAAACATATTTTCATGAACCGCGTTTAGGTGATCGTAGTTCGATTGAGCGAAACGGTAGCTTTATCAATAACTTTGTCGGCTTTCCGCATCTTGGTATTGCTGATGGCCGAATGCGTAACTCTGACAAGCGCCGCAAATATGGCTTGCCGGAATATGAGAAACGTCCCGACAGAACTAATTTGGACGCAAGGCAAAATCACTTTATTCGTGGAGAGATTGCCAATTATGTTGATTTCAAAGCCACTGTTTGTACCGATATTGGGCAGATACCTATTGCTCCGGGCAAAATGCTACGAAAATATGAGCAAGACGGCAAAGCCTGCCGCGATTATCAAACCATTCAGCCGATCTTAAACTTCTTTGCTTTTCTTTCGGCAGACTTCGAGGTTGAACGTGATCTGTGGGTTAACCCAAATGGTGCGGATGTCCCATTGGCAATTTATTACCATGAAACCCATGATTATAATGTTGATCTAATGCTTGATGCAGTGAAAAGCTCGTTTGATACTTTTACCACCCTCTTTGGTCCTTATCAGTACAATCAAGTCCGGATTATGGAATTTCCTTATGGTGGTTTTGCCCAAGCATTTGCCGGCACTATTCCGTTTTCAGAACAAATTGGCTTTGTAATGGATTCTGGCGATCCAGAGGATAATAAAAAGATTGATCTGGCCACTTATGTCACCATGCATGAAGTTGGTCATCAATGGTTTGCCCATCAAATTGTTCCGGCAAATACCAAAGGCTTTAATGTACTCTCAGAAGGCCTTACAGAAAACGCTGCTATGACTGCTTATGAAGCCAAACTAGGTTGGCAAAAAGCACGAAAGGTATTGGAAACAAGAGCTATTCAAGCTTATTTAGCCGGGCGTACACGTGATAGCGAGGACGAGCCGCCATTGGCCAAAGCTGAACAGCAGCAATATCTTGATTACCAAAAAGCTAGCTGGGTATTTTGGGGTCTCAAGCAAAATATGGGCGAAGAGTTGATGCAAGGTGCCATTCGTGGGTTCTTGGAAGAATATGGCTCCAAAGGACCGCCATACCCGACCACAATGCAATTGGTTGAGCATTTACGTGCCGCAGCACCAGAGGATATGCAGCTTTTGATTACTGATTATTGGGATCGCATTGTTTTCTGGGATATGAAAATTGATGGCGAGATAGACATTAAACCCAACTCAAATGGCGGTTATACTGTTAGTCTTGATGTAAAGCTGGACAAGAAAATTGCTTCCGAAGAAGACGGTAAAGAAACTTCTGTTACCGAAATCGACGGCGAGGAATTAAACGAGTGGCTGGAAATTGGTTTTTATGACGAAGATCCAAAAGAAACCTGGGGTGATAAATGGTTAAAGCTGGAGCGGGTTCGTATTACTGAACTTGAAACCAAACTATCATTCGAGCTTGATAAACGTCCAAACTTCGTTCTGCTAGATCCGCGTAGATTACTGATCGAGCGTGATGTAAAAGATAATGTCAAGAAAACACCAAAGGACAAGCTGGCGAGCGCAGAGTGACGGGGTTTTGATACTTAGCTCCGTGCTGTCATCACACGATTTATCTTTCGACAGGCTTAAGGTGAGGCGGGTGATGACAGTTTTTGTTATAATTTTCAAGCATCATTACCCCTCACCCCAACCCTCTCCCACAAGGAGAGAGAGTCATGTCCGTTATGTTTTTAGAATTATGTAAAACCTAAAAGCTCGCCCTTTCTCCCACCTCATCCTGAGGTGCTGCGAGCAGCCTAGAAGGAGGGAGAAGGCCGGGGTGAGGGGATCGCAGTTCTATTATTCAAACCAGTAAATTTATTTTATCAAAACCGGTTCTGATCCTTAGATCAAGCCGGGTCTTAAAAGCGGGTTATTTAACTCCGATACGGGTTGGTCCGCCAGTTTGGGTACTTGAAGGGCCAAAAGAGCGATCAAGTATTTTGGTGGAGTCAGTAGCCAAATGTATGGCTTCGCTTAAATGTTCCATAATTTTTATATTATTGGACAATACCGTCATGGCCTCGGGGCGTTTATCACTGGTGATTTTATTACAGCGCTTGATAATGTCCGCTCGTAAATCACACAACAAGTCTTCAAGTTTATGTCCAGCTGGATTTTCATCAGATACCAAAAAATGCGTCATTTAACCGCTCCATCTATCAAGTTTATTTTTCCATATACTCAAAACCTGAATTAAACAGCTTTTTGAGTATATTTTCCTTTTTTACCAATCAATTTATCCAAAAACCGGTTTCCACTTTTTGGATTGATGGGCTATGTTACCAAAAGGGTGTTAAAGAATAGCTGACAAATAAACCAGTATGGGCAAACCCGCATGGGTAAATTATCAGGGGCAAACGAATGAACGAGAAAATCGGCGCGAAAAAAGCTGTAGAGCAACTAAGCGGATGGACAATAAAATCCGACCGTGATGCGATAACTAAAACTTATAATTTCAAAGATTTTAATTTTGCTTTTGGATTTATGACCCAAGTCGCCATGCGCGCCGAGCAAATGGATCATCATCCCGAATGGTTCAATGTTTATAACCGTGTGGAGGTACTGCTTAGCACCCATGATGCCGACGGGGTTACAGCAAAAGATACAGAACTAGCACAATTTATGGATAGTATATCAGGAGAACAAACATGAGCGAGCGACTTTTAGGCAAAAAAGCCTTAATTACCGGCGGAGCCAGCGGTCTTGGGCTAGCGATTGCAAAAATGTTTGTTGCTCAAGGGGCGCAAGTTGCCATCACCGACATAAATTTAGGCGGCGCACAACAACTTAGCGATGAATTAAATGCAGTACGCCAAGGCTCTGCCCATGCTTTTGCCCATGATGTCGCCAGCGAGCAACAATGGATTGACGTTTTGTCGCAAGCAAATGAGGCAATGGGCGGTATCAGTATTTTAGTCAATAATGCTGGCATTGGCACTATGGGTTCGATCGAGGACGAAAGTTTTGAAAACTGGAAACGGGTAATGAGCATTGATGCTGACTCGGTGTTTTTGGGCTGTAAACACGCGATGAAATATCTAAAAGAAAATCAACCCGGATCAATTATCAATATGTCGTCAATCGCCGGTTTATATGCCGCCGGATCAATGGCCGGTTATAATGCCGCCAAAGCCGCGGTTTGGTTGCTTTCAAAATCTGTGGCACTGCATTGTGCTAGTTCTGGCTATGATATCCGCTCGAACTCTATCCATCCGGTTTTCATCCGCACGCCGATACTTGACGGTATCACCGATGCGCTGGGTCTTGAGAACGACAAACAACGAGATCACGTATTAACCCGTGGCATTCCAATGGGACGAATTGGCGATCCAGATGATGTTGCTTATGCCGCGGTTTATTTGGCCTCGGACGAGAGCAGATTTATCACCGGTATCGAGCTAAAAATCGATGGCGGAATGAGCGCGCAATAAAGGGGTAGCGAGGTGCATAGCGTTGCTAACTACCGACGCGCCACCGATCAGAAGCACCGGCTGAATGGTTTCAACTTGCCACATACTTTCTGCCCTAAATGGCTTTAGCTTGAAATAACCGTTTTAGTCTTACCATGCCTTTGGCAGTGCCTTCCAATCTATTCCAAAGGTAATTTGCAGCCTATTATGCACTTTTCTTAGATTGGGCTTAAATATAAATACATCAGAAAAACAATCTGGGAGTTTATTGAA
>JAESTZ010000033.1 GCA_016763315.1 Robiginitomaculum sp.
AACCGCGTGGCCGGTTCATCACCATTTAAGGGAGCGTTCCTGCTACCCCTAAAAACCCCAAGACTGCTTCACAGAGACCATTTCATGGAGCCGCCTCCAGCGCGACAATGTCATTGGGACAAGGGGCTATCGCGCCGCCTTTGAACCCACTCGCGAGGAAGACTTCGCTCTCCCTGCACCCATCGACTTAATGGCGATCCTGCCCTTAAGAAACCAGATAATGCTATTGAAGCCAACTATCCACCGTTTGGATACCGCCAGAGAAGAACCCCTCTACCTGCACCAAATCATGTCTTGAGCAATTGTTTGTTCAAAGGGCAATCAGGGAAACGCTAAGCGCCTCGATACCACATGGAATATGGCTGGTTATTTTAGTCGCTAAAATACTTTGTATATATTCTTTCAGCCATGCGCCCATACTGACTTGAATGGAAATCCCCAAGACTCTTAATAGAGAAATCTGTTAAATTCTTTTTATAAAATGAAAAATCACCAATTTTATCATTTTCAATCAATAGTCTCATGCAAATCAAAATACTATTAATATTGGTGGTTGTAATAAATCTACCTTGTATGTTTTTATCAGGCGTCCATTGGTCTTTTGGAATCACCGACTCAACAGCACCCAACAATAGGTTGATTTCCGTCACACAAAACTTCACATATTTCTTGAGAAGAGTGCTGTCTTCCTTTTCAACCATATCCTTTTTTGATGGCTCATCCCAAAGAGCGAACAAAGAATCTGCCCCATTAGTTTTGACTAGAGGTTTGAGCGCGTAACTGACTACCGATGTGGTTTTAAGCTTATTGTTATCAAACCAATATTTTTCAACATGACCAGAAAGTGCTCCTGTTTTACCTAATTCATCAAGAATTCTTTTTGCGATAGATTCGTCAGAAAACGGTTTAAGGATTAAATTTATGGCTTGCTTAAGATTTGATTTTGCATTGGTCTGGTTGGCGTTGATCTCAAGAAACAACCGGGCTTCAAATTTTTCCCTTTCTGGTTGGGATAGACCTTGTGGATAAATAATACCTGTTATGAGAAGGTTTTGTTTCCGCCTCAATTTCGTGATTTCAATATCCTCTGGTTTTGTTGAGTGGTACGAATACAGTCTATGCTGGCCGTCAATGAGGCCGACGGTATTCATTCTATCGGGAATCTGAATTATTGCTGGAGTAGTTTTTATAATTTTCTTTGGATCGATTGTTTTGCCACTCGTTCCAACTATCTGTGTGTCATCAGGGAGGGTGGCAATAATATTATTGACAAAAACTCTCTTATTTTCCTTTAGGTGTTTTCGTATAGCTTGTATTTTTCCTTTCGAAATCATTCTCTGGTAGACGTTACCTGCGTTTCTCCAGCCTTCTTTTCTTAATACATATGATCGGCGCAAAAGTGCTTCTGGGTCGACGTAGAAGCTTACGACCTTAAAACCAGGATCAAAATTGGAGTTAGCTTCCGGTAAAAGTGATCCGGGATATGCTTGATTACTGGTGCTAGTGCCAATCTGGCCATTAACACCAATCTGCTCATGAGAAATACCCAAAAAATGCAAAAATTCGTGTAGTGCTGACCGTTTGATGCTGTCTGTTATTAATTTAAAATACCGAAGTTCGGGATAATCTAAAAATACAGGATTGGGAACCTCTAACTTGTATTTAGAATCGTACGATTTTCTGCTGCAGTATAGTATTTTTAGATGAAGTTCATCAGGCGTGTATGATTTGTTAATATCTGATGCAAATTCACCGTCAAGGTTACGCAATATATCAACGAAACCTTTTGGGTTCGCTTCGATTTTGTCGTAGACAATTTTCTTTGGCTTTAGGTGACCGCCAACATCTTTTGCTGTAGTGTATTCTACAAGAACAATCAAATTTTCAAAAACATAGATGTCATCAAAATCAGATTTAGTCGTTTCATCAATTGAAAATTCTTTGTCTGCTAGTTTGGGGTATCTATTAAATCCAGTTGACCGCAAAACACTACGCACCAAAGCTTTGTGGTCTGCTTTGTATTTACGCGCTTTGCGTTCGGCCGCGGATAGCTTTTTTACGCTCCGCTTTTTCTTTTTTGCTATAGATTTTACCAATACATTCCTCTTAAAGTTTATCAGGAAGCTTTTTCAATCCACTCTTCAGGAATTGTCGACACCCTCTCTCCTGATTTTGGTTTGCGAATTATTTTACCAGCTCTTCTTAGTTTTAGCTCACCTTTTTTAAATAGCTGAATACGTTCTCTAGATAGAGCTGCGTATTCTTTGCTTTTATCTATGCCGACCCCAACCCTATCGTGTTTTAGCGCGGCAATTACAGTTGTTCCAGATCCTACGAAAGGATCAAGAATAGTATCTCCGGAGTTTGATAAAGCCAGAATACACCTTTCTGCCAACTCACTTGGAAACTGGCAAGGATGTTGGGTTTTTTCTGGGTGGTTTGACTTTACATTCGGCAGATTCCAAAGTGGATTTTCTGAAAATGCTTCTTCTGGTGAAAACTCCCAGAAATCAGATGGATTTTTTCCTAATGGGTTTCCACTAAGCTCGCCAGCCTTCCCACCTTTTTTTGCGGAGTGTCTCTTTCCTGGATACAATTGCGGAACCCGAACAGGATCTAAGTTGAAAATATATTCATCGGTACGTGTAAACCAAAGCACCGTTTCATATCGACCAGAGAACCGATTGCTTGCATGTAACCCAAAATTAAAATGCCAAATCATGCGGTTCCTAAGTTTAAAACCACATTTTCGAAACATTTCATAAAAGTATAAATCCAGCGGGAAGACCTCACCTTTATTAACATAGTTTCCCACTTGCCAGCAAATGCTCCCAGAATTAGAAATTTTAGAACACAATTTTTCTATAATCGGCTCTAGCCACTCTAAATATTCTTCTAAGGACATACGAACGCCTTGTTCATACTCTTTACCGATGTTGTAGGGTGGCGAAGTTACAACCAATTGAATCGACTTTTCATCAATTTGATCGAGTGCTTTTATGCTGTCCGCACAGATTATTTTGCTTGTTTTCATTCCCATACACCCAAATAGATAGCTGTTCGCTAGAACTTTCAAGATATTTCTTAATCTTGGTGGATAACTATTAAATTGTTTCTAATGCTTCTTGAACTTATTTTGCCATAAGGCTAAACTTGGGTATTCAAGCGCGTTCTATGGCTTGCTCCACCGAGTCTGTAGTCTCGTCCCATGCGGGTCATGATCCCTGATGCAATATAGAGCCGCCTCTAATGAGGTAGCATTTTGTATATCCAAGACTTAGGGCAGCGTGCCCTCAGCGCACTTTAAGTAAAAATAGATCGGGCCGTGGCTCGAAAGCCTTCGCAAAAAGCTACGGCGCGTCTGCGCCCGCACCAAAACCACGTCGATTTTTCCTTGCCGTTTGCACACCCCGACTTCGGCAGTGGCCAAGGGTTCATGCGAACCCCAAACCCAAAGGAAAAAGGAAATGGAAAACCAAGAAACAGAAATACGTATCTATGTGGCGTGTCTGGCTGCTTACAATAGCGGCATACTGCATGGTACTTGGATAGATGCGGATCAGGATGCAAGCGCTATTCGAGCCGAGATTAGAACTATGCTTGCGACTTCACCGGAAACCCAAGCCGAAGAATGGGCGATCCATGACTATGAAGGTTTTGAAGGCGCGCCGATAGCTGAATATCAAGGTATTGATAGTGTGGCTGAGATTGCCACCTTTATCGCCGAGAATGGCGAATTAGGCGGGAAGTTATTAGCGCATTTTCATTCTTTGGAATATGCCCGCGATACTCTGGAAGATCATTATGTCGGTGAGTACAGATCACTAAGTGATTACGCCCAAGAGATCACCGAGGAAACTACGCAAATCCCTGAAAGCCTGCAATTTTATATAGACTACGAAGCCATGGCACGGGATTTGGAAATCAATGATGTTTTCACTATCGAAACAGGATTTGAAGAAATCCATGTATTCTGGAGTCATTGAAATGAAATATCAAACATACAGGCTTAACTGGCAGGGCATTGAGATTGAGGCGCGTTACTCCCCCAACAATCACAATGTCATTGCCCATCTTGAGATTAAAAGCATCAACCCAGAGCGTGAGATGCTTCCCATCACCGATACGGGTTATCTATCGCATTTCCATGAAATAGGTTCAATCGAGCGAGATCATGGTGGTGATGTGGTGGCTTTGTGTTCTGCACTGGCTTGATGCTCGCGCCAAAGACCCAAGCTGGAAGCGTTATGTAGAGGACAGCAGGCAAGGGGAGTTGTTTTAAGAGTGTGGCGGCAAGAAACGGTTGGAGGTAACCATTTGTATTCATTACGGTAATTGTGGTTATTAAGGTGATTTTAAGGAATTACAGGTAATATAATACAGGGCAATAACAAAAACAGTAATATGAGTGGTACGTGGTTACATACAAATTTGGGAGGCGGGACAAAGGGGCGTAATGGCTGCTTTGTTGATGATACGTTTATCTGCATGGCAGATAAACGTATGCTGGCAGGCGTAGCCTCCAGCCGCGCCGCATTCAGCTTTCCTTTCATATATTCCGATATGAGGTGGCATGGATAAGGATCAACCTGACCATGGTGCTGTGCATCGCGTTGCAAGAGAGCAGGAAGTAAAAATACTGCAAGCCTCCAAGGGGGTGGATGCAGGCGATTCCGTGCTTGGTGGAAATGTTGTGTTGGGAAAGGGGAATGCTGCTTATCAAGGTAGTTCCGATAACAACAAAAAAGCCGAAGATTCCTATCTAAATGCGATCCTTATCGAGATTGACCGGATTAACGGTCAATTATCTGGCCTCTATCAACAGCGCGACGATCTTATCGGTGATCTGAATGACATCACCGCCAAGCAGCATCAACTGCAAAACTGGCAGAGGTCACTGGATAACGGAAACCTGCCGGAACTGGATGAAAGCGGCGCGATCCGTGATGATGATTTAGAGGCGTTGGTTGCAGCTTATGAGAAACGCACTGGTCACAGTGTTGATCGTACCGACCCTATGGCGTTGATGGCGATCATTGCCGCCGAGCAAAGAGTACAACAAATCGCCTTTGACGACACCAACGAAGCCTTGCGGGACGTTCAAGAACAAATTGATCCGTTAGAGAAACGGCTGGATGATTTGCAGGGTGGGCGAGGCGCGGAAAACGATGTGGTAACTCCGGGAAATAACGATATCCAGCATCGCGATTTGTTAGCCAGTTCGGAGATCGCAGATCAAAACATGGAAAACCAGCAAGCAATAGATTTTAATCAGTTTGCGCCCTGATTACCTACAGACCACCTTTCATGTAGCCCTCTGGTCAAGTTAAAGATTTTGCCTCTATTTATAAATTTCTGATAGAATTCCACAGGTTTTTCAGAAACACGGTGTTTGACAACTTTTCCTAAGATTATGACGTACGTGCTGTCCTTCGGTACATTTATGCCCGGTGTCGCAATAGCACGAAGCGGCAAGCCATTATCTCCTTTGGTGAGTATATCGGCCACCCACCTCAAATCTTGTATCCCCTTGCCATAGAGATAGACCACGGTTTCTGTCTTGGAAAGCTCTATGGCCTCTTCCAACGTAAGGGGATTCTCAAAGCCCGGTGTGGCGCAATCATAGCCGCGTGGCACGTTACAGCCCTCTGGAATGACCTTGATGTCTTTTGCGTAAATAGGTTGTGGGTAGAAACTTACGATGGATAGAAACACAATAATCGCAAGTGTTATACTGGCTTTATTCGTAAACCATCAATTGTGAAATATAGAGGAATAATGATTGACGAACTATTGAAAGTGGCGGAAATAAAGGGCTTACAGCCAGCCCATATTGCACTTGGAGACAACAATGCGCCCCGTTCACAAACCATCGTTTGTGAACAGATAAAGAGGCGCTGAATATGGTTGTTTTTCCTGAACTTGATAGGCCAAGCTTTGAAGGTGCGCCGCGCATTGGTTATGCGCGGGTGTCCACCAAGTCCCAAAATCTGAACATGCAAATGGATGCGTTAAGTGCGGTCAAATGCGATCATATATTCAGCGATCATGGTATATCAGGGGCAAAGGCACAGCGTCCGGGACTGGATGATGCTTTGGCCGAAGTAAAATCTGGTGACGTGTTTGTGGTGTTCAAGCTCTGCCGCCTTGGGCGCTCGGTATTGCATCTGGCCGATCTGCTCACCCGCTTCCAAAAAGAGAATATTCATTTCTGCTCTATCTCCGAAGGTATCAACACCACCACCCCCGGCGGCAAGCTGGTCTACCATCTATTCAGCGCACTAGCAGAGTTTCACCGCGACCTGATCCGTGAGAACACCATGGCAGGGTTGGAAGCCGCACGGGAACGCGGGGTAAAGCTCGGCCCGAAATTCAAGCTCGATGAATATGATACCCTCGAGGCACACAGAGCAATCATGCAGGATGGATTTACTGTGGATGAGCTGGCGCACCGTTATGGGGTGTCCGGGCTAACCGTCCGGCGGGCGTTTGAGAGGTTGGCGTTGGCAGGTTGAGTGGTTTTTATCCAACTTCGGTGTTGTGCTTGTGCAATTGTCTGCAGCGAGACTTTATTCGTCAATAGCGGCATTTTCGCCTGTCGAGAGGCGTGGGGTTGCCACAGGCAAGTTCTCTTCCTACCTTTCAGAGTGAATCACTTCGGGTTTCCCGTGTTTGTGGTTCTGGATATTCTTGGCTTGTCGCTTTCATTGCCTAATTTAGGTCATTTTTTGGAGTCACGATTAAAAGCATGAAAAGCCTTCTTAAAATTTGCAGCGACATATTCAACATGAGACAGCAAAATTTCCCCTTGCAACCTTATGGTGAACCTGCTCAATTGCGCGACAAAATAATATTTGAGGAGGGGATGACTTGAACGCCAAAAGAATAAAGCTTGAAGAAGCTGTGGGTATTGCTATTAACGCTACCCAGCATGGTGCACATTCTGTTTACACGAACTTTGATTTGGGCGGTTCGACAGACCCTAGCGATGATAAGGTAGGGGCGCGTCTTCGTCGAGGCGTTGAATCGGCTATCCAAAAAGCTATCAGAGCTGGTGTGCACGGCGATTGGGACGTAATTGAAGGAAAGACGCTTGGAAAACAATGTTCAATCAAAGGTGCTGCCGCTGGGGAAGTTTCAAACCCACAGGAGCCAGCAACGAGAAAGATACTTGATTCTGAAAATGTAGTGATCTTTGATGTTCAAGCATTATCCGAATGTGATAAAGTAAATTCAGCTATAAAGAAACGTCTCAACAAATCTATGAAACGAGGGAAACTGTTAATATTTGGGAAAGGAACGATCTCAAAAAACATAAAAGCTGACACGACCTTTAGATTTATTTTACCTAATGATGCCAATTCTTTCTCGGAAGAAGAAGTTGAAAAATTCTTAACTTCCGCTATACTAGTGAGAGAGGGTGGCATGGGGAACGAAAATTCCACAGAATCTGGTACAGATGCTGAGCAAGACTCTAGTGAGATTGTAAAGGTATTAAAAGAAGGCTTTCAGAGTACTGGCAGCATCCTTACGACCGGCTTTGCGAAGACTGACGGCATCCTTACGTCCGGCTTTACGCAGACTGAAGATAGTTTCAAAACAGCCGTGTCTCACCTAGGGGAAATCGATAATAATATCAAAGGGTCTGATAAGAAGGCCTTAATTTATGCATTTGGAGGGGCGGCTATTGGCCTAATTGGCGCAGGCCTTGGTTATTTCGCATTGACTTTGAGTAATAACCAATCTGTATCCCTTGAGCAAATATCTTCGGAAGCAAAACAACGTACTGTTTACTATACAGACATGATTGAGCGCATTACTGCATCACAGCAAGGTATTGAACAAATGTTGCGTCAAATGGTTCCGGTTGAGGATGCTAGCGAGATTATAAATCCTTCTGAAAATCTGAATAATGAGTCTCCTAAAGATCCTAATCCGTAATATTTCTTTATTTCAATGAGTCGCTAGAGGGTTTAAAGGGGGCAGGATTGTATTCTGCATTACCCTATATAGGTATCTATTTCATCAAGGTGTATGCCGACTTGAAAGATTATCTCGTAATAAGCGCGCAGCACAGCATTCATACGGATCTGGTTGGACTTGCTTCATTAAAGTGGAGAGTGTTTTGCCTTACTGAACAAGTGTGTATCAAGTTTCGATTTATTCAGAGGTTTGCGTGTAATAATCATGACACAACTTCCTTTCTGATTTGTTGGCTAGGCGGACAGGTTTCCAAAACTCGTTTTGCTCTTTTCTAAAGCTCTTTCCATGACGCTGACCCGGCTTTTTCAAGGGAGGATTACACCATAAAAACCGAGCGTGTCAGGCCGTTTTTGCGCAACGACAGCAATCGCCGCCAGAGCATCATCCATGGCGAAGAGAACAAAGCGTAACATATGGCTCTGGCAAGTCGCAGATCTAGCTTTTACAAACAAAACCCTCCAAAACTTGGGCTGAATTAACAATGACAGTCGGTATTGTTGTTTCAAAAGATATCACAGCAATCAGTATTTTTGGCACTCATTGATTTAATTTCCCCGCAAAATCACACTATCCTGTGGAGTTAAAACTCGCGTCAAGAGAGAAATATATATTGTTGCCTTTACAGATAGGTGAGCAACCCTAGGGTGAGGTTGATTGATATAGTTACATGTTGTTGGAGTTGAAAGTATGTTCAGAGGTCTGGTTTTTTCGTTATTTTTCTCGCTCGCTATTACGGTATCACTCCTATTGTTTTCAGGCATTGCCAATGCACAGACCAGAGCCAATCCTGGCGAGAGAGAGGCAACTACAAGACCGATTGTTAAATATTCGGTTCGGCCATACGTACGCGCGCCTAAACCGCAACCTGTTGCCAGAGCAGCAGGGGAGCCTGTTGCCCAGTCCTCATCTAGTTCGTTTTTTGGCGGGTTTTCTAACCCTTCTATTGATGTTGATTATCTTTCTCGGCAAACTATTGACGAACGGCTTAAATCTGATGGCCCGAACCTTTTAGGCGACAGCATTGACCTTAATACCGGATCATTATCATTTGAACATGTAGATATATCTCTTCCCGGTAATTCCGCCCTTGAGGTGGTGTTAAGACGTACCATTTCTTTAGGTCGCACTGATAGAAGCACGGCATCGGTATCGCTTGGCGATTGGTTGCTTGAGACACCTCGGATATCTATCATGTTGCCGGATTACTCTAATACTGGCGGGCTGCAGCCGCCAACCACTGCGAAATCTCTGTGCTCCGTACCCCGCCCTGGCCCGGTTATCGTTCAGCTTCCGGGTCAAAGCCAACCGACTATAGATCCATCGGGTTTTAATATTATTGATGATTATCAGTATTCGAATGGCCTGAATATGGAAATTCCCGGCCAAGGCATTAAAAAGGTAATGAATAATCCCCAAGGTATTACATGGCCTGCTGGTACTATCAAAGCCACTAATGATTATTGGGCTTTGAAATGTACGCAAGCCACTCAAAATGCTGATGGTTTTATTGCTACTGCTCCTAATGGTGATGTTTATACATTTGATAATTATATAGTCAAAGGAGCAGCACCTCTTCCGGTTGGAACCACTGCATTGCATCGTCTTTATATTATTTTACAAGCGACAGAAGTAAAAGACGTAAATGGTAATTGGGTTCGTTATACTTATGATTCAGCAGGAAAAGTAACCCGTATCCATAGTAATGATGGTCGTGAAATTACGTTTAGTTATGGCGCTGGTAATCGGCTTAATAGTGCAACGGCTAATGGTCGAACTTGGAATTATAATTATACGACATTTTCTGGTGGATATTCGCTTACATCAGTAACCTTACCTGACAGCAGGCAGTGGAGCTTTAACCTACAGGCATTGGTTGTTACTGCTAACCCTAGAGATGGGTGCGAGGTTGCTGATCAATCTGTATCTTTGACCCACCCTAATGGGGCAATTGGTACGTTTGTTTTGCGCGAAACCCGTCACCTAAAGGGCTATGCAGGCGGCTTTAGCTCTGACACCCTTACTTGCATCCCGCCGATAACTGCTGATAATTTGTATTTCTTTGATGCGATGTCGGTTAAAAGCAAAACTTTAACCGGCTCTGGTTATCCGTCTTCTGTTTGGAACTATACATATTCCGGTTACACCTCTGGCACACCAGCAAGCACCAAATGGGGGCAAGTAATTGACCCGTTGGGGCGCACCACCAAAAGCACTTATCATCGGTCTACCGATCTTGAAGGCTTGATCCAAAAAACCGAAGTTTATGACAATGGCGGAACTGGCTCGCCTATTCGCACCACCAATTTCACCTATACGGTTGAGAACGCTTTGGGGACTTCTTGGCTGCAAAATGAGAACACCGGTAAATTCATCAAACCGCGCAACCAGTTCACTCATGTGCTTAACAGTGATGGTGATACTTTTTCAGCCGAACTTACCTATAACACCAACCAAGGCTCGTCCCTTTACAGCTTTAGTCGCCCGACCAAAGCCAAACGCTGGAGCAATGTTTCTACAACCCAGCGTGTGACAGACTTAACCTATATAAACAAAACTTCCCCTTGGGTGCTGGCCTTGCCTAATGTGATGATTATAAATGGTCGTACTACGGCACAGTTTGGCTATGACGCTTTGGGTCGTAAGATATGGCAAGATGTGTATGGCCAGCGAATTGCTGATTTTAGCTATAACACCGGGGTTAACGAAGCCGGCACCATTAGAACCATCACCAATGCCTTGGGTAACACCTATCAGTATCTAAACTTCCAAGGCGGCCAGCCGACACAGTTTGTCCGTCCTGATGGTATATCAGAATACCAAAGCATTGATAATAATGGCTGGGTTACCTCCAGCACCGATGCGATGGGTTATGTTACCAGCTATAATCGTGACAATATGGGACGAGTGACCAAGATCATTCCATCGAAAACCCAAGCCGCTTGGCTGGATACGGATATTGCTTATAGCTTTGGTACCAATACCATACAGACTATAACTAAGGGTAATGCCAGAACCACGATTACTTATGATGGCTTTACCCGTCCGGTGTTGGAACAAACAACGGATTTATCCACTGGTATTTCTACTTATGTAAATACTAGCTTTAATGCCTTGGGCGAAACTGTGTTCAGCTCACAACCAAGCGCCAGTCCAACCACTACTGCCGGCATTAACACCACTTATGACGGACTTGGCCGGGTGATTAGCACTGCCGAGACTGTGGCACCCTTTGCGACAACCAGCACCGCGTATCTATCTGTTCATCGCACCAGAGTTACTGATGCCAGTGGCGCACAGACGACAAATTACAATAATGGCTTTGGTGAGTTGATCCGCATCTTACAGCCACAAGGGGTTAACACTTACCTCAACCGTAATATCTGGGGACAGCAAGTATCATTACGTCAAGTCGGCACCCAAAACGGCATAGCGATGGATCAGACCAATACCTATGTTTATAATAGCCGGCAACAGCTTTGTCGCCACCACACCAATGAGGGCGGCAGTAGCCTGTATCAATATGATGCCTCTGGTCAAATGGTGGCCTATTCCAAGGGTAATGCCGCAGGTTCCGCCTGTACCACCCCATCAGGGAACAACCGGGTTGATCTATTTTATGACAATCTCGGTCGTAATTGGGCGACCTTGTTTACTGATCCCAATACCCCGGACATCTCAAAAGCCTTTAATGCCAATGGTAATGTAACCATCATCAGTCGCGACATCATCGGGGAAGATGACAATGCCAACTGGTTTTACTTTTATAACGAGTTGAACATGCTCACCGCCGAGATATTACATATTGACGGTAAAAGCTTTGATTCTGGTTATGCTTATAACACCGCTGGTCAGATGACTGCTCGTACCTATCCGGGTGGCAATAGTTTGGTCACGACTATGGACGGCCTTGGCCGTGCCACTAAGTTACAAACCGCAACACAGGTTCTTGCTGATAATATCAACTACCACCCATCTGGGGCAATGTCTGCGATGACCTATGGCAACGGTCAGGTGTTTAGCCAGACTTTGAACGCTAGACTGCAACCATTGAGCACCCGTACAGCCAAGCCAAGCGGATCAGTGGCGCTGGATTATACTTATGCTTATGATGCTCGTGGCAAGGTGACCAGTGTGGTTGATAATGTCCTTGCCGCCAACAACCGGGTATATGGTTATGATAGCTTGGGTCGGTTAACCACTGCCTCTGGGCCATGGGGTGCGGGTGCGTTTAGTTATGATGCACTTGGTAATATCCGCACCAAGACATTGGGTGGCCGGCTTGTCACCAATACTTACAACAATGCCACTAATATGGTTACCTTGACCGCTGATAGTGCCAAAGGTAATCGAACCATCACGCATGATGCGAGGGGCAACATCACCAAATTAGGTGCGCAGAACTTTGCCTACGACATGTCGGATCAACCGACTATTTTAAGCAGCGCTTCGGGTGCTGCGGTTGGGACGTATTTATATGATGGCAACATGAAGCGTGTGAAATCTGATATCAATGGCAAGGTGATTTACAATGTCTATGATGCTTCTGGTACGTTGATC
Source organism: Robiginitomaculum sp. (assembly GCA_016763315.1). GTDB lineage: Bacteria > Pseudomonadota > Alphaproteobacteria > Caulobacterales > Maricaulaceae > Robiginitomaculum_B. Next base: position 12,541 of record JAESTZ010000033.1, read on the forward strand.
CATATTTTTGATTTTAGTGCTAACAAGAAAACCGATTATATTGGCAAGATCGCTCGTATCACCAATGGCAATGTAACGTATTTGCACAAGGATCACCTTGGTTCCGCGAGTTCTGGTACGGATGTTAACGGGCTGATCTCTTGGACGGAACAATACACTCCTTTCGGCGAGACTATCCTTAATCCAGCAGCCAACGATAATCTCGACGGTTACACCGGTCACATAAAAGACAAAGCCACCGGTCTTAACTACATGCAGGCTCGTTATTACGATCCGGCACTGGGTAGGTTCTTGTCAATCGATCCGGTCGGGTTTAGTCCTCGCGCTCCGTATATGTTTAATCGGTATACTTATGTTGGTAATGATCCATTAGGTTTTACAGATCCAACTGGGGAATCAAGGCGTGGTCGCGTTCATAGAAGTATCCCGGGTCAAATACGATATAATAGTTTTCAACGATCTGCTTATGAGATCACCCAATGGACTGGCATACCGCAAGCTTATAGCAGAACTTTTACGCCGACAAATACACAAGTCCGTGCAATAGGTAGAGAGTTGGCTAGTGTACAACAAACGGCCTTTAGCCAATCGTATCAAAGTGGACAACAAATAAATAGAAACGGACTTACAACAATTGGCCGCGCGTTTCAGAAACACTCATCACGTGGCCAAGATTCTACATTTGCACGCAGTGGCGAGAGCACTGCAAATCAATTTAATGCACGAGGATCGGAATTGTTCAATAGTATCACGGGCAACTATAGTAGTGTTCAACGGAACAGAAAAAATGGAAACATTGATATAAGAACAAAATCAGGTAGTGGGGTAAGGGTTCGACAAAATGAAAATGGGAGATATGAATTTGTAACATTTTTATCAGCCAGCAGAAACTCACCTTCTCCACGAAGAGCATCCAGAATAGAGAGAGATAAAGAATGATGGAAGATAAATATTCAAAGAAATTTAATTTCCCGAAAGACCTATGGACTAGTTTTGCTGCCCCTCCTGATGACTGGCGAGAGCTACAAATTATGTCAGGTGATCTATATTCTACTAATTTTTTTATTTCAGACGGTGGCGATGTTTTTGTGGAATTCATTGCATATGGCTTTGACGCAAATATGGAAGTTAAATACCAAGAAATTCATCTCCCATTGCTAGAACTAAAAAATATTATTGCAGAGGTGGAGCAAATAGCTTCTGTTACGTTTGATGATGAAGGTAACGAGATACGGAAGAATGAAGAAGAATAATATGGCAATGGCCAAGTATTCAGCCAGACCTTAAACGCTAGGCTGCAACTATTACAAACCCGTACAGCCAAGCCCGGCGGTGCAGTGGCATTGGATTATACTTATGCCTATGATGCTCGTGGTAAAGTGACCAGTGTGGTTGATGGTGTCACTGTTCCCCTGCAACGCTTATGGGCCTGATTTAGGTCTATGCTAAGAGATCTTTTTACCCTTATTCATGTACTGTCCTAAGGTTCAGGCGATTGCCCTCTTGTATAGTTTTGTCGATCCATCTTCAAGTTTCGCTGTATATGATTTGCTTTATCTTGTATCCGCAATTTGAATATTTCAATATGCTGGCGTTCGCGCAGATGCCGAAAAACCATCTCATCCATATCTTTACGATCTTGCTGTAATTCGCCGTAGGCTTCATGTTCATTCTGTCTTTGAATGTTTCTATGCTCACCGCGCAAGCGATCCCATATGCCGCTTATGCTAGTCCTAAATCTGGCTTGCCTGATCTTGTTGCCATGAATGCGGCGTTTGTCTTGTTGCTCTTGTAAGGTTTGGCGCTGTAGCCGTTGCCGTTGCACCAAAGCGATGCGGCGGCGCTCAAAGGCTTCGCGGGTTTTGGTGTTCCTTTGAGATAGTTCACCGGCAAGACGATCCAGCGTTTTGCTCATTGCGTTGGCAATCAGGGTTTGTGTTTCTTCCACGCTTGGTAAATCTTTGCTTTCTCCTAAACGATTCCGCACCTCTTTGGTTTTTAGGCCTAACCATTTGGGCAGGCTGTAAATCTCCTGCTTGTGATCCAGCACCACAAAGCCGCGTCTATCACCTCGCGCCAACCAGAACCCACGTTCGGCCAAGGATTGGGTAAAGGCTGCTTTGCTATCTGATATTGCCCATGCGTCCTGTAAGGCCGTTTTAATAACACGAGGGTCTTTGCCTTGCCTCTTGGCTTGTTGCCACTGCACCAATGTAAAGTTACGCGGATCACGCAAATTCTTGTCGATCAAGCCATCTGGCATGTTCCAGCCATTTTCAATGAATATATCGCGGGTGAGATCAACAAGGTTCTTGCGGTCATAGGGCATATGAACCGCCTTCATTTCATTGGTATCAATCCGGCTCCACACACAATGGGCATGGCGGCGACCTTGCTTCTCATGAAAGACAATAGCGCGGGGCTGACCGGCTAATCCCAGCGTCTTTTCTGCGCGATCAATTACTTTGATGAAATCATCCGTTGAAACCTGTTTGTCCGCTGGGGGATTGATGGACAGGCTATAGAGGAACTTCCTACACTGCGTGCCTCGTGAGAGCGCATAGGTTTCATTAAACGCCCCGTACAGCGATGATGCGGCAAAACCCCGCACCTCATGTACATCTACATGCTCATTCTCCGGTTTCATCAGATGCACCGCCAAGTCTTGCGCCCCACCGCGCTGATTACCTACAAGGATCATGGCTCTAATCCCTCGCCATTAGGCCAAGGGCAGAGATCAGATCATTGCGCATGGCCGCAATATCCGCGCAAGCTGCGTGCAGCTCTGCTACCAAATCTTCGCTAACCGGCAATGCTCCTATGTTCGCCGCCTTGGCGATCTGGTTCATATTGGAAGCCAGCCGTGATTGTCCCAATGCACCAAGAAGCTGGGCAATGGCTTTTTGATCGAAGGAGGGAAGGTGCTTGCGTCTGGGTGGATGTTTGAAAGACCGCTTGGAGACTGCATCTCCAAATAGCTTTGATCGTATATAAACACTCAAAGGCAGTTTTCCTGCCGCACGGTCAAGCAAGGCACGTTCATCATGGGTGAGCCGCAGGGAGTATGGAGGTGGGTATTTATGGCTTATTGGCTTTGCACTGGCATTAGCAGCCCGCTTGAAAGAAGCCAACCCCGAAGGGCGGCTCATGGTTCCATCCCCGGATCATTTAACTCTGGTACATTTAATGCTTTAAGTTCGCTATCCCATTCTGCTAAAACATCAATAAACTGGTTCAAGCTTGGTTC
>JAESTZ010000034.1 GCA_016763315.1 Robiginitomaculum sp.
GGCAGCAGCATTGTCACTAGCAAGAAACAAGCAGGCATTGGCAATATCTTGTGGTTGCACCAGCTTTCTTAACGGGCTGACTTCTTTCCATTTTTTCACTCCATCTGGCCAATCATCATTCAAACTTTCCCGCCAAACCAAACCCGGCGATACTGTATTGACCCGAATCCCAGCATGACCAAACTCTGCTGCCAAGTTTCGTGACAAAGCCAAGATTCCAGCTTTGGCGGCGCTATAATGAACTATTTGTTCCTGCGAGAGAGAAGCAGCTATCGAGGCGATATTGACAATAACTCCCGCTTTGCCCTGCTCCTGCCAAATTTTAATAGCTTCGCGGGAACACAAAAATGCCGAGCGCAAATTGATCGCTTGCACCTTGTCCCAGTCATCGGCACTGGTTTGTAAAGTATCGGCCATCGGAAATGCACCAGCATTGTTAATCAAAATATCAGGCGACGAGCGCATGGCGGCAAAAGCCTCGCAGACTTGCAGCTCATCGGTTACATCAAAGCCAGCTAAACTAGCGCGTCCCCCGTCTTTGATGATCTTATTTTGCAAATTTTCTGCGGACTTTGAGTTAGAGCCATAACCCAAAATAACTTCTGCTCCAGCCGCCGCAAAAGCTTCAGCAATATATGCGCCAATACCGCCACTGGCTCCGGTCACCAAAACAGTTTTCCCATTAAAATTCATCACAGATTCCCAGTTAGTTTTTCTATTTGCTTGCTAAATTCAGGGTATTGCCGTTGCAATAAGTCACGATCAGCACCCTTGTAATCCTTATCCATATAACCCGGAGTCATGGTTGTACCCATCAGGGCAAACTTACCGCCAGCGCACAAATATGAACCGTGCCAGCATTGCGCTGGAACCATTGTTTGAACTTCCTGCCCTGAAAAAACATCAGAGCCTAAAAGCAATTCCTTGCCTGACCAGTCTGGCTGCAAAACCAACATTTGTACCGGATCACCAAGATAAAAATGATAGGTCTCGGCAATTGGTAAATAATGCAAAGCTGAACGCGGTTGTTCCGCAGTCAATAAATAATAAATCACCGAAAAAACGGCTCGTTCGTTTGTACCTATTGCACCTTCATAGGTACGCCGAAAATACCCACCCTCGCCGGGTAGAGGAGCCGAATCAAGAAGCGTTATCAGATCATCTACGTGCATTGTTAAATAGTACAGCTAGACCAAATGGCTTCAAGCCCCTAACATTCAAACAAAAGGGAGAAATATATGTTTGCTGCAGAAAGTTTGGTCAAAACCTTGCTCAACCAAGGTGTAGAAGTTTGCTTTACCAACCCGGGAACTTCGGAAATGCACATGGTGGCAGCTTTGGATCGCAATCCGGACATGCGGGCAGTATTATGCCTGTTTGAAGGAGTAGCATCAGGCGCTGCCGACGGATACGCTAGAATGAGTGGCAAGCCGGCTAGTACTTTACTGCATTTGGGGCCAGGTCTGGCCAATGCCCTAGCAAATTTCCATAATGCGCGACGAGCCAAAGTCCCTGTGGTGAACATTGTCGGCGACCACGCCCGTGATCATATAAAGCTTGATGCTCCGTTGACTTCAGACATTGAAGGTTTTTGCGCAACCGTTTCCAGATGGACAGGAAATGTTGATACGCCAGAACAAATTTCAACACTGGCCGTTGAAGCAGTTCGTCAGTCATACGGCCCTGAACCCGGTATTGCCAGTTTGATCCTGCCGGCTGATTGCGCCTGGTCTGATATAGAGCCGGAAGTAATAGAAAAAACTGATTTTCCTGCACGACATCAAGTTACAGAAGATGAAATTACTGCTGTTGCTAATAAAATCAGAGCTGCAAAAAATCCGATCCAGTATTTAGGCGATATTGCATGTCACGCACAGGGCATGGCGGCGGCTGGCCGAATTGCAAAAAAACTTGATTGTCGAGTGATCTTTGAAACTTTTGCTGCACGCATTTCCCGTGGCAGTAATCATTTTAGTGCCCAAAGATTGAACTATTTTGGCGAAAGCGCCTTAGAAGACATGAAAGATTGTGACTTGTTAGTGATTGCCGGCTCGAAAGCTCCGGTATCGTTTTTTGCTTATCCAGGAATTGATTCTGTTTTAACGCCGCCCGGTGCAGAGGTTATGGTTTTAGCCGATGTAACAACTGATAGCGCCAAGGCTCTGGCCGACCTTGCAGATGTATTAGAAGCAAATGAGGCGCAGGCACTACAACCACGATCACAAGCGCCAGAATTGGATCGTGAGCAGCCATTAAATCCCGGCTTTGTCGGCCTGTCTTTATTGCGGCACATGAAAGATGGCTCGGTAATATGTGATGATGCCACAACTTCGGGCATGGGGGTATTTCCTTGGCTAGAGAACGGCCCGGATCATGACTGGCTGTGTCTCACCGGTGGAGCTATTGGCATGGGAATGCCAATGGCAGTTGGTGCAGCTATTGCTTGTCCCGACGAGCAAGTATTTGCATTATGTGGCGATGGTGCGGGCGCCTATACTTGTCAGGCTTTATGGACACAAGCCCGCGAGAAACAAAACATCATAAATGTGGTTTTTGCTAATCACTCATACCTGATCTTAAACTTTGAATTGGCACGTGTTGGCGCCGGCGACCCCGGCCCCGCAGCACAAGCCATGCTTGACCTCTCCAATCCGAAAATGGACTGGGTGGCGATAGGAACCGGCTTTGGTGTCCCATCAGTTAGCACTAAAACTGCCGGTGAATTTGATGATGCACTGGTTTACGCGCTGGCTACACCGGGGCCACATTTAATTGTTGCCGAAATATAAACACAAACATTTCTATGAAAAGTGGGTGCCGGTTTTCAGGCAAAGAAATGCGAAAATTAAAATAGCTTCAGGAGCTTAAAATGGAATTTGATTACATCATTATTGGCGCCGGTTCCGCAGGTTGTGTATTGGCAAATCGATTATCAGCCGACCCAAAAAACAAAGTACTACTACTAGAAGCTGGCGGTGAAGATAAATCACCGATGATCCACATGCCGGCTGGTTTTATGAAATTATTATATGATCCCAAAAACAACTGGATGTACGATACCGAGCCAGAGCCAAACCTCAACAATCGCTCTATCTTCCAACCAAGGGGCATGACCCTTGGCGGATCATCTTCGATAAACGGTATGCTCTGGGTGAAGTGCCAGCCACGGGATTTTGATCTATGGGCGCAATCAGGCAATAAAGGCTGGGGCTGGGATCATGTCCTACCGATCTACAAATCCATAGAAGATCATGAACAAGGAGCAAGCGAGCTTAGAGGCGTTGGCGGGCCGATGGCTGTTACTGACTTCACCGAAACAGACTTTGTGTCCGACACCATTATTGACGGCGTAAAGGCCATGGGAATAGCCCATAATGTTGATTTAAACACTGAAGACCAAGAAGGGGTTGGTTATTTTCAAACCTCGATAAAAGACGGTAAACGCTTTAGTGCGGCCAGAGGTTATCTTGACCCGATCAAGTCCCGTCCAAACCTGACTATATTGACCGATGCAAAAGCCGGAGCTTTGTCATTCGATGGCACAAAGTGCACCGGGTTAGTTTTTTCTCATAAGGGTAAACAAGTTGCCGCCAAAGCAAATAAAGAAGTAATTGTCAGTGGTGGAGCGTTCAATAGTCCACACATTTTGCAAATTTCCGGCATTGGATCCGCTAAATTATTAAAAGATATCGGTGTCGAAGTGCTTCACGAACTACCCGGCGTTGGCGAAAACCTGCAAGACCATTATAGCGCAGTAGTAAGCTGTAAGCTGTCCAGCAAACTTGGTTATAACCATCGGGTGCAAGGACTACCATTAATTTGGGAAATGTTGCGTTACATGACCACCAAAAAAGGTGCGATGGCTATTGCACCTGCGCATATCGGAGCGTTCATCAAGTCCCGTCCAGAATTGGAAACACCAGATTTACAGTTTCATTTCCTTGGAGCATCATTAGAACTCGACGGCATGAAGGCACGTAAATACCCCGGCATGTTAGGTGCAGTTTATCAAATGCGACCAGAAAGTCGCGGCTGGGTAAGGGCTGGATCAAATGACCCTGATGATAAACCAAAGGTACTTTGTAATTATCTCGATAGCGAAGAAGACGTGCGCTCGACTGTCTTTGGCCTGAAATGGATGCGCGAATTATTTGCCGGGAAAACCTTTGATGATATTCGCGCCGAAGAAGACAATCCCGGAGCAGAAGTTATAACCGATGATGATTGGGAAGGTTACTTAAGAAATACTGGCAGTACTTTGTACCACCCCGTAGGAACATGCAAAATGGGCTCGGATAAAATGGCAGTGGTTGATGACCGCTTGCGAGTTCATGGAATTAGCGGACTTCGCGTAGTTGATGCCTCTATCATGCCGCGCCTTACCTCTGGCAACACCAATGCGCCGACTTTGATGATTGCAGAAAAAGCCAGCGCCATGATTTTAGAAGATGCCAAATAAATAATGCGTTTGTTTTTTCTGTTATTATTTATACTGCTAGGTTTTGGCACCTCAATCAAAGCTGACGAAATGCCAACAATGGACCCTGCTTTAAGTGCTGCTCATGCAGAATTACTTGAAGATCGAAAATATCAATTCGAATTTTCCAAACCGCCGGAACCACGTAAACCACCCAAGGGCTTTAAGTGGTTATCCGATTTTCTGAATTTTTCCGGAGAGTTCTTTAAATGGGTTTTCTGGGTTGGTTTGGCAGCATTGGTTGCGAGTATTGCCTGGCTCATATTACGTGAAATATTAAAAATTCGCTTTAAGAATAAAAATAAATCACAACAAGAAAAACCTGAAATTCAAATATATCAACCAGAAGCTACTGTAGCAAAAACTTTACTGGAAGAAGCTGACAAATTAGCCGCACAAGGTGAGTTTGCAGAAGCTGTGCATTTATTGCTGTTCCGCTCGATTGAGGATATTGAAAAATTCTTACCGGGGCATATCAGAACATCTCAAACATCACGCGAAATAGAGGTAATAAGCTTAATTCCAGAGCACCCGAGAAGCGGGTTTGAACGGTTACGGCAAGTCGTAGAGAGTAGTTTTTTTGGGCAACAATCAATAGATAGAGATGGCTATAGTGATTGCCGATCTGCTTACGAGGATTTTGCTTTTTCTGAGAGTTGGAAGTACATACCATCGACCCCAAAAGTGGGTACCGGTTTTGGGATAGGTTGATGGATCACAAAGAACGCGCAAAAAAACCAGCACTTTTTTCGCCAACTCTGGTATTATTGTTGGTATTGGTCAGTATTTTTTCACTATCGGCATATATGGCTTTAAGCGCCTTTGCGCCGGATTTGCGTAATAAGTCCAATGGTAGCAATCACGCATGGTCACGTTCTGCTATCGGTTTAGCCGCATTTGTACACTTGCTAGAAGCCACAGGAACAAAAACCATTCTGTCACGGTCATCTGTTGATGCTGGCCGGCCTTCGCACAACCTAACCATATTAACTCCAAATGTATTCCAGAATTCCAATGACATTTTAAATGCTACTGTTGGAAAGACATTGATAATTCTACCAAAATGGCGCGCAGTGAAAGATATTAGAAATCCTAATTGGGTCACAGGCCTTGGCCCGCAAAAGGCAGATAGAATTGCAAAAATGATAAGTGAAATTATCAAAGATGAGCAACCAACTCATGATATTCAGTTTGAGCTACAAGTTCAGCGTGTTGTATCAAAAAAATCGAAAACACAACAACCAAAAGGGTATCTATCAAACACCAGTAAAAACGGCGGTAAACTATATGGTGACAGCAATAATAAGAAAACACCCCCCCCTAAAGAAGAGCAACAAGCCGATATAACTGAAAATGCGGCAGAAAGTTCAATAGCCACTTGGAACATTGCCGAAAAATTTGGTGATAAAGAGTTTGTTTTAGGGAAAATAGAAAATTTACAAACTATAACTTATTTAGGATTGGTTCCGCAAATCTGGTCAGAAGAGCGCCTATTACTGGCGAAAATTCCAGATAAAGAAATATATATATTGAGTGATCCTGATCTGATGAGCACTGTAGGGGCAGCAGACATACTGAATCCAGCAGCCGGCATAAGAATTATTGAAGGGCTGGCAGGCAAGGACAGAACTGTTTTGTTTGATCTTACCTTACACGGGTTTGAAGAAAATAGCAGTTTGTTGCGAACTATTTTAATGCCGCCATTTCTAACTGCTACACTAAGTGCTGTAGCTGCTGTTGGTTTGATGATTTGGGCAGCATGGTTTCGTTTTGGTCCGGTAAGTCGAGGTATAAGAGTTTTTGCTCTAGGTAAAACCGCCTTAGCAATAAATTCGGCAGCATTGATACAGATGGCCGGTCGCGAGACGGCCATGATATCAAAGTTTGCAGAATTATCAAAAACCTTGGCAGCAAAAGACGCCGGAGCCCCAAATGGTCTTGGCCGCGATGAACTGAATAAATTCCTGCGCCGAACCGCTCATGTTTCAGGAACGGATATTGACTATGATGCCTTGTTACAACAAACGCAATCAGGCAATTTGACCAACAATGAAGCAATAAAAATTGCCCGACAGCTTTATCAATGGAGAGGAGACATATCAGGTGCAAATAGAACTCGTAAAACACCTAGCTGAGGAAATTCAGCAAGAAATAGCAAAGGTCATTATAGGCCAAAAAGACACAATAGAATTAATGGTGGTCGCATTATTATCGAATGGCCATATCCTTTTGGAGGGTGCGCCGGGAACTGCCAAAACCTTGCTAGTGCGCTGCTTTGCTGCCGCCACCGGATTAAAGTTTGGGCGAATACAATTTACTCCGGATCTAATGCCAGGAGACATAATTGGTGCAAACTTGTTTGATTTCCAAACCAGCAAATTCACCTTAAAAAAAGGTCCGGTTTTTTGCGATTTTTTGCTAGCTGACGAGATAAACAGAACACCACCAAAAACCCAAGCTGCCTTGCTAGAAGCAATGCAGGAGGCCAGCGTTACTATCGATGGCAAAAGTCATTCTCTAGGCGAAAATTTTACAGTAATTGCTACCCAAAACCCTATCGAACAACAAGGCACATACCCACTTCCAGAAGCACAACTTGATAGATTTTTGTTCAAACACTTACTTAATTACCCAAGCCGGGAACAAGAAATGTCTATTGTTTCTCGCCACGGCAAGTCTTCAAAATCACCGGCCAAAACCGTTGCAGAAATTACCTCAGTAATAAAACCAAAAGACCTTAAAACTGCCAGAAAGCATATAGAGCAAGTTGCGGTAACCGATGAAATTATCTCCTATATTGTTGATCTGGTCCGTAACACCCGTGAAAATCCGGAAATTGAGATAGGAGCTTCACCTAGATCTGCCTCCATGTTGGCGGTCGCAAGCAGAGTATATGCTGCTTTGTATGATAGAGAGTTTGTTATTCCTGATGATGTCAAACATTTGGCGTTACCATTACTACGGCACCGGGTTATTTTGTCTCCCTCTGCTGAAATTGAAGGGCTTACTACTGACGAGGTATTGAATAGTATTCTTGAGCAATTGCCAGCTCCTAGATGATAAAACACAGCGACATATCGCATAGTTCTATATCGGTTACCCGGCTGGCAGTTTTGCTGATGGCCGGCGGAGTTCCATTGACCTTGTTACTTGCTTTTATTGCCCCTTCGCTGTGGGCAGTTGGCGGCGGATGGATAGCTTTTATTTTTTCGATGATAATTATCGATGCCCTACTTACGGCTTCGGCATATCACCTTAATTTCAAATGCACACCTCCGGTACAAATTTATATCGGTCAAGACGAAGAAATGCCTTTACACGTTGAGTTTGTGCAAAGGCCACCAAACTGGTTGGAACTCATAGTAGAGTATAATGATTTTGCCAAAATCACCCCGACCAGCATCATAACGCAATTAGTTGATAGCATTGCAAAGCCGGTATTTCGTGTGTCTCCACTACGCCGGGGGCAGCTGAAAGTTTCAAGGTTTTGGTTGCGCTGGAAAGGGCCTCTTGGCTTGGCCAGCAGAACAGCAATTATTGAGACTAATATAAAAGTCCCGATTATTTCCAATATCAAAGCAATACGTGAGCAGGCAATACAACTATTTTCACGCAACTCGTTCTACGGCCTAAAGCGCCAGCGCGCGACTGGGGAAGGAACAGAATTTGATAGTTTGCGCGAGTTTGTTTCTGGTATGGATCATCGTCGCATCGACTGGAAATCTTCGGCGCGACATAATATTTTACTGGCCAAAGAGTTTCGTACAGAACGCAATCATAATATTATGATTGCCATTGATACCGGTCATTTAATGAGCGGGCTATTGGCGGAAATGCCAAAACTGGATCATTGTCTAAATGCCGGGTTATTGCTGGCTCTAATGGGATTACGAGGTGGTGATCGGGTAGGGTTTTATTCTTTTGATGCAGAGCCTGGAATGTTCTGTAAACCATTGGCACATGCCAGTTCGTTCAAAATTCTACAACATTTTACAGCTTCTATTGATTACTCGACCAACGAGACGAATTTCACCTTAAGCCTTAGTATTTTGGGTCAAAATTTGGATCGGCGATCATTGTTGGTTATATTTACCGACTTTTGTGACACTACAAGCGCCGAACTCATGCTGGAAAATATCGGCAGGCTTGTCCGAGACCATGTAGTGGTTTTCGTAACCTTTACTGATCAGGAACTGGAAGAAATGGTTATTAAGCAACCAGTTACAACTGAATTTATAAGCCAAGCAGTCATTGCTGCCGGCTTGCTGAAAGAACGGGATCTGGTGCTTTCAAAACTGCATCGCCTTGGAGTTCACCTGCTAGAAACCACACCGACAAAGGTTGGTCCAGAATTATTGAACAAGTATCTGGAATTGAAAACCAGAGGCGCATTATGAGTCAAGCCCAAGAAACTATTTCCATACATTTACGTTCATTACAGTTTCGTAGAGAACGGGAAAAAGACTGGAAGTTATTACAAGAGCTTATTGAGCGCGTAGAAAAAAGTGGAGCCAAATCACTCGACGATGATGAACTGATAGCACTGCCGCTTTTGTACCGGACAACACTTTCATCTTTATCGATGGCCAGAGCAATTTCGCTTGATCTTGACCTTGTTCAATACCTTGAGAGCCTAACCACAAGGGCATATTTCTTCGTCTATGGCACTCGTAGCAGCTTTATGCAGCGTATATCCGGGTTTTTTGCTGATGATTGGCCAAGAGCGGTAAGAAAGCTTGGAGTGGAAACGCTGGTTTCTTTTTTTGCAGTCTTTCTGGCTGCGATCTGCGCTTATGTATTAGTCACAAACGACCCTGAATGGTTCAGCGCATTCATGGCCGCTGATTTAAGTGATGGCCGCAATCCAGAAGCCAGCGTAGAATTTTTACGCGAAGGATTATATAGCGGCAGCTTACGCGACGGACTTTCCAGTTTTGCTACCTTTTTGTTTACCCACAATTCTCGCATAGCAATTTTAGCCTTTGCACTTGGATTTGCTTTTGGCCTACCGACATTGTTTTTGCTGGTTACTAATGGCTTCATGCTCGGATCTTTTATTGCGGTTTACGTCCCCAAGGGTTTGGGGTTTGAAATGGGAGGCTGGTTATTCATTCATGGCTCTACGGAATTATTTGCGATAATATTAGCCGGTGCTGCCGGTTTTCATATAGGTTGGAAAATAGCTTTTCCCGAAAATTTAAGCCGCTTGCAAGCCGCCACCGAAGCTGGTCGTACAGCAGCAACAGTGGTGATCGGTGTGGTGATTATGTTGTTTATTGCCGGATTGATAGAAGGTTTTGGCCGCCAATTGATCAAAGATGATTTGATACGGTATGTAATTGCAATTTCTATGTTGGCTTTGTGGCTAGCATATTTTTACCTGCCACGGAAAACCGGAAATCAAAAATGAACCGGCAAACAGAAAATTTACATCTGCAAAGAGAATTACTAACCCCAGAAGGCATTCCCCTACATTTGCAATTGGCTGGTGCTGGTGAACGAGCCGCAGCCTTCTTAATTGATGCGTTTATAATAGTACTTGTGTTGATTATTTTATCTCTAGCCAGCTTTTTTGCCTCGCTCTCAACCACACCTGAAATAATGGAAGTTGTTTGGTTGTTGGGATTCTTTGTATTGCGTAATTTTTATTTCTCGTTCTTTGAAATTGGCGCAAGAGCCGCAACCCCTGGCAAGCGTTTGTTAGGTTTGCGGGTTACTGCGCGCAATGGTGGGCGCTTACGGGCAAATGCAGTAATTGCCCGCAATGCCATGCGCGAGTTGGAAATTTTCCTACCGCTGTCGTTCTTGTTTGCCAGCGGAGCAAGCGGTGTCGATGGTTGGTTAATATTACTAGGTTTGATCTGGTCAGGATTGTTTTTGTTTTTCCCGATGTTTAACCGTGACCGTTTACGAATTGGTGACTTTATCGCTGGAACATGGGTGATACAAATACCTAAGATTAAATTGCAAACAGATATGTCGGATCATAATGTTTCTGGTGTCGGTTTTGATTTTAATTCCAAGCAATTGTCGGCTTATGGTATTCATGAACTGCAAGTACTTGAAAAAGTGCTGCGTCTAAAAAAACCGGAAGCAATTGCATCGGTTGCAGAGCGTATCCGAACTAAAATCAAATGGATCAAACAGAAAAAGGAAAATGATTTGGATTTTCTGAACGCCTATTATTCCGGTTTAAGAAAAACTTTGGAGAGTAAATTGTTGTTCGGAGTGCGTCGAAAAGACAAATATCACAAAGTTTAAAAAACCTTTGGCAACTTTCCAAACCTTTTCCAGTGGACAAACCCTGAAAAGGCTCGTCAAACAAGCATGGTTCTTGGCATCGGTATTCGCACCAATCACCAACAAAACCCACGTTTCATTGAGTTCTCTAAGTATTCACAATGTCAAACAGCCGTAAACTGCCCGGTTAGAGCCGCTTACAAGACCATTATAGCAAGCGCAGACAAAGCGGGCATGTCTGGCACTTATCCCCGTCCTTTGATTGCCCACAAAGGGCAATGAGGGTGCAATCTTTGCCAAACCACCCTCGCTCAACGTAACTTCTTTGCCAATGAGTGCTATTCAAGGGTTATCTTCTAAGGGTCACGTGCCCCTTGTTCACCTTTACGCGGTCAGATTGCTGCGCCAGCTTTACTGACAAGTAATTGCTCTTGACATAATCGCTTCATTTGCTATTTATCAAATAACTTTGATTTACAAAGTGCTTTATAGGAGATGAATGTGAACACCGAAAAAATGCAAGACGACATAAACTGGATTAAACAATTGGCCGAAGAAGGTCGCGCCCAGCCACTTTCAGACGGCATTATTGGCGTCTGGTGGGCAGTTCTAACTTCGGGCATGATGTTACTGCATTGGGCGACTGCTACCGGAAAAATGCCATTTGCTATTCAATATATTGGCTTTGCCTGGGTCAGTTATTCGCTAATCGGTTATGTGGGAACCATGGTTTTTGTCAAAAAAATCAAACGAAAAGGCGGTGGGTTTTCGCTAAGTGATCGCGTATCGTCCGCATCATGGTCGATGTTTGGCGCAGGCATTTCCAGCTTTTTTATTGGTGTAGCGATTGCTGTATTTTACGCCGGTGCTCCATATTGGATATTTAATATTATCTTGCCAGTATCATTCTTTGGCTATGGCATTGCCAATGGTGTAACCGCCATGCTGTCCAAAAATCGCGCCTCTGGAATTGCCGCGATTTTAAGCTTTTTATCGGTAATTGTTTTAATGTCACTATTGATGACAAATACTATATATTTAGTAGCAGCGATTGCTGTTCTAATAGTTATTATTCCGCCATCTTTACTTAGCTTTAGTGTGAAAAAATGAGTAACTTTAACGCTGATGATCTTGATCCGGTGATCCATGGTAAATTGCGTCTTGGGGTGATGGCTTATCTATCTAGCGCCGGATCAGCCAGCTTCACCACTTTGCGAGAAAAAACCGGTAGCACTGATGGTAATTTGTCGACCCATTTACGCAAACTCGAAGATGAGGGCTACATCAAAATAGCCAAAAGTTTTGAGAACCGTAAACCGCTTAGCTTGGTCAGCATGACCGACAAAGGGCGAGAAAAATGGATCTGCTATCTGGGTAAAATGCGGGATCTTCTGGGCGAAAGCACTCAAAAGAAAGCCTGATTATTTAACAATACACTATCCACAGAACTTCCATGAACCATCGAGCAAATTTACATATTTGATGAATAAGGTAACTAGAAAATAAGTTGTCATAATAATGGAAGGTATGAGTAAAATCAGTTATACTATAGTTATAAATTCTTGATTTACCATATGACGAGCCGAAAATGACAACATCAATGATAGTAATTGACGACTTTTTAGACGATGCGCTAAATTTTCGTAATGCAGTTCTGAACCTCGACTTTCCCAAAGCTGATAAACCAAAAGGTTATCCGGGAAAAAACTCGCAACAAAAAATCCAATTACCCGGATTGGAACAGGAAATATCAAGGATTGTTCAAGAGCCACTGACCGCTAAACGCGATGCCGGTCATGGAACTTCTCGAATAACACTGGCCGGCGAAACCGGTGCAGCCAACATCCATATTGATCAAGGGCATTGGTCGGGAATTTTATATTTAACCTTGCCAGAACACTGCCAAGGGGGAACCCAGTTCTTTCGCCACAAAGAAAGCGGTACCGAAAGGGCATTGCTGGAAAAATCAGATTTGGCGGCTTTGGGCACTAAAAACCCAGCAGAAGCTAATCGCATTTACAACAACATTCTTGACAATGACACTCACGACATGAGCAAGTGGGAAATGACAATGCAAGTACCAATGCGTTTTAACCGCTTGGTATTGATCCGTCCGTGGTTATGGCATACCGCCGGTGCGGGGTTTGGCACGAGCATGCAAGATGGTCGCTTGGTATATTTATTATTTTTTGACCAACAAAAAACTACGTAAAAACAAATAATAAATTTAAGTGAAGCAGGGGAAACAACTATGAATTATGCAACTGACAGCGCCGCCGCTGGGCGCCACATCATGCCGGATCTAGTTCGTTCCTTTGCCATTATTGGCATTGCTTTGGTCAATGTAGCTCTGTTCGCCTATCCGATGCAGTTCGGGTTTTTTGATGGTGGCTTTCAAACTACCGCCGATCACTGGGCTCACTTTACGACCACTTCATTGTTTGCAATGAAATCTTACAGTCTGTTTTCTTTTATGTTCGGGGTTGGTTTTGCTTATCAAATTCAATCAGCAAGTCGATCAGAAACAGGGTTTGGCGGCAGGTATTCCAGGCGTATTATCGGGCTGTTAGTATTGGGTCTGGCGCACATCGCCTTTGCTTTTCAGGGCGACATTTTATTACTGTATGGCCTAATCGGCATAGTGTTATTTATGTTCAGGGACACCAAGGTAAAAACCCTTTGTTGGGTGGCTGGTGTTTTCATTGTACTGCAAATTTTATTCGGGCTTTTGATGGCTGGTTCTATCTGGGCTGGGATAAATTACGCGCCAGAGGAAATGAGCAAAGCCGCCGAAGAAATGACCGCCAAAGCACTCGTGTCACGCGAAGTATTTGGTGCGGGAAGTTTTGTTGACAGTATCTACCTGCGTTTAAGTGAATATTCAGACGCAGCAGCAATTTTCATCTACCAAGGTCTTGGAGTATTTGGCTATTTCCTACTGGGACTGGCTGCGGTTAAATCCGGAATTATTTCTGACCCAAATGCAAGTATTTGGAAGAAATTTCGCCGATTTGCCCTGCCAATAGGCGTATTAGGAAGTGCCTATGGAGCTTGGCTGATGATGATATCTGACGAAATGCTATCGGTGCCAATGATGGCTGGATTTGCAGTCATTGGATTATTCGCACCACTTTCTACTGCTGGTTATCTGGGGCTTATTGCAAAATGGGCTTCTGGCCCGGTAACAAAGTTCAAAACTTTTCTGGCACGAGGCGGCACAGCAACGCTTAGTGCCTATTTGATGCAATCCGTATTGCTTTCACTGATCTTCAATAATTATGGGCTTGGCCTGTTCGGCAAGCTAGGTGCGGCATATTGTGTTGCTATTGCTTTGGCGGTGGCCGTATTTACCTTGGCATTTATGTCCCTGTGGCGCAAAAAATTCAAGCTTGGACCCGTTGAATATATCTTCCGTGGCTGGACATACTTAGGCAAAAGATAGTCTGGTCAGCTAAACTGATTATCTTGCTTTTGGGTCGAACACATCCTCTATGCTTAAGCTGAATGTTTTGGCAATATTAAACGCTAGCAATAACGACGGGTCATGCTTGCCGGTTTCCACGGCATTTATCGCTTGCCGTGAAACACCAACCATTAACGCCAGTTCAGCTTGACTGTACCGGTGTTCTGCGCGCAATTGTTTTATACTATTTTTCAATATCTTCGCCGCACAAACTGCATGGCCAAGCCTTGAATACCGATCATTGCCGGCCATATCCAGATCAAAATACCATCTGGCAACTGAATTACGCCTTCCATGAACCCCAGTGTAAAGGTAGCAATACCGACTATTCCCATCGAAATAAGCGTGGATTCGGTTATAATTCGCTGCCACACCTCATCCATTGTCCGTACAAACTCAAGAATGATAAAGATGATTGCAATAGCAGGTATCACCGGCAAAATAGACATGGCAATGCGTTGCCATTGAGGTAACTCAAAAATATTATCAACAACGTTCATGCCAACCAGCAAAACAGTGTAGATCGAGAATGCCACAAGCATTCGAACGAAATAGTTTTTTGTATTCTTGTTCATGGCAAATCCTTTACAAAAACATCCAATTCATGTGCAAACGCTTCAGGTTGGTCAAGCATAATAAAATGACGTGAGTTTTCAACAATTTTGAACTCGACATTTTCAAGGCCGGCATAAAGTGTACTATACCGCTCTATCATTTGTTCCGGCGTCCCGGGTGAATATGAGTTATGGGGAATTAGCACGGTGACTTTTGCTTTTACCTTAGACAGTATCTTGCGGTAATCTGTTGAAAATACTTCTGCTGTAGCCATGGCAAGTGCCTTGCGATCAGAGCGCTCAATGTCCCTCCATACTTTATCCTGCGAGAGTTTACTTGTCGCTTGAATAGGCAGGCCTTGACGCATCATTGCTGCAAACTGATCATCTGTCATTGCCTGAAATTGCGCCAGCATGGCATCTTTTCTAGCGGCAGTTTGCTCGGGGTCTGCACCGGGTTGGAATAATCCGGCCAAAAAAGGTACAGAATCAATTATCAAAATACTCTGCACTCTGTCTGGTTGCTCGGCGGCAATCAATAATGAGATTAAACCACCCATTGAATGCCCGACTAAAGCAACACGCTGCAAGTTGTTTTTTTCAATATATTGCGCCAACGAATGAGCCGCAGGATTAGTAAAATGATTCAGTTTTTCCGGAGCTGGCACACCGCCAAATCCGGCAAGCGTAATCCAATGTGTTGTCCGCCCCTTAATTTCAAGATTGTTAAGCGCATCTTGAAAGGCGTCTGGAGATGAAGAAAGCCCCGGGATTATGATAACCGGATCACCGCTTCCATGACTTTCAATTGAAAACCGGTCACTGTCAGTTTGCGCAATAGATTTACCTGATATGAACATCAAGGTTACAAAAGCAAGAATGATAAAACTTAACCCAATGATGGAGTGATACATTTTTGACATAGATAAATTCCTTACGTTAAGATATGAAATGTCATGTAAACCTGACACACTTGAATGTCAAGTAAACCTGACAAAAAAAGAAATGAATAATCTCTAAATCAAAAACACTAAGTTTTATTGACAACAATACTCGCCATTAGCGCGGCGTATTGGAATTGGACATAGATATATTTAGGCAAGCCCAATGATACCGTTAGAATAGAAGCACTAAGTAAAAACAGGTTCATCTAATAGCTGTCATCACATCTGCATCGTCCAGCCTTCGACCCCCATTGCCGCTTGGCGCAAGGCTTCGGACAAAGTCGGGTGAGCGTGACAAGTGCGGGCTATATCTTCTGACGCGGCTCTAAATTCCATCGCCAAAGCTGCTTCACCGATCATCTCGGAGACATTGGCTCCTAACATGTGTACGCCTAGAATTTCATCAGTCGTGGCATCGGCCAGAACTTTGATAAAACCATCGGTTTGGTGATTAGCTCGACCTCTGGAATTAGCGGCAAACGGAAACGCGCCTTTCTTGTAAGCAATGCCGGCTTCTTTTAACTCTTCTTCGGTTTTGCCAACCCATGCCATTTCCGGAGAAGTGTAAACCACGCCCGGTATCACATCATAATTCACATGTCCCGGCAAACCGGCAATGCTTTCAGCGCAGGCAACCGCTTCTTCTTCGGCCTTGTGCGCCAACATTGGCCCGGTTGTGCAATCACCTATTGCCCAGATATTTTTCGCAGCGGTTTTCCAATGATCGGTTTCGATAAAGCCATGTGCATCTAATTTAACACCAACGGCCTCTAAACCCAGATCGGCAGTTACTGGACGACGACCGATCGCCACCAAAACCACATCGGTTTCTATTGTCGTTACGTCACCACCAGCAGATGGTTCGACGGTCAATTTCAAAGTATTTTTCAGTTTTTCAACCGCAGTAACTTTGGTGCCAAGGTGAAATTCGAAGCCTTGTTTTTTAAGAATACGCGTGGCTTGCTTGGCCAGCTCACCATCAGCACCGGGCAAAATTCGCGGCAAATATTCAACCACTTTGACCTCTGCGCCCAATCGCCGCCAGACCGAGCCTAATTCCAAGCCGATTACCCCAGCACCGATCACCACCATCGACTTTGGAACCTGATCCAAAGACAACGCACCAGTGGACGAAACAATGCGTTTTTCATCAACTTCAACACCGGGCAATGGCGTAACTTCTGAACCAGTGGCAATTACAATATTCTTGGTAGAAATTTCGGTTTTATTGCCCTTGGCATCGGTAACTTCAACCTTGCCAACAGCGGCAATTCGTCCTCTGCCGGTGATATGGGTGACTTTGTTTTTCTTGAACAAAAACGCAATACCCTTGGTTAGGCCGTCAACGGTTTCATCCTTCGACTTCATCATTTGCGGTAGGTCAAGTTCAACACCGGATACTTTAACCCCAAGGCCGGCCATGTGCGATCCTGCGGCCTCGAACATTTCCGAAGAATGCAATAATGCTTTCGATGGAATACAACCGACATTAAGACAGGTTCCGCCCAAGGTGGAGCCGCTTTCAACACACGCAACTTTTAAGCCCAGCTGACCGGCGCGAATGGCGCAATTATAGCCACCCGGCCCGCCGCCAATTATCACAATGTCAAACCTATCACTCATGCCTGTTCCCCTTAGCCGCGAATCTATTGCAAAGTGCAATTTGTCTTCGCTTTGGTCAATGGCCAAAGGTACGCTCGTTCATTGTAGTTGTCGCCAGAGAATTGAAAGTTAACCTCAGAACCAAAACCTTATCCCGGCAACGAGAGCAGTGTTTTCAGGTTTTGCTCCATCAGCTCTAGTAAACTTTGCAGTCTGGCCAAACTGTCTTTGCCATTCCACACCAACATACGGTGCTAGTTTACGGGTGTATTCATAGCGCAATCGAAACCCGAGCTGTAAATCGTTAATACCGCTGCCGACACCAAAAGCACGATCATCGCCAACAGAAGCATTGACCTCAAGGCGTGGTTGCAGGATCAGCCTTTGCGAAAACAGCAGATCATAGGTTGAGACAAAACGAGCAGATACATTTCCGGTATCGCTTAGGAAAATTGCAGATTCAACTTCAAACCAGTATGGAGCCAGCCCCTGAAAGCCGACAACTCCGAAAAACCGACTATCGGTCGAGGCAGAATTATAGGCAATGTCAAATCTGGTTCCTACCTGAAAATCCCAAAAAGCAGCGACCGAGCGGCTATAGAGGGTTTGCAATTCCACATCGCCCTCATTGTTAGCGACATCGTCCTCGCCTTCAAATTTGAACCAGAATTTTTTGTAATCCTTGCCGCGCCAGCCCTGAACATCCCAGCGCAAAGTATCATTGCCATTATTATCGCGGTATTCAAATTGATCGACGATAACTTTGCTAAATGTATAGGCATCGGTTTCTTCCCAGCCCGCCATGCCGCGATATTCAAATCCGCCAGAGTTTGCATTGGGATCACGGGCATCAGCAGGAGCTCTACCGCCTTGCATAGATCCGCCTTTCATTTTCCCGTCATCTGCAGAGGCTTTGCTGCTTTGCATGGAGCCCCCTTGCATTGCCCCGTCTTTCATTTCGCCATCATCGGCAATTACTGCGGCGAGAGTTACTGTATTCAGCATAAAAACGGCTACAGCCAAGATTGATGCTTTTTGTAATAATAAATTTTTCATGCGACCACTACCTCCCGAAACATGCCTGCGGCCATGTGATACAGCAGGTGACAATGAAACGCCCACCTGCCTTCGGCATCTACTGTTACCAGCATGCTGATGCTTTGTGCAGGCTGTACTGAAACCGTATGTTTGCGCACCTGAAACTGTCCATCAGGGCTTTCCACATCAGACCACATGCCATGCAAGTGCATCGGATGTGACATAGTGCTGTCATTATGTAGAATTACACGGATTCTTTCACCAAGAGGAAAATGCAGCGGCTTTGCCTCGTTTAATTTCAAACCATCAATAGACCAGATAAACCGTTCCATATTACCGGTTAAGTGCATCTCTATTTCCCGGCTTGGCTTTCTAGTGTCCGGCGGAGCATGAACACTTTTTAGATCAGCATAAGTTAGAACGCGCCGACCATTATTACGTAATCCCGGGCCCGGATCATCAAGATTAGTACGGGGAAAATCAACCCGCATATCAGTACCCGGCCCGTATTCGGAAGTGGCATGATTAGGTTTTCTAGCCCCCATCATGCCTTTCATGGCGCCATCAGCGCTTTTTTGTGCCATTGCTCCCATCATATCTACCGGCTCTAATAACACAGCAGCATCAAGTTCAGGAATAGCCGCTTGCATACCGGCTCTTGGCGATAATGTGCCACGGGCATAACCGGTGCGATCCATGGATTGGGCAAAAATTGTATATGCTTTGTCATCAGGAATTTCGACAATTACATCATAGGTTTCCCCGGCGCCAATTCTAAATTCATCGACCTCTACCGGATGGACATCTTGCCCATCTGTTGAAATAACCGTCAGCTTAAGCCCCGGTATTCGCACATCAAAATAACTTGCAGTTCCGGCGCCGATAAAGCGCAAACGCACCCGTTCTCCGGCTTTTGCCAAGCCGGTCCAGTTTGCGTTCGGTGATGTGCCGTTCATCAAATAGGTATAAGTTGAACCAGATACATCACTAAAATCTGTTGGGCTCATTCTGGTCTTGTTCCACAACAGCCGTTTTGAGATGGCGTCTCCTATTCCCAACACAGATACATCATCAACAAAATCGCCGACGGTCAGTCTTTGATAATTATAATAACCGCCCAATTTTTTGAGGTTCATATAAACATCAATTGGATTTTCATCAGTCCAGTCACTTAAAATAATCGGATAGTCACGATCGACCTTAAGTTCTGCCGATGCGTCTTTTGGCTCGACAATCAATGCGCCATACGATCCGGTTTGTTCATGCAAAGTATGAGCGTGATACCAATAGGTTCCGTGTTGCTCCAAGGTAAATGTATGAACAAATGTCTCGCCCGGCTCTATACCGGGGAAGCTAATTCCTGGAACTCCGTCCATCTCGGCATCTAAAATAATACCGTGCCAATGAATAGTAGTCATTTCCGGTAAATTATTGGTCACTCTTATGGTAACTGTATCGCCCTCTTTAACTTTCAAGATTGGCCCGGGCAGCAAGCCATTGACCACCGTGCCAACACTATCTTTGCCGGTAAAATTAACCGGCATCGGTGCTACATCAAGATCGAACTCTGTGCCTGTCAGCACTGTTGAACCTGAACTTTCTGCCCAAGCAGGAAGTTGCATGGCGGCAGTGCTACCTGCAACAAACATTCCGGCTCCGGCAATTTTCAACAAATGGCGGCGACTTAACTCAAGTGAACTCAGTGGTAAATTAGTGGTTGATTTATTCATTAGAACCATCCTTTTTGATATCTCTATGAAATAGTTTTTCAGCTCTTGGCGTAGATAGTAATCCGACAGAACACGTACAAGTAACGATTGAGTGATCAAACGCGTTACTCTTTACCACGCCTATCAAATCCAGTTCTTCTTTGTTGGTTTATAACAGATAATACCGGAAAAATCAAAAACCCTAATAAGTAAAAGTGCTATCGCTCATTCTGGTTAGCAGTTTCCCAAGCGCCATACGCCGGTCAGTGCCGGTGCTTTGTCCGATCATTAACATACCAACGAATACCGTATATTGCACCAATGCCAGATCGTGCGCGGTTTGTACATCAATCCGGTATAACTCGGCCACCAGTCCAGCAATGTAATCCACTCTTTGCTTGTCAACTTCCTGCACTATGTTGGCGACAGTTTCGTCTATCATCGACCATCTACGAATAGAGTTCTCCAGATCACCATCGGCTTGCAATACATTTACCCCTAAATCCTCAAGTCGTTGGCGAGGACTTGTGGCACCGGCATTGGTTTTACTGATAATGTCTTTGGTTCTGGTGGCTTGCCAATAAGAAATAAGCGCCGCAACAAACGCCGCTCTATTGGTAAAGTGATGATAAAAACTTCCCTTGGTGCGCTTGGCTGCTTCACATAATAATTCGATGCGAATTGCTTCTGGGCCACTCTTGGAAAGCAGGTTTAATCCGGTTTCCAGCCAATCAGTTTTGCTAAACCGTGCCACCTATAACAATCCGATAATTCCCAAGCCCAACACCGGCAAAAACAACAGCCATTGAGGGAATTGCAGAAACTTCAAACGAAACTTTATAATCATCGCCAGACTCAACAAAAACACACTGGCGACCAACAAGACAGCGGCAATTGCCAGCGCAATTTGCTGCGGTATAAAAGCTGCAATTAACAACATTACACTGATACCCAAAAGCATCAACGTCACAATATGCCACGCATACCACAAAGTGTATTTGGCAATATGGTTAAATTTTTCATCGGCCAAGAGCGGCCTTGCGGCAACTTTGCCACCGGCAAACAAATGCAATAAACAAGCAACAAAAGCCAATATTGCTGCTGATAACAACCAGATATTAATCATAATTCACTCCATTTTTGTGCCAATCCTATGGCGTAAGACATGCCCATCATCAGACAAATTGCCGAAGTTATAATCCAAAAAACATCAGAAAGTTGCGAAACTCCCAGCAAGGCCGGAACAAGTACCAAGCCCCTTGTGATAAACACCATGGCTATCGCCAACAGCCCGAGCCGCAATAATGGCAGTGGCAATGACTGTATCAGTCCGGCACCCTTTAAGGCATACAGCCCCCAGACAAATAACACAGCTGCGATCAGGCTGGTGACGATATATGGCCATGCTTCGCCACGCTCGGCCATTTGCGCCATTGCTTCACCGGCTCCGAAAAAACGCAACCAACTGGCACCGCCAAACAATATCCCGACGTGCAAGAAAGAGGCGATAAAACTTAAAGCCGCACCGGCTAATAAAAAGGGGTTAATAGACGTTGTAATAACCATCAATAATTCTCCAAACCAAAAAGTGCGCTACGACACTGGCAAAGAAAATCACCAGCAGGCATTGTTATGTTCATCTAGCCAGTCGATCACTTGAAATATTAGAACCTACTCATGAGCAGATGTCGGGACATATGTTTTACTTAATTGGATTAGTATTATAGTTTCTCAAACAATACAATACCAAATGGTATGTTATGTAGGATTGGGAATGATCGGGAGGTTGATTGGCCTTAGTTGAGGGAGGGGTGAGAGACGGAGGTCTGGAACATGACTTCATCTGAACTGAACGAGTGGTTGTCGAGCGGTAGCTTACTTGGTTTTATTTCTAAAATGATTTTCGTGATTAATGCGCGTATGCACTTGTGCCATTATTTCTGGCTGGAAGTCGTTCATTTTGCATCTTTTTGTTTTGCATCTTCGATTGCATCAATGATTGGTTTGACACCAAATTCGTACGCGCGCCGGATACGCAGTGCAGAAAACCCTTTGGCTTTGGAAACCTTTTGTTGAAAAACCTTTCCGACCTCGATCACCCAATCCTGCTCGGATTTAAGATTTTCGAAAATTGCTGATTGATATCTGTTCTTAAATGCCACCCGAATATCCGACCAATTCTCTTTTGGTGCAGACAGCCATATATCGACAAATTGTTCCGGATTAATATGTGATAGAATTGGAACTACTGCGTATTTTCCATTGCCGCGATGTGTATGAGAAATTTTGTCCATGAATGCTCTACTATCATCACGCATTAAAGCCAAAAGCCGCTTGGTTTCTTCAGGGAATGTATTCTCCAGCGCCTTGCTTCTGGCCTGTTGCAGATGCTCCATGATCTGCTTAAACTCGTCATTTTGCCCGTTAGTCCAATAGCCATAACCACCATATGATGTATCAAATTCATGTTTTTCTACGTAAATGGTTGTCGTAGGCCACAGTAAGTTTTGCTCTAGCAAATCATCAATATATTGTTTAGCGTTTTTCACTTCTGCTGTGATTGTAGCCTTCGAGATTGCATTTTTTGCCATCATGACTTTCAGCATGAATGTATGAATGATCTCGCCGAGGTTTGTAATTTTGAAATCTTCCAAATCCGAATTCATTCTCTCCACAGCACTTTGAACAATTTCATCGTCGATTCCATCGAACTCACTGATGATTTTCCACGGTGATAATTGTTCTGGTTTGGCAAATAATACGCTATTACCCAAGCACAATTTTAGTGTTTTCTGATCATATCTACCCTCAATAAAAAATTGATTTAGTAATTCGTCACTGAGCAAAGGGCTTGTCATATCCATTGGGGAATACTTTTCATCGGCAGTAACCAGTTTAGGTTTTTCCAGCGTGGTTTCTTTATCGGAACCATTGCTACGATTTATGTCTGCCGCCGCTCGGCTTACCTCCCAGCCACGTTGTGTACTTTTTCGCTTTTTTAGACATTTTTCCGAGAGCCCATCATTACGTATTTCAATATCAAAGGCACAAAAAAGACTGATTAGTTCTGATATGGCTTGCGGATGTTTTAGGTGATCAGGATCAAGTATTGCCACCAAACGGGAAATATCGGCAATCACATGCCTTAGAATACGCAGTGAATGAATTTTGGATTGGCTAAAAATACTCAATATTTCTTTTTGGTGCTGTAGAAGAAATTCTTGTGTGGAACAAGGTTCTACCTCTTTAACGAAAGCATCAAAGGCGGCTTGGGTTTGCATTTTTACTTGAAAGAATTGCCCGAAAAGTTTTTCTTTTTGATCCTTAAATTCTTCGACCAATTTGCCATCATGGGCGATGACAATAACTTTGCAGCCCAATCTCTCTACATAATAGTTCAAAACACCACTTCGATCCTTTTCTGGTAAGCCTGAGCGCTCCAAATCATCAAAAATTAAAATTCTCTTTTTATCAATATTTTTGCCAACTAATGCTGCAAGAGCTGTTGGAACAGCGCCTAAGAATCTAGCTTTTCCCCCCGCAACCGTCCCTATTTCTGCAATCGGTTTAATCAAGTTTTTCCACCCATTTGATGTGGGAATCGTTGCCAGAAAGACCTCACTGTGGACTTCGGCAATAGTATTTAATCCAAAAAGACTCACATAATAATAACCCTTTTCCGCGATTGCTTTTTTGACTTGATAGGTTTTACCAATTCCCCATTCACCCGTGACCAACACGGCAAAGCCGGGAGCTTCCAAGTTTTTGTAATATTCAAGATATTTTTCTAATGGCGTTGCTGTCATCAAGGTTATTTGGTGTTGGCATGCTTAAATTACAAGCCTTGGTTGAAAGTCAGTGAATAGCATTAGTTGTTACTAAAATATATCGTAGCCATTTATACTAGCGTACGGCAATCATACCAAACATGTTTAACTGCTTTGATGCAAGGGGCTGCGCGAAGAGCGTCTTTGCCGCCTTATCAGCGTCCGGAGCAAATACCAGCCAGTTTGAATCTGCTAGATTCAAACTGGCTATAATTTTGAAGATTACCGTTTTTTGAACGGATCTGAATACCGGGCGTCACTCAGAAAACTTTCATCCGTCAAGGTTTTTAGGAAAGCGGCCAAAGCTGCTTTTTCTGCCGATGATAAATTAAAGCGCCTAGGCAGCCCAGTCTGCCCGTCCCGCAGCCGGGGCGCGAGGTTTGGGTGATCCTGTATGCCGGAGTTATAAAACTCAACTACTTCTTCTAAAGTGCTAAAGCGACCATCGTGCATGAAAGGTGGCCGAATAGCTATATTACGCAAAGAAGGAGATTTGAACATACCATTTCCTGCGCCTTGGTCGGAATCCGTGTTCGCATCAAGCCCGTTATTATGCGCCGCATCAAGTGCTTGAACAACTGTGGCATGACAAGCAGAGCACATCAATGACTGTATGCCGGCACCAGGAGTGGGCTGAAACAATGCCAGACCCAGCCGTTCTTCGGCGGTAAAGGTTCCCGCGAAATCAGGTTGTGTGGGCGTGCCCGCGATATAGGCTTGGTCAAATTTGGAATTGGATGAAACCATAGAACGCACGAACTGAGCCAGTGCCTTGGATATCCGGTCAGATGTTACAGTATTGTCGCCAAATGCTGCGTTAAACAACGCGGGGTAAAAACTAACCGCTTGCAGTTTCGGCACTAATGTTGACAGGCTCATGCCCATTTCAACAGAGTCCTGAATTGGCATTAGCACCTGATCTTCAAGTGTTGCGGCACGTTCGTCCCAGAAAAACGCTTGCGGAGCATAAAAACGCGCATTGGCCAAACCCATGGAATGCCGCCCGGTAAGTCCTCCCTCAAAACCTACGCTTAATACATCAGAATCCGAGAACCCGACTGATGCCCCATGACAAGATGCACAGGACACAGTGTCATTGATGCTAAGCCGTTTATCATAGAACAACACCCGCCCCAACGTGGCTCCGGCATTGGTTACCGGATTACTGGCCGGAGTATTATCCGTGGCAATAGCAGTGGTTTGCCCAGGGCCCATTAATACAGTTTGGGTAAAGTGGGCTGGCAAGTTTTCGGCAATTGCAACATAATCAATATCTACAACCGGCAGATCAGGTGTCCCTTGCAATGTTCGCAGAGCCACAGAAGTTGAACCGCGAATTGCCGCTCCTTCTTTAAAAAGAATATTTACCCTTCGTCCCGCTGGGTCATATTGCCAAACTGTGTTCGAGTTGGCAAAAATTGCAAAAGAAGGGGTTCCTCCAGCGCCTATGGTCAAAGTGACCTGCGCTGCGGGGGTTGCCAAGCATGCACCCGTATTGGGGTCTGTTTGACAAACCAGCAAGGAAACCGGATATGCAACCGGAGCAGTGGATTCTGCCGTTACAGTTATTTCTGCGCCGATTCCTACATTCGAAGTAGCAACTACGAAGGCGCCGTCTTTTTCGCGGTCAATCATGTCCACAACGCCTGCTTCGGTATTCAGGCCGACAGCAGACCCTGTTTCACTGACCGCAATAATATCGGGAACGTCAGTATCAGAGGCCGAAAAGAACAAGGTGTTTAGACCAGAAATAATTACTGCTGACTGTCGATTAGAACAAGAGAACTCAATCGGCAGATCAAGCCCCGGAGTTTGTACGGAGCTAGCAGTAAATGAAAATACAAAGCTTTGCGCCGCATTTGCCGCGATAGTCAAAGTTTGATCGGGAGTACCTACCGGTAGATTAGAAGCATCGGTTTGCTGAAAGCTAAAGGTGCCGGCTGGGTTGGCTCCGTTCATCACTAGCCCGCAATTTAAAGCGTCTGTATTGCCAGGGTTGATAATCGTGGCAAATGCAGTTGCCGTAACACCGGTTTTTACAGACCGCGAAGAAGGTAAAACAGCAGCGACCAGCGCTATATTCTCATCGGCGACCAATGCTGTAGCAGAAGCAATAGTGGCTCCGGTAGATTTCAACAACGTATCCGCAAAGTAAGCGTCTATTTTTCTGGTGGTAATTAAATCAACCGGAAGTAAAGAGCTCTTCGCGCGAACCTGATTAATTCGACTAACAATATATTGGAGTCGGGCCGTTGTTGATAAACCGTATTTGTTTTCAAATTCGGGTGTGAACCACGCAATGGCTGGGCCAGATTGCAATGTTAACGCACGGCTTAGTAATGTCTTGATTTCCAGCTTAGACGATAACATAGTTATGGAATTATCGGCCACCAGCGCAGTTGGCTTTAACGCCTCACTGTGTATTAAATAACTTGTGTTGCCATTAATAGTCAATTCGCCAAAACCACGGTCACCCGAGACAAGCAAGTCAAGCTGACTTCCGTTATTACTGGAATACCCTTGCAATAAAGTGCCGCCTAAATGCAAAGATTGAACCTTACTCAAACGAATGGAGACTTGATCCCCGGACGGGGTTTGCAACTGCAACAAGTCTCCTTTCTCTAGCCTGTTAAGATCAGTGATAAATGATAGGGTAGACCGTAAAGAGTCAGACACACCTTCACGTTGAATGTTCCATAATTCCTGTTCTGTGGACTTTGCTTGACTGTTAATTTGATATCCAAAAAAACTAGTTACAAAAACAGCCCCTGCCATCACCCATCTGTGCCAAAAATACTGATCTTTCATTTTATTCCCCTAATACTATACTTTAATATGTTACCACTTGGTTTGTCGCGCGACGTAAAGGTATCTACTTATGGTAGAAATATTATATTAGGGTATCGTTATATTAGCGTTTGGTAATAAGCAAGAACTTTATTGTTCT
Organism: Robiginitomaculum sp.; assembly: GCA_016763315.1. GTDB lineage: Bacteria > Pseudomonadota > Alphaproteobacteria > Caulobacterales > Maricaulaceae > Robiginitomaculum_B. The sequence goes on from JAESTZ010000034.1 coordinate 26,802, forward strand.
TAAGGATCAGCCCAATTCAAAATGGTAACTTTAGTCTGAATTCACAAGGGCGCAGCACATATAACTATTGAGGAAAAAACAAAATTGAATCCAGAGCTTAAATATTTACGAAACAATTTATCGACATACGGATAGTTTATAGTCATTGTCGGTAATGGGTTATTACAATAGTTACCTTAATTCGGTGGTAATAAAACTGGTATGGAATTTATGCTTTTTCGACGCAAAAAATCAATACAACAAGAGTCTTCGGATTATTCCTTGGCCAATATTCGCACCAGTATAATTGGCCATGACCACGTGCTGCCCGGGCCATTTGGCTCACGTAAAATATTCTATGCTGATTATGTGGCTTCGGGGCGAAGTTTTCAACCGATTGAAGATTCTATCCAACAACATGTATTGCCGCTTTATGCCAACACCCACACCGAGGCATCAGCCACTGGGCGACAAACATCAGCATTTCGCGAGCAAGCAAGACAGATTATTTCCAAGGCCATAGGTGCAACCGAAGATGACGCTGTATTGTTTTGCGGCTCTGGTTGTACTGGTGCAATTGATAAATTAATCCAAATCCTTGGGCTTAAATTACCAGATGGGTTGGATAAATATGGTCTTAAAGCAGCTATTGCCCCTGAAAAACGACCAGTGGTATTTATTGGCCCTTATGAGCACCATTCTAATGATGTGCAATGGCGCGAAACCATTGCTGATGTCATCACCATCGAAGAAACTGCTGATGGATTACTGGACATTGATGATCTTGAGCGACAATTAGATATACACAAAGACCGGCCTCTACTGATCGGTAGTTTTTCCACCGCTAGCAATGTTACCGGAATAATTACCGATCCAGTTCCGGTGGCAAAACTATTACATCAATACGGAGCTTTGGCGGCTTTTGATTATGCTGCCGCCGCGCCTTATGTTCCTATCGACATAAACCAGCCAGATAATGCCTATTTTGATGCGATATACATATCACCGCATAAATATCTTGGTGGCCCAGGTACTCCGGGAATTCTGGTGGTCAAGAAGAAATGGGCGAGTAATAAAACTCCAGTCATTCCCGGTGGCGGAACCGTGTCCTATGTCAGCCCATGCGCGCAAACATATTTAGACGATATTTGCCACCGCGAAGAAGGCGGAACTCCGGATATTATTGGCTCGATACGTGCTGGCCTTGTGTTTGATCTGAAACAGAAAATTGGCGATGACCTTATCGCGGCTGCCGAAGAAAGTCTCGCCAAGCAAGCCCTTAAGCATTGGGTTGAACACCCTAATATCCAGATTCTGGGATCCCAAACCGCAAAAAGGCTTCCTATCTTCTCGTTTTTGGTAAAAAGCAATGACAAGTTCCTACACTATAATTTTGTTGTCGCATTGCTTGATGACTTGTTCGGTATTCAAGCCAGAGGCGGCTGTTCTTGTGCTGGCCCCTATGGGCATCGTTTGTTGGATATTGACCTAGAAACTTCGCAAGAATACGAAAAAATAATATCCACAGGATTAGAAATCTTAAAACCGGGCTGGGTGCGAGTCGGGTTTAATTACTTCAATTCACGGCAAGAGGCAGAGCTATTGATAACAGCGATCGAGTGGATTGCCTATCACGGTCATTTATTACTGCCTTTATATGATTTTGATTGCTGCACGGGCAGATGGACACACCATTTACGTAAGGGTGAAGCCTTGTCCCGACTTGATGCTTTGCATTGCCAGAATGAACAAAAAAGAGCCCCAGTGACAATTCAGCAAATGACCAACATAGCTGAGAGTCAAATAAAAATCGCGGCATCTTTACCTTCAAAACCCAAACCACAATCGCTCCAAGAAACCCCAGAACACCTTTTATGGTTCAGGCAAGACTAACACAAAAACATTTCACCTTGACAAGTACTTTAATATTAAATATATTAGTTTAACATTAAAGTAAAGATCGCGCCATGAAATTATCTCGCCGGAATTTTATCCGCATAGTTGGCAGCAGTGCTATTATCCTTGCCCCAACAGCATGCTCATCAAAAACAGATCTGCCGGATCCATTTACGCCGTGGGCAATAGCAGACACACCAATAGAGCCAATTCAATTTGCGCTTTCACATGCATTACTTGCCCCTAACCCACACAATCGCCAACCATGGTTAGTCGATATTCAAGACCAAACTTCAGCAATTCTTTATGTTGATCCCAAAATGGATTTGCCAGAAACGGATCCATTTGATCGTCAAATCACCATAGGGCTGGGCTGCTTTTTAGAAGTGCTGGCAATAGCGGCACAAGAACAAAATTATGAAGCCAAAATTGACTATTTTCCCGGTGGCTTTGATCAACAAACACTGGACAAACGTCCTATTGCCAAGATCAAATTGTTGAAAAACCCGATAATATCTAGCGATACGCTATATTCACAAATTTTTCACCGTAGAACAAACCGCAAGCCATTTACCAAGCAACAACCAACAACAAAACAGTTAGCTAAAATCACTAAAAGGTACGCATCAACGAACAGTGTATTTGCCTCCTCTATAGCGCAAATAGAGCAATTAAAAGACCTTACTGTTGCCGCAGCAAATATCGAATTTAAAACTCCTGCAGCCCACATGGAAAGCGTCGCTTTGATGCGTATTGGCACCGCAGAGATTGCCAACAATCCTGATGGTATATCAATTAACGGGCCAGCAATGGGAATATTGAAAGCCGTCGGGATTGTTACGCGCAAAACCTTGGCTGATGAAAAATCTACTGCTTTCAAGCAAGGTCTAGAGCAATACACTGATGCTGCAGCAAGTGCCGCGAATTTTGTCTGGATATCCACTAATAGCAATACCAGAATTGATCAAATAAAAGCCGGGCGGGCTTATGTTCGACAGAACCTTATCGCTACAAAACTGGGATTATCAATGCAGCCTTTGAGTCAAGCTTTGCAAGAATACCCGGAAATGAAGCAATTATTGCTCAAGGTTCATGAAATCACCCAAACCAGTGGACAAAGATTGCAGATGCTAAGCAGAATCGGTTATGGTACGAAAGAAGCACTTTCGCCACGATTTCCTTTAGCAGCAAAACTGGTTGAACATGAAAACAAGCAACACTGAATATAATATCTTTCAGGTATTTATCGAGATAGGTATCATTAATCAACTAGTGAAAAATACAGTTGAAAGCTCCTTACCAGGAAAGCTAAGAATGTCGCACTTTGGGGTAATGAGCCATTTCATTCGTCGTTCTGATGAGCAAAGCCCTAGCCATTTGGCATCAGCGTTTCAAGTCACCAACGCTGCTATGACCAACACTTTGGGCAAAATGCAAAACTGGGGATATGTAAACATCCGCCGCAACCCTAAAGACAGCAGAGCTAAGTTGGTTAGTTTGAGCGAGAAAGGCATAGAAGCCTATAAAATAGCCTTTGAAGCGATAATTCCAGTTATGCAAGAAAAACTCGAGGGTGTTGATATACAAACCGTATTAGCTCTAGAACCCGGATTGCGGGACTTACGAATAAAACTGGACGCAAGCCGGGATTAAATCACAAATCAAACAATAAGCGGTCGGGGTTTTCCAAGCATTCTTTAACCCGGATCAAGAACGTCACTGCGCCTTTGCCATCAACAACGCGATGATCATAAGAAAGCGCAATATACATCATTGGCCGAATGACAATTTCATCATTCACCACCATTGTGCGTTTTTGAATTGTGTGCATTCCCAAAATACCAGATTGCGGAGCGTTCAGGATCGGCGTTGACATTAACGAGCCATAAACCCCACCATTAGAGATGGTAAAGGTCGCACCGCTCATATCAGCCATAGTTAATTTACCGTCTCTGGCCTTGGCGCCCATATTGGCAATGGCTTGTTCAACCCCGCCCATGGATAGTGCATCGCAATCAGTAATTACCGGAACCACAAGTCCTTTTTCGGTGCCGACAGCTACGCCAATATCATAATGGTTTTTGAAAATCAGAGTATCCCCGTCAATTTCGGCATTGACCTCTGGAATGTCTTTTAAGGCCTGCACGCAAGCTTTGACAAAAAACGACATGAAGCCCAATTTGATGCCGTGTTTCTTCACAAACAAATCTTGGTATTTTTTACGCGCTACCATAATTGCCGTCATATCCACCTCGTTAAAAGTGGTCAAAATAGCCGCAGTATTTTGTGCTTCTTTCAATCTTCTGGCGATGGTTTGGCGCAAACGCGACATCTTTACCCGTTCTTGGCGATCAGCAGTAGCAACCGGTGCGCTTGCCGGATTTTTTGCCGCCGCGATAACATCACCCTTGGTAATACGCCCAGCTTTACCGGTGCCGGTGATAGTCGAAGCATCTGCACCGGTTTGTGCAATTTTACGAGCCGCCGATGGCATGGTTTTAACTTGTTCCGCAGGTTTAGGCGCAGAGTCAGGCACTAGTGTTGTTACTGGCTTTGCGGCAGGTGCTGCAGCTTTGCCCGAGCCAGCCTCTAAAACTGCAAGCAATGCTCCGATCTCAACTTCGTCGCCCTCATTAGCTACGATTTTACTCAAGACCCCGTCTTCAGGTGCAGAAACCTCGATGCTTACCTTATCGGTTTCCAATTCGACCAGAATTTGATCTTTGGTCACTGTATCACCTTCGGATACTGCCCAAGATGCAATAATGGCTTCGGTCACGGATTCGCCCAATACAGGCACTACGATATCGGTCATTTTTTAAGTTCCTTAGCAAATGCAAGATCAAGAAAAGCTTCTAGTTCAGCCAAATGGAATTTCATAGCGCCAGTTGCTGTCGAAGCTGAAGCTTTGCGGCCAACATACTGCGCTCTGGTATGTTTTGCGCCAATATTTCGTAATACCCACTCCAGTGACGGTTCAATAAATGACCAAGCCCCCATATTTCTGGGTTCTACTTGGCACCAGACCATCTCGGCCGATTTAAATCTGGAAAGTTCAGCCCGCAAAGCTTTGGCCGGAACCGGATATAATTGCTCAACCCGCATCAAGTAAACATCATCAAGTCCACGTTCTTCACGATATTGGAACAGGTCATAATAAACCTTGCCGGAACAGATAACCACTCGGCGAATGTCTTTGTCGGCAACCAGCTTTACTTTCCCACGGCGTGATTTTATCTCTGCATCATCCCACAATACTCGATGAAAAGACGAGCGAGAGTTCATATCAGCAAGATCAGAAACACAAGATTTATGCCGCAACAGTGACTTTGGCGTCATTATAATCAGCGGTTTTCTGAAATTACGGTGAATTTGCCGCCGTAAAATATGAAAATAATTTGCCGGCGTAGTACAATTTGCTACTTGCATATTATCCTGTGCGCATGATTGCAGGTAACGCTCCATTCGAGCCGATGAATGCTCTGGCCCTTGTCCTTCATAACCATGCGGCAATAGCATTACCAAGCCAGACATACGCAGCCATTTCCGTTCGCCACTAGACAAGAATTGATCAACTATCATTTGCGCGCCATTGGCAAAGTCACCGAATTGCGCCTCCCACAGAGTCAAGGTATTGGGTGCGGCCAATGAGTAACCATACTCAAAACCAAGCACCGCTTCTTCGGACAAGAGCGAGTCAATTACTTCGTAAGTCGCTTGGTTCTCTGAAACATGGTTGAGAAAAGTATAGCGTTTTTCGGTTTGTTGGTCGACTACCCTAGAGTGACGCTGGGAAAATGTGCCCCGGCCACTATCTTGACCAGACAGTCGAACACCGTGACCTTCATCAAGCAAACATGCATAAGCGAGGTGTTCTGCTGTTGCCCAGTCAAGTTTTGTTCCGTTCTCGATGGCTTTACGCCGCGCACCGATCACCCGTTTCAGGGTTTTATGAATATCATAATTTTCCGGCAATTCGGTCATTGCCAAGCCTAAACGCTTCAACCGCTCAATGGAGACACCGGTTCTACCAGCCCGATCCTCATTTGCCTTGCTTAACCCAGACCATGCGCCGTCCAGCCAGTCAGCCTTATTGTGTTCTTGCTGCTTGCCCGCTTCAAATTCAGTTTCAAGAAATGCGACAAAATTAGTTCTTAATTTATCCGCCTCTTGTTGAGTAAGAATATTTTCTTTAATCAACTGCTTGGTATAAATTGCCAATGTAGTTGGCTGAGCCTTGATTTTGCGATACATTATAGGCTGAGTAAATGAAGGGTCATCGCCCTCATTATGACCATACCTGCGATAACAAAACATATCGATGATCACATCAATACCAAACTCTTGTCGAAACTCGATAGCGATTTTTGCTGCATGCACCACCGCTTCGGGGTCATCACCATTTACATGAAATATTGGTGGCTGCACCGCCAAAGAAATATCAGTTGGATATGGCGATGAACGAGAAAACTGCGGCGCTGTAGTAAAACCGATTTGATTATTAACAATAAAATGAATAGTACCGCCAGTTTGATGCCCTACCAAACCAGACATGGCAAAACACTCTGCAACAATACCTTGGCCGGCAAAAGCGGCATCGCCATGCAATAATAAGGGCAATATATGCGAGCGCGGTGTGTATTCATCCTCAGGAGCAGACGGCTCTTGCTTTGCGCGCACTTTTCCCAAAACTACCGGATTTACCGCTTCAAGGTGTGACGGATTGGCAGTCAAAGACAAATGCACTGATTTACCATCAAATTCCCGGTCAGAACTGGCACCGAGGTGGTATTTCACATCTCCAGAGGCATAATCATCATCGCCCCATGTATGGCCGCCGGCAAACTCGTTAAACACTTGCGAATAGGCCTTACCCATTACCGTGGTAAGTACATTCAAGCGGCCACGGTGCGGCATGCCAAGCACAATTTGCTCTACGCCCAAATTACCACCGCGTTTGATAATTTGCTCCATTGCCGGAATTAGAGCTTCACCACCATCAAGCCCAAATCGCTTGGTTCCGGGGTATCGCTTGTGCAAAAACTGCTCAAACGCCTCGACCTCCATTAACTTTGTCCAGATTGCCCGCTTGCCTTCTTTGGTAAAGTTTACACCTTTGCCTGCGCCCTCAATTCGGTTTTGCAGCCAGCTTTTTTGCTCTGGATTAGCAATATGCATAAATTGAGTTGCAAATGTACCGCAATAAGTTTTGTGCAATAAATCAATTATCTTCCGGATTGAGGCGGTTTCTAACCCCAATACTCCATCGAGAAATATTTCTCTATCTAAGTCATTATCACCAAAACCATAACTTACCGGATCCAGTTCCGGATGCAGGTTTTTCTCAAGAATACCCAAGGGATCAAGATCTGCGGCCAAATGGCCTCGCACCCGATAAGAACGGATCAACATCAAAGCCCGTAAGCTGTCTTGAGTGGCTTTACGAATTTCATCTACTGAAGCAGATGGTCTTTTTTGTTGCAAACCATTGCTTAAAGTTACTTCATCAGGCCACTCACCACTTAATGCGGAAATATTGTCATCAGTGATTTTCGGCGGCCAATCATTACGCTTCCAACTAGCGGATTGCGCTGGATCGCCAGCAAAAAACTCTTGCCAATCTTCGGATACAGAATTTGGATCAGCGGCAAAATCCGCCTGTAACTGCTCTAGAAAATCAGCATTGATACCACTGAGAAATGAGTTATCAGACATGGAAATATCCTTTTGCCATTTAACCCTTCAGTACTTCAATAAGGGTTTTACCCAATGCTGCTGGTGACGGAGAAACCGTAATGCCAGCTGATTTTAGGGCTTCAATCTTGTCTTCTGCACCGCCTTTGCCGCCGGAAACAATTGCTCCGGCATGGCCCATGGTGCGCCCCGGAGGAGCGGTGAGGCCAGCAATAAAACCAACTACTGGCTTTTTAATTTTAGAATGCCGCAAGAAATCAGCAGCTTCTTCTTCGGCAGTACCGCCGATCTCGCCGATCATTACTATGCTTTTGGTTTCATCATCTGCCAAAAACAACTCAAGGCAATCGATGAAATTGGTGCCGTTAATTGGATCACCGCCAATACCGATACAAGTACTTTGCCCTAAACCAACAGCAGTAGTTTGCCCCACTGCCTCATAGGTCAAAGTGCCGGAACGCGAAACTACACCGACAGACCCTCGTTGGTGAATGTGACCTGGCATAATGCCAATTTTACATTCCCCAGGCGTAATAATACCCGGGCAATTAGGGCCAATAAGACGTGTTTTACTGCCGCTTAACGCCCGCTTGACCTTTATCATATCGGCAACCGGAATACCCTCGGTAATACAAACGACAAGCTCAAGTTCTGCGGCAATCGCTTCGCATATTGCATCGGCAGCAAATGGCGGCGGTACATATATTACACTAACCGTGGCGCCGGTTTTATCCGCCGCACCAGCAACAGTATTAAATACAGGCAAGCCAATATGCTGTGAGCCACCTTTGCCCGGTGTAACTCCACCAACCATCTGCGTTCCATACGCAAGAGCTTGCTCGGTATGAAATGTACCGTTCTTACCGGTTAGACCTTGAACTATAATTTTTGTATTTTTATCAACAAGTACAGACATTTAATTGCCTCCCTTTACCGCAGCAACAATTTTTTGCGCCGCGTCATCAAGATCATCGGCGCTGATCACATCAAGACCAGAAGTTTCGATAATTTCCTTGCCACGCTTAACATTTGTACCTTCAAGACGAACCACCAGCGGCACCTGCAAACCAACTTCTTTAACTGCAGCAATTACCCCCTCGGCAATTACATCACAGCGCATAATTCCACCAAATATATTGACCAATATGCCTTTAACATTGGGGTCAGAAGTGATGATCTTAAACGCTGCAGTTACTTTTTCCTTAGTTGCGCCGCCGCCAACATCCAAAAAGTTTGCCGGAGACGAGCCATAAAGCTTGATAATGTCCATTGTTGACATCGCCAAGCCAGCTCCATTGACCATACAGCCAATTTCACCATCCAGCGCGATATAAGAAAGATCGTATTTTCCGGCTTCTAACTCTTTGGGGTCTTCTTCGCTTTCGTCACGAAGCGCTTCAATGTCCGGGTGGCGATAAAGCGCGTTATTATCAAAGCTGACCTTTGCATCAAGACAAACCAAATCACCAGCACCGGTTAACACCAACGGGTTAATTTCCAGCAGGCTCATATCCTTAGTGACAAAAGCTTTATACAAAATACCGGCCAATTTACCGGCTTGTTTAGCTGCCGATCCGGATAAGTTTAACGCTCGCGCTAATGCCCGGCCATGATGAGGCATGATACCGGTGGCCGGATCCACATCAAAGGTATGAATTTTTTCCGGTGTTTCTTCGGCTACAGCCTCTATATCCATACCGCCCTCGGTGGAAACTACAAATGCCACTCGAGAAGAAGCCCGATCAACCAACATTGATAAGTAAAATTCATCAGCAATATCGGCTCCGGCTTCGATAAATATCCGTCCGACTTTTTTGCCACCCGCTCCGGTTTGTGGAGTTATCAACTGCATACCCAGTATTTCATTGGCATAGGTTTCAACCTCTTCCAGTGATTTGGCAATTTTAACGCCGCCGCCTTTGCCGCGTCCGCCAGCATGAATTTGCGCTTTGACCACCCGGATCGGCCCGGGCAATTTTCTTGCCGCCTCCATAGCTTCTTCTACTGTAAAGGCTGGATAACCCTCAACTAATGGCGCACCAAATTCCCGTAAGACAGCTTTGGCCTGATGTTCGTGGATATTCATGAAAACCCCTGTTTGGTGAAATACAACGCTTTATTCCGTTACAGCGCCAATCATCAACTACATAGCGCAAAGAAAGGATTAACGAAGCTGTAGGAGAGTTCGTTTAATCGCGCAATGAGCGATTTGATGTTATATGCTCATTTTGAGTATAATTGACAAGTTCTGTGAATGATCTAGTGCCTATCTGCCAAATTAAACAAGAAATATCGACTTAATCCTCGCTGGAGGTAAATAGATAGCGACGAATGTTGGTAAGAGCATCGGCACGCAAATATGCATCCTCTATTTTCTCTGCGGCTTGCACGGCTAATTGGAATGTCGCCTTGCTTTTTCTAGTTTTTCCAACCCCTGCCTGTGCCGTCGCAATAGTGGCAAGAGCATCTATATGCAAAGACCCACTGCCGGTTTTTTCTGCTGCTTGCAAAGCCAGTTGAAACGCTATCTCGCTTTGCTTGCGCTTTCCCACTTTCCCACGTGCCGCCGCAATAGTAGAAAAAGACGTGGCACGAAAATATGCATCCTTTATTTCCTCTGATTTTTGCACAGCCGACTGAAATGTCGCTTCGCTTTGTTTTGCGTATCCAAATTTCGATTGCTCTTTCGCAATATTGGCAAGAGCATTGACATGCCAAAATGCTATTTCTATCTTCTCTGCTGTTTGTAGAGCCAGCTTAAACTGTCCAGCCTGTGCTTGCGCCTGCGCAGTATTAGCAAGAACCGGGGCGCGATCATATGAATCTGATATTTTCTCTACTGTCTGCAATGCCAGCTTAAACCGCCCAACTTGTGCCTGCCCCGAGGCAATAACAGCAAGAGCCGATACACGCGAAGATTCACTTTGTATCCCCTCTGCTACCTGCAGAGCCAGACTAAACTCCCCGAGACCTGTCTGCACACGCACCTGCTCCACCGCAATACTGCCAAAAGCCGAGGGTCGCCAAAACTCACTTTCTATCTTCCCTGCAGTTCTCGCGGCCAACTTAAGTTCTCCGGCTGATGCCTGCACCAACACAACAAGAACAAGAGCATTGGATCGCGAATATTCGTGCTCTATTTTCTCTGCTGTCTGCAAAGCAAGCTTAAACTCCCCAGTTTCCACCTGCGTCACCGCAATCAAACCAAGAGCCCAAGCACGATCATCTGAATCGGATATTTTCTCTACTGCCTGCAATGCCATCAAAGAAACACACTTCGCGTCAGGTTTGAAAGGACAGGCTTTTACCTCGGCAGTATCAATTCTGTTACGAACCGCTGATAGCGATATTTCGCCAATTTTTTGCCCAGACGATAATTGTACCGCAAGGGTAGAAGAAGGATATTTTTTCACGACAAGGTTGAGGTTTTTCTGTGCGGACTCAAGGCTCGCCAGCGCTTCTAACGGCAGTTGGGATCCAGCAATTTGTATTTCTTGTTGGGCAACAACAAACAGTTTATTGACTCTATCTTTCGATGAAGAACAACCAGAAAGCATCAGACTAATAAAAACACCGGCTAAAACTATTTTTATGACAAAAACCTCCCAATACCGATCATAATAAGCTCTCCTGCTGGTTTGTTGTCAATAAACACAAACCAGTAAAGAACATTATTACCCAAGACATATACGCAAGCAAAATACAATTATTGCAAGGGTTACTGTTGGTTTTTCTGTTCTACTTTCGTGATTTAACTAAATAATCAATCGAAAACTTCTGGCCGCCAATGATCATCAAAACCGACAGACCCATTACCCACCAGACATGCTGGCTCCACCAATAGTCCAGACCGTCCGCCGTCCAGACCGGATATACCAATAATGTAATTACCAAGGCCATCACCATCAAACCAGCGGCAGCATATCTGGTAAACAAACCAACAACCAATATAACCGGCAATATAAGCTCGCCAGCAGTAGCAAACACCGCCAGTAATGTGGCCAACACCCTTGGTATTTCCTCGGCACCGATTAAGGCCATCCACCAGTTTTCATCGGAAAACCACTCATACTGAAACAGATCCGTAGTGTCCTCTAGGCTTTTAAATTTCGCCAAACCTGAAGAAAAGAACTCTCGCGCCATAATAATACGCACAAATAAATCCACTGCCGGCATTAGAATATTAGAAAGCCTACCTTCGAACCCACTATTTAATTTATTGATCAATTCGCGCATTTTTCGTCCCCTTTGAATAATCCCGCCGATAACCAGTGGGAAAACTGTCGTTGTAAATCAAACTGTTTGTCATATTTCACCGCCTCAGCATAAGAATTGGCAAAACTTAATCCACCCTCAATATTGGTGAGAAATACATATTCGGCTTGAGTTAGACTCTGATGGTTTATCTGATTATCTTTCCGCCAAACAACAGCCCACTGCGCACCTTTACGCAAATTTACAGGCTTTACTTCGTCATCTTGTTTATTGGTTCGCCATATCGAATAAGCTGGCACAGTAAATCGTAGCAAACTGGCGGATGCTACCAAACAAGGAGCCAATATTGGTAAAGCTAAAGCTGCTTTGCCTTGTAGATCTTTGACTCGTAATGGAACCTGATCTTTGGCCGAATAGGCAAAAAACCAAGCGCGATCAAGTTCGGCCACCGCAGATAGCCAAGGCAAATCCTTTTGTACCGGAGCAAACTTACGCAAAAACTCAGGAAATTCATCACCATATTGGGTGAGAGTTGCGACTTTTGGTGGAAACTCTTCGACAAACTTTTGCGCCAAACCACTTATATATTCATCGCCAACCAGCCGCGCCACAATCGGATATGCGCTAATGATCGTACTTTGGGTGGACATTCTATAATTACCACGATGTGCTTCAATCCGATGCACATAATTATCACCAACCAGATCGGCTAGCTTTGAATTATCAACCCCAATAATTGATTTCGAAATAACTTCATAAAATTCTTCTTTATCAGACATCGGTTATTTCCTGCGGAATTATCGACATTATATTTGCCGCTCGATCACGCTCGATTAACAACTCCTCAAAGCCAGGAATATTGTCATCACGCTCAATTAAAACCGGTTTTGGGCCATGTTCGCCAATAAATTGCTCGAGTATCTGCCAAACCAGCTCGGAGACCGCCGCGTCATGACTATCAATCAACACCACTTCTTGTTTAATTTCTCGTGGACTGGCACCAGCCAAATGTACCTCAGCAACCATTTCACCCGGCACTACATCTAACCAACTCTGATATGATAAATCCACATTAGCGGCGCAAACAGCAATATTATTGAGGTCAAACAATAAACCAGCGCCGCTTCTTTTGGCGGCCTCCACATATATTTGCGGTAATTCTTCAAATCCCGGGACTGGTAAATATAAGCTCGGGTTTTCTATTAATATGGTTCGCCCAAGATACTCTTGAGTCTCCTCTATATGTGCAACGATGCGGTTCAATGACGCATCATTAACCGGAGGCGGCAACAGATCAGCAAAATAAATATTGTCCAGTTTAGACCAAGCAAAATGTTCGGAAACCATTGCTGGTGAGAATCTGTCTATCAACTGCTTTAGCTGTTCCAAGTGCTCTTTGTCAGGGCGATCCGGCCCACCCAAGGACAAACCAACGCCATGGAATGACATGGGAAATTTATTGCAAAAGGCTTGCAACCAAGCCAATCTTGGCCCACCAGCGACCATATAGTTTTCAGGATGTATTTCAAACCACATGCCATCAGTGGAGCAAACCATTGCATCATCATAATGCTCTGGCTTTAAACTGAGTCCGGCGCCAAGTGGCAATTTTGATAAATCGACCATAATACAAATACCCGGCGGCTGATTTCCAAACTATACTAAAAATATTGAATTAAACAGCATTTTGAGTATAGTTTATCTTTGTGATCCATCAACTTAACCAAAAACCGGTATCCACTTTTTGGGTCGATGGAGTATATTTGAATGTTCACCGCCGGGAATTGATAAGTTTAGGTTTTCATAGCTTCCTTGGCTTGCTTTTTCGACATGCCGTTTCGCTCATTGCCGTCGCTATCGGTAATCACCGTATCAGCACAAGTTCCTTTTGATACATATTTCCACTCGCCAACATCGTAATCAACAGTAGATTGACCTTGGCAGGAATGAGTTTTAGCCAAATTGCCACAACCGTTTTCGCCAGCCAGAGCAATACCGTAGCATTTTTCTTTGCCACCTTTTTTCTTGTCCATTGAATCAGCACTGGCTGCCCCGGCAACAAGCGCCAAGGCAAGACTTGCTCCAGTGGCAATAGATATTTTTACAGGTGCGTTCATTATATAAATTCCTTTTATTGTAAGTCCTTTGGGCAAACAGCCCGTTCTCGCTTACGCACCTTAGACAAGTCTTTTTCTTTTGTCCGCTCACAAAACAAAGAATTTTGATCAAACTAATGTGAACAAGACCGTAAAGTTAGAATTATAAACCAATCTTTGAAAACGGCACCTGTAGCTCCCGTTGCACGCCACCATCTATATCTTTTATTTGCATGATCAACTTACGACCCTGCCAGTCAACATCTATCAGGCCATAATTATTAACTCCAACAGCATCGACCACTTGAAACGTATCATATTCATCCGGGGAATTGGTAAAGCTCATATTCAATGGCGATGAAGTAAATTCATACAACGAATAGTCCGCCGAGTTTTTCTTTTCATAAAACGCAGCAACATGACGATCGCCAGAAATTATCACAACCCCTTTGGCGCCGCTTTGCTCTACTGTGGTGAAAAATTTTTCTCTTTGCGGAGTAAACTCGCGCCATGATTCCCAACCATGATCGGCGGCCAAAACCTGAATTGATGTGACAATGAACCTTATGTCTGCCGGTTCTTGTAATTGTTGCTCAAACCACTTCCATTGCGCATCACCGAGTATTGTCATGTTCGGGTCATTTGAGGGCAAATAACGCTCTTTACCCTTTGCTCCGCGCTCATCAGTAGGTACTAGAGGCGAGGAACGAAAGAAACGAGTATCGAGCATAATAATTTGAACTCTTTGACCATCGACACCAAATAGTTTGGCATCATAAAGACCATCACGCTTGCGTCTTATGCTGTCTTTTGGTTCATTCCAGAATTCTAGAAACACTTTCTCGGCAAAATGTTTAAAGGCAAAATCACCGCCACCATCATTTAAACCATAATCATGATCGTCCCACATTGCCATCATCGGCGTTTGTTCTCGCAACCTGCGGAACTCCGGCAAAGCTGCAAGGTCGGCATATTGCTGGCGTAAATTTGGCATAAGTGCGTTTCCAGCACGCTCATCGCCATAAATGTTATCCCCAAGGTATATGAATAAATCAGGATCATCGGCTACCACCTGATCCAGTATTGGGATTGGCTTCCAACTGGCTTGGCAGGATCCAAAAGCAATTCTGGTTATAACCTTGTCACTCGCAGGTAAAGCCGGCCCAGGCGATGCTTTGGGAAACTCAATATCCTGTCCGGCATAAAATGCTCGAAGCGCAACATCAGCGCTTGACGGAGCTTCAGCAATGGATCCTTCGTTTGATGAAGAAGCGATCTGTTTTGTTGAGCTTGTACCTGCAGGGTTACACCCGACAAGCAGTATTCCTGCCACAATAATAACCAACCGCATAATCCATCTCCTCAAATTAAAATTATAAGTACCGATAACCTATACCGATAACTTTCACCAGATAATCTTTATTTTATCCGAAATAGCTATAAAATGCGAAGGCAAGTCGGACTTTCCTTGACTTGTGCCAAGCAATCGGCACTTTGTTTTAGGTAAATATTAGGGATCCTGTATGTCTAGCCGTTTTTGGCAAAATAAAATTATCCGTCGCGATATTATACTGGTGCTGTTCATCGGTACTATTCTGGCAATAATATCACCATTTGGCGCAACCAGTCATTTGCCTATTATTGGCGGACTAGCTTATTGGGTAGGGATATTGGCCTGGGGTTGGGCAGCGGGTCGTTTTGTTGGACCGGCCATGCTGCGTATTTTACCCAAAATGGCCACGGGTTGGTTCTATTTATTAGTTTCGGTAATTATGGCAGTAGTAATACTTCCAGCAATACTGATCGTACAATATGTAATTGGTAGTCCAATACCACCCAATTATTGGCTAAACTTATATTTTATGATCTGGATTATTTCTTTATGTATTACCGGGGTCAGTTATCTGATCGAACGACCTGACAAAGCCCCTAAAGATGGTTCTGATTTTATGCTACGAATTCCGGCAAAAATTGCTGATGACACTCTGTATGCCATATCTTCCGAAGATCATTATTTGCGTATTCAAACTGCGCGCGGTTCGGACTTAATTCTGATGAGACTTGGTGATGCAATGGCAGAGCTGGACGGTTATGACGGAATGCAAGTGCATCGCTCTTGGTGGGTAGCACGTCAAGGAATTGAAAAAATTGAACGCGAACAGAACCGAATATTTCTTATCCTGCGTGATGGCACAAAAGTACCCGTAAGTCGAACCTTTGCCCCTAAAATTCGCGCTGCCGGTTGGTTGGGCTAGTAATAGAACTAACTAATCATCAGCTCCGTTTAGCCACTGTTCTTTACTCTGCCCCCAAACGTCGATTTTCATTTCCCCAAAACCCGGCAACTCATTTATTTCACGTAATGGCTTGGAGCCAAGCGATTTTGCCAACGCTGCTGATCCTAAGTTTTTAGGATCAATCATGTGCGTCACTTGCCGCCATTTAAGGTGTTCAAACACCCAATCAATACTGGCAATGGCTGCTTCTTTGGCAAAACCTTGACCCCAGTGTGAACGAATAATTAACCAGCCCACTTCTGGCTCTGGCCATAAATGCGGGTTCCATGGACCAACCCTGCCAATACAATCACCACTGGATTTTTCAATCACCGAAAAGAACCCGTATCCGCGTATGTGCCAATGACCAACTAATGTTGCAAAATTTCTCCAAGCTATCGCCGGCTCAGCAACTCCGCCAATGAAGCGCATGGCTTCTTCATCTTGCGCCATAGCACAAAGAGCAGGAAAATCTTCCTCTCGCGGCGGACGCAAGATCAGCCGTTCAGTTTCAATAGTATATTTTGGATCGGTGAAAAAATTTGTCATGGCGGCAAGGTAGCAATCAAATGAATATCGGGCAAAAGAAATTTTTTAAGTAACCTTGACTTCTCTTTTGTACCCTGTAGGTTACATGAATACTGAGTTACAAAAGGAAACCTAATGCTAGATATTGAAAAACTGATCCGCAATCGAGGTAGAGTTATCTTACTGGTAGCCGTGACATTTACCCTTTGGCAAGGAGGGCAAATTACAACCAAACTGGTACCGGCAACCAATGCAGCCTATGCACCAGCCTCGATTATCGCCACCTTAGGTGCCATCGGCTATGCACTCGCGGCCATCATGTTTTGGGTATATTACCGCAAGGTTCAAAAAGCCAATGCTACCTGCCTTATTAATGATGACTGGGCTAAACACGTTAGAGGATTGGCCATTCAATATGGTTTCTTTTATCTCATAGGCGCGATTGCTTTAATGTATGCCTATGTACAGTTTTGGACACTGTCATCGGATGTTGTTTTGCAGTTTTGCATAATGGTTGCTGTTGTCAGCACAATCTTTTCTTATGTTTGGCTGGAGAGAAAAGGCGATGCAAGCCAATGAGTCCGCCGCGCAATCCATCTCTGATCAATCAATTGCGACAATTTCGCGTTAATGCCAATTTCACGCAACAGGCGTTGGCCAGCAAAATAGGTGTTACACGCAAAACTATCAATACGGTGGAAAACTCGGTTTTTATTCCCTCCACCGTATTGGCGTTAAAACTGGCTCATGCGCTAGAAACTAATGTGGAAAGCCTGTTTCAATTACCTGAATAAACCCTTCACCCGCCAAGAAATAAATTCCACATCGTGCGTCCCGGAAAGAATGTGAACAATCCAGCAAATATCAATGCGCCAAAATAAACTCCGCGCATTTGCTTGCCGTGCTCGCCTTTCTTACCACCGAACAATGGCTTTAATCCAGCATACAACCCCCACGCAGTTAGCGGCACAAATAAATGTATCGGTGAGAAACTTCCCGCAAATATCTGCTTGATGAACAAAGAACTTACCGCAACGCTGATCATTGCCAACACCCAGAGGCTGCCCATGATTATGTGCAAGGATCTTCCTTTAGGTAGAGCAAATTGCGCTGCACCCAACACCAAAGCCAATACAGCACTGGCGGCATGAATTTTTACCGCCAGTGTCATCTTGCCAAACACTGACAAATCCATTTTTGCCTGACCACTTACCAACAAAACTATGATCAACAAGGCTCCACTAATGAGCAGTAATGCCAGCCATTTTTGAAAACGTGTTGCACCTAATCTTTGTTTATTACTGTTGCGTGGGTTTATAGTTTCGATAATAGCGTTGGACATTATGACCTCCATATATTTATGTCTGTAGGCATATAAATATGGGGTTCAGGCTTTTTCTAGCGGCTTTGCATGAAACAGCAACTTCACTTCATCAAACGCGAAAACTACGGCTCACGGATCGTGAAATACAAACACTAGCGGCTAGCGAAGCGTGAATGACACCACTTCTTGCTCTACTTAGCACTTCGCATTAGACTCTATTCAACAACAAATCGGGAATTATAAAATGACAACAGAACTTTTCAAAAAAATCATCTTGGCCAGCGCAGGACTTGGCCTATTGATGTCCGCAAATGCGGCCAGTGCCCATACTCAAGTTTTACAATGCGGTGCGGTATTGAACTTGCCCGGCACGGCACCCTTGGGGGCATCAAGCATTATTGTTGATCATGACGGTACAATAACAAGTATTGAAGACGGATTTACGACCGTGGAGGGTGCTACTGTCATTGACTTAAAAGACAAATTTTGTCTTCCGGGATTGATTGATAGCCACGTTCACCTAACTTCCGAGCTTAGCGCCAAACAACGCATGGAATCAGTCACCAAATCTGATGCCGACTATGCCATGACTGCGGTTGTCTACGCCAAACGTACTTTAATGGCCGGCTTTACCAGTGTGCAGGACGTAGGCGCGCGTGGTGCTGATGCTATTTATGCGGTGCGCGACGCGATCAATCGTGGTGATATTGCTGGACCTAGAATTTTAGCTGCTGGCAAAACCGTATCCATCTCCGGTGGTCATGGCGACGGACGGCACGGTTATTCCGAAGCCATTGCCAAAGCTCTTGCTTCACCTGCGATTTGTAATGGTGCCGATGATTGCCGCCGTGCTGTACGGGAAAACATTCGCAAAGGTGCCGATGTAATTAAAATCACCGCAACCGGCGGAGTATTATCAAACACCGCCGCGGGTACAGACCAACAATTTTTTGATGATGAAATGCAAGATATTGTCCGCGCCGCCCATATGATGGGACGCAAAGTCACTGCCCATGCTCATGGCAAAGGCGGAATAGAGGCCGCCCTTCGTGCCGGTATAGATAGCATTGAACACGGTACTTATCTTGACAAAAAACTGCTGAATTATTCAAAAAATATGATGCCTATCTGATCCCGACAGTTTTAGCCGGAGCAACAGTGGTAGAAATGGCCAATGATCCCGATAGCTTTTTGCCAAAACCCTCACGAGACAAAGCCAAACAGGTAGGGCCGCAAATGATCAACATGTTACGCATCGCTCAAGAAAATGGTGTAAAAATTGCCTTTGGTACTGATAGCGGCGTATCTAAACATGGTGAAAATGCTCGTGAATTTGCCCTGATGGTCGAGGCCGGTTTTACGCCAATGCAAGCTATCAAATCAGCCACTATTATCGCCGCTGATCATTTGCAGATATCCGATCAAGTGGGAAGCCTAGAACCGGGCAAGCAGGCCGACATTATTGCCGTAAGTGGTGACCCACTGGATCATATCGAAGAATTATTGGATGTAGACTTTGTGATGAAGGGGGCTCAAATTCATAAAAATAAGGACTGAGTATCGATGCTTCGAGGGCGCTGGTGCGCCACCTTAGCATGAGGTGTATTTATATGTAACCCTTATATTTCGCACGTGAATTACTAACGACCCTAATTTTAGCTAGATTTCAATCTTAAGGTGCAATACTATTGTATTGATGTCAAAATTGAAACAATCAATTGCTCTTAAAAAGCTGAAAAGAGCTCTATCCCTCGCAATAGGATCAGAATTTTTCCAAATTATTTGGGCTATTGATGCATTAGGGCGCGGTAATAGCCCAGATGTAAGCAATATTTTTAGACACCCACCAGAAGCAAAAGGTGCAAAAATTGGTGATAAATATGCTATTTTCCCGTGGGATATGGAAGACCTTATCAATGTTGAACTTGTAACCCCAAAAAAATTTGGCAAAAAGAACAGGACATGGAACTGTAAAGATTGGAGTGTATTTGCCGAGTTGCATAGCAGATTAAAAACCTACCATGATTTACAACATTCAACATCAGACAGCGCGATTGATCTGCTCTCGGTGATAGCACACAAGCAGTTTTCTTGGCAAAGAGGATACCTTCATTATAATTTATTTTATAGATCAGCCTATTTATATGGCGGAGATGCTGCCCAAAAACATATGAAAGACACTCTTGGGTTTTCTCTAAATAATTTTTCATTATGTGGTTTCTTACTGATATCTCATTTCTTGGGTAACCCTTGGGCAAAGTTACCTCCAAATATATCGGAATTCCCCCAAGTTTCTTCTGAAACAATGCGTGCAGTAATTTCGCATATATCGAAACCAATAGACGAGCTGAGAAGCCATGCAAAAGTTCTGCGTAAAAACAAGCCTTATCACACATATTCTCCAAGCATTCTGCGCCAATTTCCTTGCGCTGAGTTTTCCAATTCACAGTTAACATGCCCATTGATTGACTTATTGGTGGCACGAGTGACAGAAGGTGTTTATTATGATGTCATTTCAGGGTCTACATCCATCCATAATGAAATTGGATCCCGATTTGAATCTTATTCATTACGTTATCTTCAGAAAAGCTTCTCCAGCTTTGAGGTGTTACCAGAAATTGAATATGGCTCCAGAAGGAAACCGATTAAAAGCCCTGATATAATTGTAAAGCAGGATGAAGAAATAGTCTTACTTGTTGAATGTAAAGCCACGCGAATGCCGCTTGATATAAAATTCAAACTAACGAATGAATCTAAGGCATCAGATAAGTTTAAGGAAATTGCCAAAGGCGTTTGTCAGATATGGCGCTGTTATTCAGATATTCGACTTGGCCGTTTGAATGATTGCTACATAAGTGACAATGCCTTGGGTTTGGTTCTTACTCTTGAAGATTGGACCACTTTGAACCGTGGCATGATGACACAAATTATGGAAGCCGCCAATACGTTAGCGGATAAGAATAGTGATATTACCGTCGCTGATAGAAAAACAATAGCGATTTGCCATATTGATAATTTCGAGTCACTCCTTCGAGATTCAAATGAAGATACTTTTCTTAATACGATCCGAAAACAAGAAGCAAATGATTTTGGAGGTTGGAATCTACTATCCATTCATGAAAGAAAATATCCAAAAACCAAAGAAAATAAGCCTTTTCCGTTCAAGGAAGAATTAGGCGATGTCCTTCCGTGGTATAAGATATTACAAACTCTAGAAGAATAAGGACTGAGCATTGATGCTTCGAGGGCGCTGGTGCGCCACCTCAGCATGAGGATATGTTGTTATTGGGTGGTGTTATGAATACGATATGAAGAAGCAATGAGATTGTTCGTATAGCTTTCCTCATGCTGAGGTGCGAGGTTTTACCGAGCCTCGAAGCATCAGCAGTATGACGGGTTTTCAACGCAAGAAAATGAAAGCTTAAGCCATCAATACGCACACCACCATAAATGCTTGGGTTTATATATTGCATTGCGCTGATGGCAGTTATTACACCGGCTCACATCGCGGGGCAGAGATTGAAACCCGTGTTCATCAGCACCAAGTTGCCGAGGGAGGTGAGTACACCCGCCGACGATTACCGGTATGTTTAGTTTGGTGTCAGCATTTTATCAACATCACCGATGCCATTGCTGCTGAGCGGCAAATTAAAGGCTGGAGTCGCAAGAAAAAACAGGCATTGATTGCCGAAGATTGGGACGGTTCGCAACTTCTATCCAAACGGCGCGGAGGTGGCGTAAACAAATGATGTAGCTGTTCCAATGCTTCGAGGCTCCCCCGGAACAAGTCCGAGGTCACACCTCAGCATGAGATGTGATTTATACTGACATTTCACGGTTTCGAACTAAATCAAATCCAGCTTCCTCATGCTGAGGTGGCGTGTAACGCCCTCGAAGCATCAATAGCGCCACTAAAAATCTAAACCCGCTGCATTCGTACATACTGGAAATTTTGCTTCGTGCCACCGGGAGTAGTGTGGGTTTCGTTTTGACTCTCCAGCAGATTAAAACCATCGCCGATTTCATTGGCCAAGGATTGCGCATCATACTGCACAATCGGCAGTCCAGAGCACTTTTTTGGCCCGTTAAGAGCAAAGGTAGCCATCACTAAAAACCCGCCTTTGGGTATAAATTTATACAGGCGTTGTTTGTAGGCTTTACGATCTGCGGCTTCGGTTAAAAAATGAAACACCGCACGATCATGCCACAGATCAAACTTCTGCGGTGGCTGCCAGTTACAAGCATCGGCAACGATCCAACTTACTTGTTTTGCCCGCTCGCCCAATCTTTGCTGCGCTAACTCAAGAGAAGTTTCGGAAATATCGGCGACAGTGATATTGTTCAACCCATCATCGAGCAAAAAGTCTACCAAAGTGCTGGCACCGCCACCCATATCAAGCACGCCTGTATCTTTGCCCAAACCACACGCAGCGATCATCTTCAAAGATAAATCAGGACGTTCCTGCACCCAGCTTTTTTGCGATGGGTCAGAGCTCCAAGAATTTTGCCAATGATCGCGCTTGGTCATTTTATTTCCTTTTCATATACTCAAAACTAAGCAATTTAATCACGCTTTACTAGCCCAAGCACCGTGAAAGCCCAATGGAAGGGCGTAGGGCAGTTCAAACACCGCCAAGGGGCCGTCTTCGAGATGCGCCGCATTTAAGACATTTAACCGTGTGGTTTTGGTTTTTAGATTAAGACTTGTGCCGATCAACCAGCCATCATCTTCACGCACACCGCCGGGACGGGCAATGAACAAATGTTCTTCGACAATTTCGTTAGCGCCGTAATTATGTGAGCTTATTGCGCCGGTTTTTAGGTCATGTTTAAGCATGGAAGGTTGCGATGGGTGGACATGGCTGCTATCGCCAACCGTATACA
>JAESTZ010000035.1 GCA_016763315.1 Robiginitomaculum sp.
CGTGCCGGAAAATTCCGGACTTAACGCCAGCCCTGATAAAGAGGTTGAGGATCAACCCCTAAACACAAGATAGGCAAGTTAAGCCTTACGTGCAACCATGGACAAATTGTGGGTTTAGCGTCTCTTGACGTGATGAATGAAGTATTAGCACTTGCAAGTGGAGCCATAATCAATAGTTTGCGGCAAATCCACCAATAAGAGAAACCAGATGCCCATTGCCCTTTATGATACCCGAACTCGCCAAAAACGTGATTTTAGGCCAGCTAACGAACAAGAAGTCACCATGTATCTGTGTGGGCCAACGGTTTATTCATATGCCCATATCGGTAATTTTCGCCCGGCAGTGATATTTGATGTTCTGTTTCGTTTGTTACGTGACAAATACGGTTCTGATCATGTGGTTTATGCCCGCAACATTACCGACATTGATGACAAGATAAACGCTGCGGCTGCTGCAAAAGGCGTTGATATTTCCGTCATCACTGATGAGTTCACCAAGATTTATCGCGATGACAGTGCGGCCTTGGGGATTTTACCGCCAAGCATGGAGCCAACTGCCACCGGTCATATACCTGAGATGATCGATATGATCTCGCGTTTATTGGCCAATGGTAATGCTTATCAGGCCGAAGGTCATGTCTTGTTCGCCGTGGACAGTTTTGAAGGTTATGGCAAATTATCCGGACGTAATCTTGAGGACATGCTCGCCGGTGCGCGGGTCGAGGTCGCCAGCTATAAGCGCAATCCGGCTGATTTTGTCTTATGGAAGCCGTCAAGTGAGACTCAACCCGGTTGGGATAGTCCGTTTGGCCGTGGTCGTCCCGGTTGGCATACAGAATGTTCAGCAATGATCGAAGCCAAACTAGGTACCACCATTGATATTCATGCCGGTGGTCAGGATTTAATTTTTCCACACCATGAAAATGAAATTGCTCAAAGCATGTGCGTGCATGACAATGTGCCATTGGCTAGATTTTGGTTGCATAATGGCTTTTTGGACATGGGCGAAGAAAAAATGTCAAAAAGTCTGGGCAATGTGAAACTGGTTCATGATCTGCTAAACGACTGGCAGGGAGAAGTATTACGTTTTGCTTTGCTAAGCGCGCATTATCGCGCACCGCTTAGCTGGACTGAGGAGCTATTATCCCGTTCGCGCACTGTTTTGGGGCGGTTTTACGGAACTTTGCGCCGCTTGGCCGATGTTGAAGCTGCTGATGAGTCGGCTCCGGCAGGCCTGATTGCGGCATTGCACGATGATCTTAATACACCACAAGCCATGGCCAAATTATCGACTTTGTTCAAGCAAGCAAATCAGGCTACTGATTTGGCCGACAAACAGAAATTCAAAGGGCAAATTTTGGCCTCTGGAAAACTGTTGGGATTGTTTGCACAAGACCCTGAAAGCTGG
Source organism: Robiginitomaculum sp. (assembly GCA_016763315.1). GTDB lineage: Bacteria > Pseudomonadota > Alphaproteobacteria > Caulobacterales > Maricaulaceae > Robiginitomaculum_B. The sequence goes on from JAESTZ010000035.1 coordinate 1,409, forward strand.
TTCCAAGATGATGCTGGCTCGAACAATGAAGACGAGCCGGATATTGATGCCTTGGTAAAAGCCCGTTTTGAAGCGCGTCAGGCCAAAGACTGGGCAAAAGCCGATCAATTGCGTGATCAGTTAAATGAACTTAAGATAATCGTCGAGGACGGGCCAGACGGGAGTATTTGGCGCCGAAGTTGACGAGACTAACGAGGTTAAAGTTTGATGATTGACGAGCTTTACAATACGGCAATACTTGAGCTGGCTGGCGGAATTTCACACATTGGAAATCTAACAGCGCCGCAAGCAGTGGTGACTAAAACTGCTCGGCTTTGCGGCTCGAAAATTACTGTTGAAGTATCACTTGCTGATGGTGTGATTACCGAATTTGCGCAAACAGTAAAAGCTTGTGCTTTTGGACAAGCGGTGGCGGCAATTTTGGGTAAGGCTGTTATTGGCGCCAGTGCAGATGATGTCATTACTGCTCAGGTTGATCTGTGGAATATGCTGCAAAACAAGACCCCGATGCCAAAGGGCAGGTTTGATGAATTACAAAAATTAGCGAAAATTGCTGATCTGCCGCAACGACACTCTTCAGCGGCTTTGGCATTTGATGCGGTAAAAGATGCTATTGAAATTGCACGAAGCAAGGTTGGGTAATGGGGCAGGCATTATCATTTTTGATGATATTATTGCTGAAAATATATCAGCAAACTTTGTCGCGTGTATTTGCCTTTGTTGGGGTTCGTTGCCGCCATGAGCCAAGTTGTTCTGCCTATGGAATTGGATCGGTCAAAAGGTTTGGCGCTTGGACTGGTGGTTGGCTTACCCTTTCGCGTTTACTTAGGTGTCACCCATTTGGCTCGCATGGATATGATCCGGTGCCGACAAATGATGGTGTAAGAGGAAAATTCTGGCAAATAAACAAATTGGGTGATTGGCCTTGGGAAGAGCGTGGAGTAGAAGAAGTACAGAATACCGCTGAACTTGATAATAAAACTAATCCAAAAATGAAAAAGATCCGATGATTAAACTAAAATTCCCAGATGGTCAGATGCGAGAATTTCCTGATGGAGTATCCGGGCTTGATGTAGCCAAAGATATATCTCCATCATTAGCCAAAGCAGCATTGGCAATTGAAATTGATGGCGAATTGCTTGATTTGACTCGCGAAATTGAACAAGGCGGCAGTCTTCGGATTATCACTATTCGTGATGAGGAAGGTCTGGAGTTGATCCGCCATGATTGCGCTCATGTATTAGCCGAAGCGGTGCAAGAACTGTTTCCGGGCACGCAAGTTACTATCGGGCCTATTATCCGCGACGGATTTTATTATGATTTTGCCCGCGAGGAGGGTTTTTCCAGCGATGATTTTGCGGCGATTGAAAAGAAAATGGCACAGATCATTGATCGCAATGACGCGATCGTCCGCGAGGTATGGAATCGTGATGACGCTATCAAGCTGTTCAAGGAAATGGGCGAGACCTTTAAGGCTGAGTTGATCGCTGATTTGCCTGAAGACGAAGAGATAACTTTATACCGGCAGGGACAATGGGTTGATCTGTGTAAAGGGCCACACCTGCCTTCGACCGGTAAAATCCCCAAAGCATTTAAATTACAAAAACTGGCCGGAGCCTATTGGCGTGGTAATTCCAATAATCCTATGTTGCACCGAATGTATGGTACTGCATGGCGAAACCCAAAAGAATTACGCCTACACTTGCACCAGCTAGAAGAAGCTGAAAAACGCGATCATCGTAAATTAGGCCGTGAAATGGATTTGTTCCATACGCAAGATGAAGCGCAAGGTTCTATTTTCTGGCACGCCAATGGTTATCAAATATGGTTGGCGGTAGAAGCCTATATCCGCAGAATGCAGGTTAAAGACGGCTATGTAGAGGTGAAAACCCCGCAATTACTGGATAAAAAGTTTTGGGAATTATCCGGCCATTGGGATAAATTCCGTGAAGCAATGTTTGTGGTGCCTGATGTAATTCCTTCTACTGATGAAACCGAGGCGATAATTACCGGCGATACCCCTTTAATGGCAATCAAGCCGATGAATTGTCCGGCACATGTGCAGATATTCAAGCATGGCCAGAAATCCTATCGTGATCTGCCGATCCGTATGGCCGAGTTTGGTTGTTGTCACCGAAACGAGCCACATGGTGCATTACATGGTTTGATGCGGGTTCGCCAATTTACCCAAGATGACGCGCATATTTTTTGTACTGAAGAGCAAATTGTTGATGAAACTGTCCGGTTTTTGAAGTTGTTTTCCGATGTTTATACGGACTTCGGGCTTGAAAAAATAAGATATGTCTTGGCCACAAGGCCAGAAGTGCGTTCTGGTTCTGACGAGGTGTGGGATCGTGCGGAAACCGCTTTGGCTGAAGCATTAGATGCTGCCGGTCTTGAATATGATATGGCTCCCGGCGAGGGAGCTTTTTATGGGCCAAAGCTGGAGTTTCATTTAACCGATGCCATTGGTCGTTCGTGGCAGTGTGGAGCCTACCAACTGGATTATGTTGTACCGGCGCGTCTTGATGCTACCTATATTGGTGCCGATGGTGATAAACACCGTCCAGTGATGTTGCACCGGGCAATTCTTGGCTCAATGGAGCGTTTTTTAGGCATATTGATCGAACATTATGCGGGAAATATGCCTCTTTGGTTGGCACCAGTACAAGTGGTTGTAACGCCAATTACTTCGGACGTTGATGATTATGCCATTGAAGTCGCCAAGCAATTGGAAAAAGCAGGTCTGCGTGTTGAAACTGACCTTAGAAATGAAAAAATAAATTATAAAATCCGTGAGCATTCGGTTTCAAAAATACCGGTGATCGCGGTGGTAGGTCGCCGTGAAGCCGAAGAGGAAAGCGTTGCTTTGCGTTTTCTTGGTGCTGGAGCCAAACACCAAGTGATGATGGATGTAAAATCGGCTTGTGAGAAACTGTCAGAAGACGCAACACCGCCTGATCTGAAGGCTGGATAATTTACATGTTCGACTGGTCTCATGAACAAGGGTGGCGCAGGCCGTTGGCGATTTCCATCGGCTTTTTATTGATAGCCTTGTTTATAGTTGCCGGGGCTATGGGTTTGGCGCTCGGGGTGACATTGGCTGGCTTATTGGCAATTCCTCCGTTGCATCAGTTAAAGAAACTACTGCCACTGGAATTACCATTGGCGATATTCTTAATTTTTATTGCCTGGGCATGGCTTTCATTGCGTTGGAGTACTTATCCGCAATCTGATCAAGCGTGGAAAATGGCGTTGGGAGTAATTTTATACAGTCTGTTTGCCTATGCTGTTTGGTCATTAAGAGGCAAGGCCCGGTTGCTGGTATTGTATGCGTCAGCGATTAGTTTGTTAATTATTCTATTAGCGTATTTTGGCATTGCATTCTTGGGTGTATTTTCTCTGCTGTATGAAGAAGGAGTACAGATCAATGAGAAAGTTCGTGATTCCACCAGAGGCATCAGCGCTCTTGTTTGCGCAGTTCCCGTTGGCTGGGCATTTTGCAATATGCTGTTTCCAGGCTGGCGCGGTAAGCTCGCCGGCGCCTTGGTTGGTGTTCTAGCTTTTGCTATTAGTTGGCAATACGGCCTGTCTACGGGAATGTTGGCTATTATCGTGGCTGGCGTTTTATTTGCTATTGGCTGGTTTTACCCGCGCACTACAATAATGCTGGTTGGTTTAGCGGCGATATTTTCATTTATGATGGCACCAATGCTGGTCTCGACCATACTAGGCATGGTGGATAAATCTGTTTTACCAGATTCTTGGGCAATGCGCGTTGATATGTGGCACTTTGTCATTGCTAGAATAGAGGAAAAAGCTCTGCTGGGCTGGGGGCTTGATGCATCTAGATCCTTTACCGATACTTATCGTTTTAAAACTTTTGATATTCCTAACATATCTTTACACCCGCACAATTTTGGTTTGCAATTATGGCTGGAAACCGGACTGGTGGGGGTCTCGTTATTCTCTGCGGCTACTTTAATGTTGGCGATACGAGTGGCATCGAGTTGGAATCTTGGTCGATTGCAAGGTGCGGCAATAGCTGGTTCCAGCGGAGCAATGTTGGTATTTATGTTTCTAAGTTTTGGCGCATGGCAGGAGTGGTTTTGGGCTTGTGCTGCTTGGGTGGCAGCAATGTGTTTTCTGGTAGGACCTGCTCCGGAAGAACTGACTACAGAGTTACCAGACAGGTGAGTGAATTGGCGAATAAAGTATCTTTAGTTATTGTAACTTATTACACCGGACCGGCTTTGTGGAAGTGTCTAAAGGCTGCTGTTAAGCAGGTTGATGAGGTGATTATTGTCAATAATGGTAATGGCGCTAAAACGGTAAACCGACTGATCCGGTTTTGTGATGGTAATGTTAAAGCTCGTTTGATTGATGGTCATGGTAATATCGGTTTTGCCTCTGCTTGTAATTTGGGAGCGTTCAACAGCCAGCATGACTTATTGATGTTTTTAAACCCCGATGCAATTTTGCATTTAAATACTGTTGATCGTTTACGTGTTTGTCTATTGCGTTTGCCGGCAATGTCAGTTGTTGGCGCAAGGTTACTTAATGAAAGTGGCACTGAACAACGTGGCGGACGGCGTGGTAAACTTACTTTGTGGAGTGCATTGGTCTCATTATCAGGCTTGTGCAGGTTGGAGAAGTTTTCTTCGCTGTTTGCTAATATGCATTGGGAGAAACAAGCTCTACCAAAACAGCCGATAGAGGTTCATTCGATAAGTGGCGCGTGCATGATGTTTCGTAAATTAGGCTATGAAACACTGGGGGGGTTTGACGAAAAGTATTTCTTGCACGTGGAAGATCTGGATATATGCCGCGTAGTAAAAAGTTCAAACGGTAAGGTAGTATTTGTACCAGATGCAGAAGTTACCCATATTGGGTCAACCAGTCGTGTCGGGGTGTTAGCGGTGAATTGGCATAAATCCAAAGGGCTAATTCGGTATTTTGCTAAATTCTCTAATTCAACACCGGAGTTAACGCTGGTTTATCTGATAAGCCCTTTGATCGCGGGAGCAATTATGGCTCGTGCTTTAGTGCTATTGATGCGTAATTAAAATATTCCAGCCTTTGGTAGCATTGAGGGTAATTCTTTGCCTAACTGTTTAGATAACCAGTTTGAAGTCTCTATCATTTTTTTTAGGTCAATACCGGTTTTAATGCCGGCGCGCTCTAACATATAAACTACGTCCTCGGTAGGAACATTGCCGGTAGCAGCTGGTGCAAATGGACAACCGCCAATTCCGCCACAAGACGCATCGATAATTCTGACGCCATTTTCAATGCTGGCATGAATATTGGCCAATGCAGTATTTCTGGTGTTATGAAAATGCAATCGTAGCGGAACTCCTTGGCTTACCGCTTGTACCCGTTGAATTGTTTTTGCTACTGTCCACGGATCAGCAACGCCAATAGTATCACCTAACGCTATTTCGCTGGCTCCGGCGCTTACTGCTCGGGCGGTAAGCATTTCGAGTATTTCAGTTGGCACTTCTCCTTCAAACGGATCACCAAATGCCACTGAAATTGTGACCGATACTGGAACTTTGTCGTCATTGGCTAACACCATCACCCGGTCAAACAGATCAGCGGTTTGCAATGGGGTGGCATTTTGATTGCGCAAACCAAATCCCTCGCTGGCTACCATGACAAAATTTATTTCATCACAACCAGCATCTAAGGCTCTACGAAACCCGCGCTCATTTAAGGCTAAACCAATGTATTTTACATCTGGGTGCGGTGAAAGATCGCGCATTACTTGTTCTGCGTCGGCCATTGCCGGAACTAATTTGGGGTGGACGAAACTTGCCACTTCCAGCCGTTTGACACCGGAATCAATGAGGCGGTTTACAAACTCTATTTTAATTGCGGTATCTAGTATTGTGTTTTCATTTTGCAAGCCATCTCTTGGACCTACTTCGACAATTTCTATTTCTTGCGACATATATCTTTGTCCTGTAAATATCGACACTGGTTATTTATATTAAGCTGTTAAATTATGCGACATTCTTTTGATGATACTTGCGAAATTAGCATTGTGGTACCGGTTTTTAACGAGGCAGGTAATATTACAACCTTGCTTGATGAAATTGTCACGGCTCTTAATGGTGAAAGTTACGAATTGATTGTAGTAAATGATAATAGCACTGATGGCAGTTTTGCTGTTTTACAAAACTTACAAAATAAAATTTCACAACTTCGTATTTTAAGTCATACCAACAATGCCGGTCAAAGCCGGGCTATTCGTACCGGAGCCTTGTTTGCCAGAGGTAATGTTTTATGCCTGCTTGATGGTGATGGACAAAACGTACCTGCAGATTTCCCCAAACTTATAGCAAGGTTACGGCGCAGTGATGCTCCAAAACGATTAGCCATGATAGGTGGAGTGCGACAAAAACGCCAAGATACAATATCTAAACGCTGGGCATCAAAACTGGCTAATTGGGTAAGGGGCGGAATTCTTGGCGATGGTACAACCGATACAGGATGCGGGATCAAAGTCATTAAACGTGATGTATTCTTACGCTTGCCATTTTTTGACCATCAGCACCGCTATATGCCGGCTTTGGTTTTGCGGGAAGGATATGAGGTTGAGTTTTTGCCTGTGCAACATCGGGAGAGATTAACCGGCTCTTCAAAATACAGTAATTTTGGCAGGCTTTTGGTTTCGTTTCGCGACTTGCTGGGTGTGAAATGGTTGCAAGCCAGATCGCGATTGCCGGGTGATATATCCGAGGACTGACGCTGGTTTGTTTTGTTTCGGTGGTTTATAAAAACAATTGTGGCAACGTAACTGTTAGTTTTTTTTAAGATAAATTACTATTCTTTAGGGTTTTTGCGAGATGAAAGACAGTAGTGAGGTTATTTGGTTGGTGAACAAGTTATGCCAACTTTCGGGAGTTAAACATGATAAATATGTTTCCATTACTTTCTATTCCGGTGGTGATTTATAATGTCATGGCCATTGGTGGTGGTGCTTTTTCCACTAATTCACAGTCAATAGTTGATAATCTAGCCAAGAAATTATTTGAAATCCCTATGGCTTCCGGCACATATTGGGTGGTTTCTTCAGGCGATTTGTTAATTCTTATATCGCTGGTGATGTTGTTTGCTGAATTGCTAAAGTCCACTAGTACTGGACGCGAAGCTATTGCTAACCATGCTTTGTCTTTGGTTTTATTCATTATTTGCTTAGTGGAATTTTTGCTTTTCGGGGCTTTTGCATCATCGGTATTCTTTATAATCACAGTAATGGCGCTGCTTGACGTATTGGCCGGATTTATTGTGACTATTGTTTCTTCCCGGCACGATATGGGAGCCAGTGACGGATATGTTGATTAAGCTAGTGTGGACACTAAATGCCTTACTGGCTTTTTAGCAGTTGATTGAGCATAGGCATTAAAAAATCTTTTTTGATCTTCAGGCGAGGCTTTTATTCCTCTGCGCGTCTGCCCGGCAAGTAGGTGAGTAGCAAATGCCGATTGCCCATATATGGCCGGTATTTGCACATTGTTTTGCGGTCGCGGGTTGATAACCATTGGTAAAGTAGACCGGTTATTATCATTAGCTTTGGGGCTATGATTGTTGCGGTCATCGCGTGAAGCGGTAAATGATGCAGAAATGGGACTTATTGAGTTCATATCGATAACTCTGCAAAGTCTTGGCCAGATTCATTAGATTAAGTTATTGTAATTGCTATCTAAAAAATATAGTTATTTTCAAGCTAACAAGAAAAAGAGGTTTTTTGTCTTATAATGGTACATCTAGCTGGCAATTTATCAGTTATAGTTTTCAAATATTATTTGGCCTCAAATTTGCCAATATGTTAGATATATATGATGCTTATGAGACGTTACACTTTCTTTTTGACGGTTTTGATTTTAGTGGGACTATTCCCTCTTGTGGTTCTTGCGCAGTCACAGCAAGGGGTGGATACGCCGATCGCCGATGGCGCAGTGACAATGCCGCCTATATCCCAGGCTATTCCTGAGAGCCAAGAAGTTGGCGAGAATTTTACCGCTGAATCACACGTTACCCGTACAAATATTCGCGAGGTATTTGCGCTTCGTCAAAGAAACTTTAACGTTCAGCGGTTCGAGGGACTGGCAGGTATGCCGCCGTTTATTCTTGATAATTCTGGATCAATAACATTGTTTCGGTATGAGCGGGGTGGTGAGGTGCTGGTTCTAAAACCAGTGCATACCACCAGAGGTGATATTGTTTACAAGAATGACCGGGGGATGGTGGTATTGAAATTACGTCGGGTTGGCAGTGCAACCGTATTTATGCGACCAAGATCACGGGGTATTGTTGCGTGGAGCACTGGTCAGGGTAGTAATATTGGGCCAGCAACTGTTTCATTGTCAAATATGACGAATGTGTTGCGGCGGATTGCCAATGATTTGGCCGAAAAACTAGACCAGAACATTGAGATATCTGTCAAAGGCGCAAATGAAGAAAATGCTTGGATATTCCTCGATGCTGCCAGCAATGTAAGAATTGGGATATATCGACATTTGCGAATCAACAGGAAACAGCAATCCTTGCAAGGTTTAACCAGGATAGAAATATTTTCTTCTGATAAACTTGCTGGTTCAATGGACGGTGGGGTGTTGAAGTTAGCGATCATTCCAGAGAAAGGTTATTCAGGTCGGCTAAGTTCCTTTCAAATCCAGTCATTTTTATTTGGCAATCAGTCAATAATTGATGGTTTGCCAATCACAACAGATCAATACGACCTAGTCACAGAAATAGAATTGCCTGAGACCGCGCTCTTAATTGATGAGGTTAGAGCTGTTTCGCAAACTATCGAGCCTTGATTTATACTTTGCTGGGCTGTGTACAGTTAGTTGGTCGCATATGAAGAATGCTAAATTTCTTTATCAATAGTTTCCATATTGTTTTGCGTGATTATGGTTACCGGCAGTGTTTTCTCTATCAAGCTGTCAATTTCTTTTACCGTGAGAGAAAACTCAGGAAGTTCAGATTTTCTCAGCTTCCTGCCTGATGGAAGCCTAACCGTCATCGGGTTTACCCGCTTGCCGTTTTTATAAACTTCATAATGCAGGTGTGGGCCGGTTACCCGCCCTGTGGCTCCGACATAACCAATGATCTGTCCTTGCTGTACCCGTCGGCCTTTTTTGATGCCGCGTCCAAATTTGGACAAATGCGCATAGGCTGTTTTGAAACCGTTGGAATGGCGAATTCTGATATAATTTCCATAACTACCAAACCGCGATGATCGCTCTATAACCCCGTTGCCGGCAGCAAAAATTGGTGTTCCTGTACCTGCAGCAAAATCTGTTCCCGGATGATTTCGTACATACCCCAGAACCGGGTGTTTGCGTTTGCCGAATGATGATGAGATACGTGCGCCATCAATCGGAGTTTTCATTAAAAACCGACGAGCACTTTCGCCTTTTTCATTATAGTATCCGGTTTCGCCATCAGGGGTTTGATAGCGGTATAATTTTAAATCTCGTTTCCGAGGCATTAGTCGGGCATATAACAAGTTACCGGTTTTTACTGTATTGCCTTTTTCATCGACATAACTTTCAAATACCATATCAAAGCTGTCACCAGCGCGTATGCCGCGCTGAAAGTCTACAGAATAAGCATAAAGGCGGGAAAACTCTATTATTGCCGCATCACTAGCACCGGCATTTAAGGCGCTTAAATACAGGCTGGAAGTTATCTCTCCTTGTACCCTAACCAGGTTTAGTTCAGTTTCCCTGAGTAATTCTCTGGCAACAAAATCGCCATTTGACCTACGGTTGAGGACTAGCGTTTTATCTACACTGGTTCTGGTTGATAATCCGGCTAATTGTAAACTTCCTGCTTTTTTTCCGGTTTCTTCAGTTGGCTCCAATATTAATTCTAGTTTCTGCCCGGCTCGGAAATTTCGTGGATTAAACACTTTGCTCATAGCTGAAATAGCATTGGCGGCTTCAACTCTGTTAATGCCTGCATTGTCCAGCACTACAGCTAATGTTCCGCCTCTTTTTAGTTTGGTGGAGATATGTTTTTGTCCCGGTGTTTTGCTAAAATTATGAAACTCCTTGTCCGCAATTTTAGATAAATCAGTAAACACCGGTGCAGGTGGAACTTCGGTAGAGGCGGTAATGCTAAGAGGTTGTGAGGCATTACCATCTGGCAAGAATGCCAGATTGGTGATTGCTAAAGCTAATAATACTAACGGGATAATATATAAAAACTTTGGAAGTCGATTGAAACTCATAACATTATTCCTGCACAAAATCACCAAGGCTCTACCAATAATTTGAGGCGAGTATTTGAACCCTATTGGGAAACCTTAATTTTGCTTATTTATTTTCTTGAATTGGAGTGTAACTAATTCCTGTCTAAATCCAAGTGCCATAACATTAAATCTCCACGTAGGATCAGTGACTTGAGTGTGACTCAACTTTTAAGGTTGAATTGATTTAATTGGGAATTTATACGAAACTGATCAAAATTTGTTTAATACAGTAATTTTTTTTGATTGTTCACGGCTAATTAAGGCTCTGCCGTCAGCTTGGTTTAAATACCTTGTTTTATTGAAGATGATATTGCTATGACTAATTTTTCCTCGCCTGTTGAACTATCGGCTGTTGATTTAGCCTCTCTACTCTGTGCTCGTGTTTGTCATGACTTGGTTTCGCCCGTCAGTGCCTTGGGAACGGCGCTTGATGTGCTGGATGATGATGATGCAGCCGATATGCGTGATGAAGCTTTGGAGCTAATACGCACTTCGGCAGGGCAAGCATCTGCCAAGCTGGAATTTGCTCGACTTGCGTATGGAGCTGGCACTTCAGCTCCGGGACAGGTGCCGACATCAGAGCTAAAGCGTTTAGTGGATGGAATGTTTAAAAACGCCAAAGCAAAAATTATCTGGCGTGTTTCTGCCGCTAGTTTATCAAAACCCGCTTCTAGAATTTTATTGAATCTGGTATTGTTGGGCGTGGAAGCAGCACCAAGAGGCGGTGAAATTACAGTCGAAGCTGCTTCAGAATCCCGTTTGCGAGTATTGGCGCAGGGTGATCGTGCGCGGTTATTGCCGATAGTGGCAAATTCCTTAGAGGGAATAGAGCCAGAAAACGGATTTGATGGTCGATCCATTCAACCGTATTATACAGGTTTGATTGCTAGGGATCTTGGTGGGCGTGCCGAGGCAAGGGGAAATGGTGAAAGTATCGAACTGATAGCATTAACTAGAGTTGATGCAGCAAATGAATTGCACGCAAAAGTAGTTTAATTGAATTTATTCGCGTTAATTGCATATCCTTTAGTGACCCCTTAACCACTACAGTTAATTATACAGACAGAACCGGTTCAATACTGGATGTTCAAGCTCAAGGGAGTCCGTAATTATGGATGATCTATTAAGTGATTTTTTAGCTGAAACTCAGGAAAGCCTGGAGGTGGTTGATGCTGAGCTGGTCAAGTTTGAGCAACAACCTGATGATGATGAAACCTTAAACAATATTTTCCGCCTTGTTCATACCATCAAGGGAACGTGCGGGTTTTTGGGCTTACCTAGGCTTGAGGCACTAGCGCATGCCGGGGAAACATTGCTTGGCAAGTATCGCGATAAAGCTCTGATAGCGACACCTGATACAGTTACGCTAATTCTCGAATCTATCGATAAAATTAAAGAAATTCTTGACTACCTTACCGAAACGCAGTCAGAGCCAGAAGGTGGAGACGAAGAAATTATTTCCAAACTTGTCGCAGCTTCCGAAGGAAGTATGGAAGACGTTGCTGCTTCTGAACCTGACCCAAAACCGGAACTAGAGCCTGAAATTGAAGAAGATGTTGTCGGTTATGATGATGATCTTGATCGTGAATTACGACCGGGGGAAGTTTCATTAGCTGATCTGGAGGCTGCATTTATGGCAGCTGATGGTCCTGATCTAGAGCAGTTGGCTGTTGAAGCCGATGAGGCAATAAAGCAAGAGGCGAAGAAAGAGGCAGAACAAAAGGAAGTTAAAAAATCAACGGAACCACTTAAAATCGTACAGACCGTTCGGGTCAATGTGGATAGCTTAGAAGACCTTATGGCGATGGTTTCAGAGCTGGTTCTCACCCGCAATCAATTATTACAAACAGTACGCGAGACCAGTAGCGATGATCTAAAGTTACCGCTACAGCGGCTGTCTAGTGTAACCGCTGAGTTGCAAGAAGGGGTTATGAAAACCAGAATGCAGCCAATTGGTAATGCTTGGAAGAAACTACCAAGAATTGTTCGTGATTCAGCCAAAGCGGTAAACAAAAAAGTACAATTGAATATGAAGGGTGAGCAAACCGAGCTGGACAGGCAGGTGTTAGAGCTGATCGGTGATCCGTTGACCCATATGGTGCGAAATTCTTGTGATCATGGTTTGGAACCTGGTGATATTAGAGTTGCTGCCGGCAAACAAGAAGCCGGCCAGATCAATTTGTCAGCTTATCATGAAGGTGGTCATATTGTAATTGAAATTGCTGATGATGGCGCTGGTCTACCGACATCAAAAATTCGCAGCAAGGCAATAAAGAACGGCACAATATCGCAAGCAGAAGCTGATGCAATGACTGACAACCAAATCCATCGGTTGATCTTTGCAGCCGGACTTTCTACGGCTGCTGCGGTTACTTCTATTTCTGGGCGCGGCGTTGGAATGGACGTGGTTCGTAGTAATATTGAGCAAATAGGCGGAACTATTGATCTTAAGTCCGTCGATGGCCAAGGCACTACTTTTAAAATCAAAATACCGCTAACTTTGGCTATTGTCTCAGCTCTGATAGTTGAAACCAGAGCCGGTAAATTCGCCATACCGCAATTAGCTGTGGTTGAATTGGTTCGTACTACCCTGACTGGCGAGCATCGGATTGAGACAATAAGTAATGCGAGAGTTTTACGGCTGCGTGATAAATTACTGCCAATACTGGATTTGTCCGAAATTACCGGTGAGCCAGCTGTGCAAGAAGAAAAAGCGGCTGGATTTGTTGTGGTTATGACAGTGGGTGAACAAAGATTCGGTGTTTTGGTAGACAGTGTTTTTGATACTGAAGAAATAGTCGTTAAACCGATGTCAGACCGGTTAAAATCAATAGATATATTCTCTGGCAATACAATATTAGGTGATGGCTCGGTGGTTATGATTGTTGATCCAAACGGTATTGCCCGCCAAGTCGGTTCGTTAAATGATATCGAACAATCGAGTTCTCGTTCAGAAAATATGGCGATTGATGATGAAAGCAAAACAGCAATGTTGTTGTTTTTTGCTGGAGGCAAAGAGCCAAAAGCTGTGCCGTTAAGTTTGGTTACAAGGTTAGAGGAAATTGATCCTCAGAAAATAGAAATATCTAATGGTCGGCATCTGGTTCAATATCGGGATACTTTAATGCCATTAATTCATGCTGGTGGCGCACCATCGTTTAATGAAAAAACTCCGCAGCCAGTATTGGTGTTTACTGAAAATGGCCGTTCAGTCGGTTTAGCTGTAGATGAAATTGTCGATATAGTTGAAGAAGTATTGCACATTGAAATGGCCGATAATGCACCTGAAATAATAGGTTCAGCGGTATTAAAGGGTAAAGCGACCGAGGTTCTTGATGTTGGGCATTTCTTGACTTTAGGTTTCCATGACTGGTTTGAGCGGGCAGCAGCCGACGAAGAAACACAGGAAGCCGCGGCCAAGCGGGTTTTGCTGGTTGATGACAATGCATTTTTTAGAAATATGGTGAAACCGCTACTTAGTGCTGCTGGTTATGAGGTAACTGCGATCGAAAGCACCAGTGAGGCTTGGGAATTGAACGAGGCCGGTGTGGAATTTGACATAATAGTCAGTGATATTGAAATGCCAGATGATAATGGTGTGGATTTTGCCAATCGTCTGTCCAAAGATTTGCGTTGGAGCACAGTTCCAAGGTTGGCGTTGTCAGCATTGGAGCAACATGACCTAGAGAAAATTGGTGCCACCACTGCCTTTACTGATGTGGTTCGCAAATCAGATAGAGAATCTCTGATCTCTACAATAAATTATGTACTGCAACTACAAGGAGAAGCAGCATGAGCGAACAGATTGCTGCAACAGGCAAAAAAGTAAGTGACAAAGATCAAATAAATGAATTTGTGACTTTTTTTATTGAGAAGCAAATATTCGGTATTCCGGTTTCGGATATCCATGAGGTTTTTCACCCGCAAGCAATTACCCGGGTTCCATTGGCGCCACCCGAAATTCGTGGCGTTTTGAATTTGCGTGGGCGAATAGTTACCGCAATCGAGGTGCGCGTAAAGTTAAATCTTCCCGCTTTAGAGCAAGGTCAGCAGTCGTTAATGGCTATAGGCGTGGAAATTAATGGGGAATCCTATGGGTTAATTATTGACCGGGTCGGTGATGTTCTACAATTGCCTGTATCAAAATCCGAGGTAGTACCGATGAATATGGATCCGGTATGGCAAAAATTTACTAGTGAAATTTACCGCCTGGAAGATCAATTACTGATCATTCTGGATATTAAACGCCTACTTGATTTTGAAACCAAGTCTGAGATGGCTGCTTGAACAAGACTATAAGGATAAACGAAATGAAACATTGCCTTGTCGTAGACGATAGCCGAGTTATTAGGAAGGTTGCCTGTAGAATTCTTGAAGATATGGAGTTTTCCTGTATCGAGGCCGAAGATGGCCAGCAAGCACTTGATAAATGCAGACAAGCAATGCCGGAGGCCATTTTGTTAGACTGGAACATGCCGGTAATGAATGGAATAGACTTCTTAAAAGCTTTAAGAAACGAAAGTGGCGGAGATAAGCCTGTAGTTGTGTTCTGCACTACCGAAAATGATATGGGGCATATAACCGAAGCCCTTAGAGCTGGTGCTAATGAATATATTATGAAGCCGTTCGATAGCGATATCCTTTCGGCAAAATTTGCTGAAGTTGGGTTGATATAGGCGCTAATGAAATGCAAATAAAACCACCAATTGCAAATTCAAGGCCATCTGTCGGCGGCAAGTCCATATCAGTATTGCTGGTTGATGATTCTGCAGTGGTTCGTGGGCTTGTTTCGCGTTGGTTGGGAGCTGAGCCCGGTATAGAAGTAATTGCCAAGGCAATTGATGGAGTGCAGGGGGTTAAACTTGCAGAGCAATATAAGCCAGACATTATAGTGCTTGATATTGAGATGCCAAGAATGGACGGTTTAACTGCATTACCGCAGATATTAAAAGGTTCTCCCAAGTCAAAAGTAATAATGGCTTCGACTTTAACACATCGCAATGCAGACATTACATTACGGGCGCTCTCACAAGGAGCAAGTGATTATACCCCCAAGCCAGAGACCGGTAAGCTTGCAGGTGCAGAAGAGTTTCGTATTAATCTGATCGGCAAAATACGAGCTTTAGGTCAAACTGTTGTTTTTAAAGCAAGAGCCGTTCCAAGGGCACCAATTGCACAAATAGTAGCCAAGCGGCCTGCTGTGTTTGCAAAGCCCCAAGCGATTTTTGTAGGCTCAAGCACCGGTGGACCGCAAGCGTTACGCGATTTGATGAGTATTATTGGCTCAAGAGTTAATTTGCCAATATTTATTACCCAACACATGCCAAAGACCTTTACCGCTGTATTGGCTGAACACTTAAGTAAATCAGCAAAAAAACTGGTGGTTGAGGGTCGTGATGGCATGCCGGTAAAGCCAGGAGGTGTATATTTGGCACCCGGTGATTATCACATGTTTGTTAGAAAATCCGGCATGGGTGTGGTTATTGGGCTTGATCAAAAACCTCCGGAAAATTATTGCCGCCCTTCGGTTAATCCAATGTTTCGTTCGGCAGTTAGTGTCTATGGAAACTCAGCACTGGCAGTAATGTTGACCGGTATGGGGCAAGATGGATTGAGCGGAACGCAGGAAATGTACGATGCAGGATCGATGGTCATAGCGCAAGACGAGGCAAGTTCCGTAGTTTGGGGAATGCCTGGAGCTATTGCTAAAGCAGGTCTGGCACATGAAATTTTACCAATGGCTAAAATCGGCCCAAAAATATTACAGATTGTTCAAAGGAAATAATATGAACAGCGCAAATTTTGAATTTTTAGCAAACTTGCTACTTAAAAAGTCCGGTCATGTATTGTCTCCGGAAAAAGGGTATTTGCTGGATAGTCGGTTGGGGCCGATTGCCCGCAAGGAGGGCTTGAGTTCTGTTGAAGAGCTGGTGCAGTCAATGCGAACTGGCAATGATCAAAGACTTAGTTGGGCAGTTACCGAAGCAATGACAACCAACGAAACTTTTTTCTTTCGTGACCGAACGCCGTTTGATTTGTTCAAGTCTGAGGTGATCCCGCATCTAGCAGAAAATCGCCGTCCTGGTTCTAAGGCGAGAATTTGGTGTGCGGCAGCTTCTGCCGGACAGGAGCCGTATTCATTGGCAATGATCTTACGCGAAGAACGCAGCGCGTTACGCGGTGTGCAAATGGATATATTAGCTTCGGATATATCAGATAAGGTAATAGAGAAAGCAAAAGCTGGTTTATATTCACAATTTGAAGTTCAACGGGGATTGCCCGTGCAATTGCTGGTTAAATACTTTCAAAAACAGGGTGATTTGTGGCAAGTTGACCCGTCACTACGGCAAAACATTTCTTTTAAGACCTTTAATTTGCTAAACAGTTTTCAAACATTAGGCACTTTTGATGTTGTGTTTTGCCGTAATGTTCTGATTTATTTCAATCAGCAGACCAAAACAGATATTCTTAACCGGATTGCATCGCGTTTAGCTCCGGACGGCTTTTTGTTTTTGGGTGCGGCTGAGACCGTGCTTGGGTTAACCGATGCGTTTGAACCTGTTGCTGGTAAACGCGGCCTTTATAAGCGTAAAGCAATAGCTCAGGCCAAAGTTGCTTAGTCTAACAAGGCTAATTTTAGTGTTTTGATAGCAAAAAGGGCGGTAATACCGCCCTTTTTTTATTCTATAATGGTTTATTGGTTTATGCTGCGGCTTCTTCTTCTGGGTTGCGCAAGACATAACCACGACCCCAAACGGTTTCTATATAATGATCACCGTCAGTCGCATTGGCCAGTTTTTTACGTAATTTACAGATAAATACGTCAATGATTTTCAATTCTGGCTCGTCCATTCCGCCATAAAGGTGGTTTAGGAACATCTCTTTGGTCAAAGTGGTTCCTTTGCGCAAAGACAGCAGCTCCAACATTTGGTACTCTTTACCGGTCAGGTGTACTCTTTGCTTGTTAACGTCGACGGTTTTAGCATCAAGGTTTACTGCAATTGTGCCTGTTGTGATAATAGATTGTGAATGACCTTTGGATCTACGAACCACTGCGTGAATTCTTGCAACCAGTTCATCCTTGTGAAACGGCTTGGTCAAATAGTCATCAGCACCAAACCCAAGTCCGCGGACTTTTATGTCCGTATCGGTTGTTCCTGATAAAATTAGCACCGGAGTATCGACTTTTGATACCCGTAATTGTTTTAACACATCAAAGCCGGGCATATCAGGTAGATCAAGGTCAAGCAGTATGATGTCATAATCATAAAGCTTTCCTAGATCGACACCCTCTTCGCCAAGATCGGTCGTGTAGATGTTAAAGCCTTCTGACTTTAACATTAATTCGATTGATTGCGCGGCTGCGCTATCGTCTTCAATCAATAAAACCCGCATATAGCCCTCCTCCTTGAGTAACTCGCGAATCACTTATGCGTCGCGAGTGCATATATAGTTAACTCGACTTGGACGGTATGTGAATCCCGTTAACAGAAGTTAAACAAACAAGAACCGTATGAACAAATTTTCAACTATCTTGGTAAGTATTGGTTAGGATATACCCCATCGACCCAAAAAGTGGGTACCGGTTTTTGGATAAGTTGCTGGGAAACAAAGATAAAACATACATAAAACACCGACCTATTTGGTGTTTTATGTATATTTGGCAAAAATTGCAATTTCATGACAAATTTTATTTATGATCTTTACGTGATCGCAACCTAGATCAGGTAGATTTACGCAAATCAGGTCATGAACCACCTGAATTGGTTAACAGGAGAGTTTCCAATATGCGGGCATTGGTCGCAAAAATTGAAACTATGGAGCCACGCAGCTTTGAAGGGCGTGTGTCGGCTGTAAATGGCGTTTTGGTCGAGGCTGTCGGTCCGATCAATGCGTTAGTGCTTGGTGCCTCGGCTAAAGCAAAAACCAAATCCGGTGAAGTAAATTGCGAGGTTATTGGTTTTCGTGATGACCGGGCGTTATTGATGCCGTTTAGTGCGTTAGAAGGTATTCATGCCGGAGCGCGCATTAAGATAGACCCTGAAACCAGCCATGTGCGACCAACACAAAATTGGCTTGGTCGAGTGGTAAATGCTTTTGGTGAGCCATTAGATGATAAAGGGGCAATGCCTCAAGGACTAGAAGCCTGTCCATTACGGGGTGTTCCGCCACAGGCTCATGCCCGGGACAGGGTTGGCTCACGAATAGATCTTGGGGTTCGGGCGCTAAATGTCTTTACCCAGATATGCAAAGGGCAGCGCCTTGGGGTGTTTGCCGGTTCCGGTGTTGGTAAATCAGTTTTAATGTCGATGTTGGCCAGAAATGCCGAATGTGATGTGACGATTATCGGGTTGATTGGTGAAAGAGGTCGCGAGGTCAAAGAGTTTATCGATGATGTATTGGGTGAAGAAGGCCTAAAGCGTGCTATTGTTGTGGTGGCAACATCTGATGAGCCAGCATTGGCACGAAGACAAGCTGCGCAACTTACCATGACTTTGTCCGAGTATTTTCGCGATCAGGGTAAGCATGTACTTTGTTTGATGGATTCGGTTACTAGATTTGCCATGGCACAACGCGAAATTGGTTTGGCCGCGGGCGAGCCACCAACCACCAGAGGTTATACGCCAAGTGTATTTAACGAATTACCACGCTTGCTTGAAAGAGCCGGCCCAGGTTGCTCGCGCAACGGCAAAGGCGGAGCAATTACCGGAATTTTTACCATCTTGGTTGATGGGGACGATCATAATGAGCCGATAGCAGATGCGGCGCGGGGAATATTGGACGGCCATATAGTAATGGAACGCAGTATTGCCGAGCGCGGTCGTTTTCCGGCGATCAATGTCTTAAAGTCGGTATCGCGTACCATGCCCGGCTGTTGTGAAGAGGGCGAGATTGAACAAATCAGAACTGCCCGTAAAGCAATGGCTGATTATGCCAATATGGAAGAACTGATCCGTTTGGGTGCGTATTCCAAAGGCTCAAACCCGGATGTTGATCGGGCAATCGAAATACATCAACCATTAGAAGATTTTTTAAGCCAGCAGGCTTTTGAAGTAACCGGCATCAAGGACAGCTTTTCGCTGCTTGATGAAATCCTAGCTATCAATAATAACAAACCCGCTAAAGGGTGACGGAGATAATTATGAGAAGTTTTGCATCACTGGTAAAATTAGCCAGATTTAAAGTAGAAGAATTACAACGGCAAATGGCCATGCTTGATGATGCGAGATCGCATCTTGAAGGCCGCTCTGCCGATCTGGAGCGCAGCGTTCCCGAAGAGCAAGTAGCAGCCAACGCTACCAAAGAGGGCTATTTGGCCTATGGCTCATACGCACAGGCGGTTATTATCCGCAAAGAGAACTTGCGCACCTCGATGATCGAGTTTGACGCGCAAACTGCGGCACTTAGGGTATTGCTTGAAGATGCGTTTCGCGAGTTAAAGAAATTCGAGCTGATGGAAGAACGTCGCCTCAAAGCTATTGCCGAGGCCAACGCCAAAGCCGAGCAAGCTGAACTGGACGAGATCGCCGGTGTAAGAGCTGCCGGTTAAAATTTGTCGGATCTATTAAGTATTATTCAAAGCCGGTCAGAAAATGCTTCTGGCCGGTTTTTGGATAAGTTGATGGATAACAAAGAAAGTTATGTTCAAAACATCGTCCAATTTGGTATTTTGAATAAAATTCGCAAATTTTAGCTTAAATAAAAACACCCTGCACGATTTCACAGGTTTTCCCTATGGAAAGATTGTCAGAAGTCTCATCAGGAAACAATATTGGTTTTACGCATTGCTAAAGCAATGCTTTGGTAAAAACCATGTTTTGTTGATGTTATCACGTATTAACAATGTCAAACAGCCGCAAGTTAGAGCAATCCTCAGCAAAAGTGGGTACCGGTTTTGCGGCAAAGGATTGCGACAAAACA
>JAESTZ010000036.1 GCA_016763315.1 Robiginitomaculum sp.
AGATACGAAAGCCTGCATCCTCTATACCCTTCACCGTTTCCAAGGCTTGCTTGATTTTTCCGGCTTTTACTTGGGCTGCGGCAATAATCGTAAGCGCATAGGTACGACGATCAGCATCTTCTATATTCTTCACCGTTTCCAAGGCTTGCTTGAACTGCCAGTCTTCTGCCTGAGCTTTGGCAATAGCCGCAAGCGCTAAGACGCGCCATTCTGCATCTTCTATACCCTTCGCTGTTTCCAAAGCTTGCTTGAATGTGGCCGTGCTTCCAGTATTCTCTCCAGCTTCTACTTGGGCTTTAGCAATGGCCACAAGCGCTAAGACGCGCCACCCTGCATCCTCTATACCCTTCGCTGTTTCCAGAGCTTGCTTGAATGTGGCCGTGCTTTCAGCATTGTTTCCAGCTTCTGCTTGGGCTTTTGCAATAATCGTAAACGCATAGGTACGACGATCAGCATCTTCTATATTCTTCACCGTTTCCAAGGCTTGCTTGAACTGCCCGGCTTCTGCTTGGGCTTCGGCAATAACCGTAAGCGCATAGATACGAAAGTCTGCATTTTCTATAGCTGTCACCGTTTCCAAGGCTTGCTTGATTTGCCCTGCTTTTACTTGTGCTTCGGCAATAATCGTAAACATTGAGGCGCGAAAGTCTGCATCCTCTATACCCTTCGCTGTTGCCAGAGCCATATCTAAAACGCAACCAATGGAAGGACTGACCCAACAAACATCGTTTTTGGCATAAACAAGACGTTCATCCACGCCTGCCATTGAAACATTACCAATAGCCTGACCAGAGGCCAATTTTAACGCCAAAGAGGAGGAAGGGAATTTGTTGACAATTTCATCCAGATCGCGCCGGGCTGCCTTGATAGATTTCAATGCCTGCGCCGGTTCCTGAGTTTGTGCCTGTGATAGTTCTTTTTGTGCTTTGACAAAAAGGGCATTGGCTCTTTCTTCAGGGTCAGAACACCCAGCCAGCAAAATAACTCCAAAAATTGCGATCAGCAGGTTTTTCATAGCACGTCCCCTCAAGGTTTAGGCGGCCTCTTGTTCAGGCAACCACTCCGCCCAGCTCAACCACATTACCGCGCCCCAAGGCTTCTATAGCGGTTTTGGCAATGTGTTTGGCGTTTAAGCCGGCCATTTCGTACATCTGGTACGGGCTATCTTGATCAATGAATATATCCGGCAAAGTCATATTGCGAATTTTCAAACCTTTATCTAGTTGCCCTGATCTGGCCAAAAACTCCAGCGTGAACGAGCCAAAGCCGCCCATCGCACCTTCTTCGATAGTTATCAGAACTTCGTGTTCTTTGGCCAAACGAGTAATCAGATCAGTATCCAATGGTTTGGCAAATCTGGCATCGGCCAATGTTACCGACAGACCTTGCGCTTCTAGCATGTCGGCGGCTTTTTGCGCTTCGGATAATCTGGCACCAAATGACAAGAGCGCGATAGAGCTACCCTCGCGCAATACTCGTCCCTTGCCGATCTCAAGCAATTTTGCTTGTGCCGGTATTTCTATTCCAGTGCCATTTCCACGCGGATAACGAAATGCAATTGGCCCGTCATCATAGGCAGCAGAAGTTGCCACCATGCGGGTAAGTTCAACCTCATCGCCGGCGGCCATGACCACCATGTTTGGCAAAGCACCCATATAACCAATATCAAATGCTCCGGCATGGGTCGGACCATCAGCACCCACAAGACCGGCTCTGTCCATGGCAAAACGAACCGGTAAGTTTTGCAAGGCCACGTCATGCACCACTTGATCATAGCCACGTTGCAGGAATGTCGAATAAATCGTGCAAAATGGCTTCATGCCCTCGGTAGCCAAACCAGCAGCAAAGGTAACGCCGTGTTGTTCGGCAATTCCTACATCAAATGTACGCTCCGGAAATTCATCGCCAAATAAATCCAATCCAGTGCCGCCGGGCATAGCGGCAGTAATTGCGACAATCTTGTCATCCGATTTGGCTTCGGCAATCAAAGCATTAGCATAAACTTTTGTATAACTAGGCGGCCCGGATGCAGATTTTTGTTGCTCGCCAGTGACCACGTTAAACTTGGAAACCCCGTGATATTTGTCCGATGCCGCTTCGGCTGGTTTATAGCCCTTACCCTTTTTTGTCACCACATGGATCAGGATCGGCCCGTCTTTTAGATCGCGGACATTGGATAATATACTAACCAGATGATCAAGATTATGGCCATCAATCGGCCCGACATAATAAAACCCCAACTCCTCGAACAAAGTACCGCCTGCGGCCATGCCTCTGGCATATTCTTCGGTTTTTCGCGCGGCTTCTTTTAACGGATACGGCATGTGGCTAACCATGTCTTTGGCCAGTTTACGAACCGTGCGATAACCTTGGCCTGATACCAGTTTAGCCAGATGCGCCGATAACGCACCAACCGGCGGGGCGATTGACATATCATTATCATTCAAGATCACGATGAGGCGTTTATCAGAGGCATTATTCATCGCTTCATAAGCCATGCCAGAAGTCATGGAACCATCGCCGATCACAGCAATTACGTTTTCTTTACCGCCCTTTAGATCCCTCGCAGCCACCATGCCCATGGCCGCAGATATGCTGGTTCCAGCATGCGCCGCACCAAACGGATCGTATTTACTTTCGCTTCGTTTGGTGAAACCGGATAAACCACCGCCTTGGCGCAAAGTGCGAATACGATCGCGTCTACCGGTAAGTATTTTGTGTGGGTAGGTTTGATGACTAACGTCCCAGATCAATTTGTCATCTGGCGTATTAAACACATGGTGCAAGGCCACCGTTAATTCGACCACACCAAGACCAGCCCCCAAATGGCCACCGGTAACAGAAACTGCATCAACTGTTTCGGCTCTTAATTCATCGGCTAATTGCCGCAACTCGCCAATATTAAAATTGCGGGTATCTGCTGGAAATTGGACTGTATCCAAAAGTGGAGTTTTAATAGGCATAGTTCCTGCTTTCAGCTTTATCGGCTGCGATTTATCACAAAGTCTACAGACTGGCGCAAAATTAAGGCAGAGGAGCCAAATATATCTAAATGTTGCTTTGCCTGTTCCGCCAGCAATTTTGCCCTGCGGCGCGCACCATCAATACCAAGTTCATCAATAAAGCTGGCCTTTCCCTGTTTTGCGTCCTTACCAACAGCCTTGCCGGTTTCATCACTTTCACCGCAAGCATCAAGCAGGTCATCGGTTATTTGAAACACCAAACCAAGGTCATTGGAAAAACCGGACAGCGCACTTTTGGCTTCATCAGAAGCCCCGGCCATAATTGCTCCGGCGCCGATCGAGTACTGGATCAAAGCGCCGGTTTTCATTCGCTGCATTCTGGCGATTAAAGCCATTTCCATCTGCGTGCCGCTGGCCGTCATGTCCATTGCCTGACCACCAACCATTCCCCGCGCACCTATTGCCTTCGCCAGTAATGATATAAGCTCCACTCTTACTTTTGGTTGCGAATGGGTTTCCTCATCAGCTAGAATTTCAAAGGCCAAAGCATGTAAAGCGTCACCCGCCAATACGGCAATTTCTTCGGAATATGCCTTGTGAACCGTCGGTTGACCTCGGCGCAAATCATCATCATCCATACATGGCAGGTCATCATGAATCAAAGAATAGGTGTGAATACACTCCACTGCGGCAGCTACTCTGATCATAGCTTTTGCCGGTAAATCAAATAACGCCCCGCCCTCTATTACAAACAATGGCCGCAAACGCTTGCCCCCGCCCAAAGCGGAATAACGCATAGCAGAAAGCAAGTCGCTTTCCGGACCGGTCACACGCGGTATCAAACCATCAAGTGATAACGTCACCTTATCACCAATAGCCTCAAGGCGTTCAGAGAAAGTAATATCCGGTTGCATCAAAATTATTCCAGCTCAGCGGGTTCTGTTGTTAAACGACTGTCCGTGCCCACAACTATTTTTTCTACTTTTAATTTAGCTTCTTTTAGTTTTGCCGAGCAGTGTTCGCGCAATGCGTCACCACGTTCATAAAGCGAAATTGATTTCTCCAAAGCAACCTCGCCGCCCTCTAATTTACTGACTATTTTTTCCAATTCGGCCAAGGCAGTTTCAAAACTCATTGCCGATATAGATTGTTCCTCAGCCACACTCAGTCTCCATTTATTAGTTTGTCTTGCCAGTCTAACTACCTAATAGCCGATTGCCTAGGGCATGAACTTTTCAGGATCAACGTTTTTCATAAATCCTAAATGACCAATAATTATCCCGGCCATCATAAATACAATCCCAGCCACGCCCCTGCAAAACCGGTCGCATCATCCGGTTAAACCAGCCATGAGCACAAAGTAAAACATCGTTTCCATCAGTAGCAGCCTCCTCTAGGACATCAACAGCAGCAAAGACTCTGGTTTCTGCCTGAGATTTGCTTTCTTCACCTCTGGACATGCCAAACCACCACAAAGCGCGCGAAAATATATCCCATATTGAAGGCAAAAGCCGGATCAAAGGAAATGGCGGAGACGGCAGAGCAGCCTCTACAAAAACTTCATTTTGAACTATCCGCGCTTCGTCCACCAATGCCAATGCCGTTTCTACGGCTCTTGGACGAATACTAGATAAAATCTTATTCGAAGAATTGGCAATATCAATCAAGTTTTGCGGCGGCTTTGAAGATGGATCAAGCCCACCTGTTTCATAGTCCTGCCACCAATGATAATACCCTTTGGCACTGATCCATTTTGAACGATCCAATGCCGGACGGCCATGACGCGCAAGAACCAGCCTGCCGGGCTTGGCTTCCAAAGAGGAAGTTCGTGCTTTCTTATTACCCGGCATTTATCGTTGATTCCCTCTTAAACCTATTATGCTTATAAAGCTAATCTAGCAACGCACCAACAAATTTAGATACCGAACGTCCCAATGCCGGCAAGTCGTAACCGCCCTCAAGCACAGATACAAGCCGCGAATTACTTTTGTCCCGTGCCAATTCACCCAATATTGATCCGATCTTCCAAAAGTCTTCATCAGACAGTTCAAACCCGCCCAAAGGGTCATCAATATGGGCATCAAAACCTGCTGAAACAAAAATAAACTCTGGCTGGTGCTGTTCTATTTGCGAAACTGCCTGTTCGGTGAACACCTGCATCCATTGCTTGGCGCTGGTTCCGCCGGGCATTGGAAGATTAATAACCTCGCCTTTACCGCCGGTTTCATCAACACGTCCGGTTCCCGGGTAATGATCCTCTTGATGCAAAGAGACAAACAACGACCCTGGCACATCCCACAGCATTTCCTGAGTGCCATTTCCATGATGAACATCGAAATCAATAATGGCGACTTTGGTTAGTCCATATTTCTGCATTGCATATTTGGCGGCCAAAGCAATATTGCCAAACAAACAAAAACCCATTGCTGCATTAGGGCGGGAATGATGCCCCGGTGGTCGGCTGGCGCAAAAGGCAGCCTCAGTCCTGCCAGCCATAACATCATCAACCGCCATCATCGCCGCGCCAGCTCCACGCAATGCAGCCCTTACCGAGCCAACAGACAAATAGGTATCATTGTCCAGCGCGATTATCTCGTCGGCTTTGACATCTGAGCTCAATATTTCATCTACATAATCGCGACCATGAACAAGCAATAAGTCCTTGCGCTTGGCACAAGGCGCTTGTTTATGGATTAGTTTTGAAAATTCAGGCGTATCAAGCGCACTTAACACTGCCCGCAATCGTTCCGGCTTTTCTGCATGGCCGGCAGGCGGCCGATGCTCAAAAAAATCTTCGTGCGTATAGAGAGTAGTTTTCAAAACTAGCTACCAAGTGGAATGTCCATTACCTCAACTCCGGGTGGAGACGGGTAACCATCATCCGGCACAAAGAAATCCGGTAATAATTGCTGATCCTGATCCATCTTGTATTGGTCAAAATCAGTAATACCTTGCGAATACAAAAACGTGTCGTCAATCAAGAAATTACCGGTAAATTCCCGTGAGTTTTTCTTAAAAATCAACAATGCAGCATCGGCCAGTATCTGGGTAGTACGACACATTTTCATGCCTTCTTCGCCGGCTAAAATATTGGCAATTGCCGCAGTAGCAATCGCTGTTCTCGGCCACAAAGCATTAAACGCCACGCCTTGATCCGCAAACTCGCCTGCCATTCCTAACACACAAAGACTCATGCCAAATTTAGCCATGGAATATGCCGTATGTGGCGCAAACCATTTTTGCGCCATGTCCAATGGCGGAGATAAATTCAATACATGCGGATTTGACGCTTTAAGCAAATGCGGCAAGCATTTTTGCGACACCAGATATGTGCCTCTGGTGTTTACCTGATGCATGAGGTCAAAGCGTTTCATCGGCGTGTCCAAAACACCTCTTGGGAAAATGGCCGAGGCATTATTCACAAGAATATCAATGCCACCAAAACGATCTACAGCCTTTTGCACCGCATCTTCAACCTGATCTTCAAAGCGGATATCACAAACCAGCGGCAGAGCCTTTACCCCTAACGCTTCTATCTCGCTGGCGGCTGTATATATTGTTCCGGGCAATGCCGGATGTGGTTCGGCAGATTTGGCAGCAATTACAATATTGGCACCAGCCTTGGCGCATTCTAGCCCAATGGCCAAACCAATACCACGGCTAGCACCGGTAATGAAAACTGTTTTTCCTTGTAATGCGCCTGCCATGTTTTTTCCTTACATCAAACGCCATAACCTTGATGGCGGGCAATCCAAACCGTCCTTCGGTTTACAATGGGCGAAAGTAAACAACACCATTTCCGCTTTGCCAATTAAATTCTCCATTGGAATTTGCCCGGGGCCGTCAGGGGCACGACTGTCCAAAGACATATCGCGATTGTCGCCCATAACAAACACATGGCCTTGCTTGACTAAGAATGGCCCCGCACGATCCGGTGACCAATTGCCGGCAGAATGTTCGTCGGAGAACTCGAATATCCGGTGGCTACGCTTGCGATCAGTACCGATCTTTTCCGAATAACTTTGCGCTGTTCGCAAAGTCCCGAACCGGTCACGATAACGAACAATTCCTAAAAACGTGCGCTGCACTTGTTCGCCATTTAGATATAACCGCCCACCACGGGTTTCAACAGTATCGCCGGGAAGACCGATAACCCGTTTTATCGTTACCTTGCCATTTTTCGGGTTGGCAAACACCACAACATCGCCATGTTTCGGAGCGCGAAAAAACACCCTACCCTCTGAGCTGGGTAAAATACGTCCCAATCCCACTGGCAGGGATTCTCGTGACCAGCCATAGACCCATTTGGCAACAACAAACCGATCACCAACTTGCAGACCTGGCTGCATGCTTTCCGAGGGAATAAAAAACACTACAAATGCAAAAGTAGTAAAAACCAAAAAAGTGACAACAACGCTAGCTAAAAACTTTACCCAGCTTGCAACTTCTTTAACAAAACCAACCGGTTGGCGGGTATCATTTGCATCGTCGCTGTCTGAAATCGTTCCATTTGGCTCTAGCACTTAATTTTCCCAACCCCACTACCTGTTACTAACCTATATGTTAGCGGGAAATTCAGCCAGTAACAGATTACAACGGTTTTACACCGGCTTTGCCGTTCCATAACTTACATAACCGGCAAACTTCGGAGCTTTTGGCAAATAATCTGCTGTAACATTTTCGACAACAAAGCCGGACTTGGCGATCATCTCAACCGGTTTACGGGTTAAATGACAGCCACCACCCAATGGTTTCCATATTGGTTCAATGCGCCTTTGCCATTTCGCGACACCGATATCCGGAGCTAATCCATGTTCGGCAAAAATCAAAGTTCCACCCGGTTTAATTACCCGGCGCATTTCAGCCAACGCCCGGTTTGCATCAGGGATTGTGCAAAGGGAAAAAGTAACCACTACCGTATCTATAGAGTTCTCATCCATAGGTATTGCCTCGGCCTCCAAGCCCAATATTTCACAATCAAACTGAGCATTTTTCAGTCTCTCAGCCGCCAGTTTTCGCATTTGCTGGTCTGGATCAATGGCAGTAAACCGCTTTATTTGCGAGGCCTGATAAAATGGTAAATTATGGCCAGAGCCAAAGCCTATTTCCAACACATCGCCTTTGGCCAGCGGTATGGTTTTGGAACGCACTTTTTTCATTTGCCCGGTGCCGCAAGCCAAATTAACAAATTTCGGCATAATATGTTTATTATAAAAACTCATGGCGCAAGCCCCTCAATATCCAATGCAAATATTGTATCTGCAGTAATTGTGACCTCGGAAATTCCAGCAGGAACCGTACCTAAAACAGATTTGGCAAACACCAAAGCCAGATCAATACGCCCGGTTAAATATTTCTCGTCCTGCCCCTGTTCATCTAATAATTTAACTGCGGCCAATGCTCCTTTAGCCAGATAGAACCCGCCAATAGTTTGCGCACTCATTGTCTGAAAGGCCGTTGCACCACTAAGCCGATCAGCTTGAGAACACTTTGGATCAGACAAATAGTTGACCGCAAATTGCAAACTGTCTGCAGCCAATGATAATTGCTCGGCTATTGTTTGCAGACGTTTATCGGCAGCAGAAGCACAATCATCAACACATGCCTTTATGTCGACAAACATTTCCACAAACAATAAGCCGCCAGCCATAGATAATTTTCTGCCCACCAGATCTATTGCCTGAATTGCATTGGTGCCTTCATAAATCGGGGTGATGCGGGCATCGCGAAAATGCTGAGCCGCACCAGTTTCTTCGATATAGCCCATGCCGCCATGAACTTGCAAAGCGCTCGACGAAACTTCACAACCAATATCCGAGCCATAGGATTTGGCCAATGGAGTCAATAAATCTTCTCTACGTTTTGCTTGCTCTAGTACTGTGGCATCCGGGTGATGAGCAGCCTGATCTGCAGCAAATCCACAAGCATAGGTAATGGCTCTGGCAGCGGCAATTTTTGCTTTGCCAATGAGCAGCATCCGGCGCACATCAGGGTGATGGATAATTGCTGCCGGATATTGCTCCAAGCCAATTGCCCGTCCCTGTTTGCGATCAATTGCATAATTATAAGCCTGCTGCCAAGCCCGCTCGGCAATACCAACGCCTTGCGCACCGACATTCAAACGCGCCGAATTCATCATAATGAACATCATTGCCATTCCGGCCATTTCTTTGCCGATTAGCCAGCCCTTGGCACCAGTATTTGCGCCATATTCCATAACGCAGGTCGGAGAACCATGAATACCCATTTTGTGCTCAAGGCCAATGGCAAACACATCATTGCGAATTGTAAAATTACCATCATTGTCTTCTAGAAATTTTGGCACCAAAAATAATGATAAGCCTTTGGTTCCAGCCGGTGCATCCTCGGTTCTGGCTAAGACAAGGTGAATGATATTTTCTACACAATCATGTTCCCCCCAAGTAATAAATATTTTTTGCCCTGCCAACAAGAACGAGCCATCAGATAAAGGCTTGGCACTGGTGCTTAACGCCCCAACATCGGAGCCGGCTGCTGGTTCGGTTAAATTCATACTGGCCGACCATTCGCCGGTAATTAGTTTGGGTAGCCAAGTTTGTTTCTGCTCTTCGGTTCCGGCCTGTATCAGAACCTCTATCGCCCCCATTGTCAGCATTGGCCCCAGACCAAACGCCATATTTGCCGCTTGTAGCATTTCCATAAATGCTACTCCCAACACGCCGGGAAGTCCCATTCCGCCATCGTCTTGCGGAAATGATAGCCCTTGCCAGCCACCTTCAACAAATTTGCTATATGCAGCTTTAAAACCCGGAGCAGTCGTCACAACTCCGTCTAGCAAAGTCGAACCATGCTGATCCCCAGCGCGATTTAAACTAGCCAGCTCTTTGGTAGTGAACTTACCGGCTTCTTCAATGATCGCTTGCACTAAATCGGCAGAAAGATCCGGAAATGCACCAGTTCCTTGTAAATCATAAACATCGGCAATGTGTTCCAAAGTGAACAAAATATCACGAACAGCAGCTTGATAGGTCATATGGTAATTCCTTCAGAATTACCCGATCCTAAAGCGATCCGAATAAATAACAATATCCGCTATTGCAAGAAATTCTAATTTTTTGAATTAACCGCCATGGCAAAAGGGTTGTTACTGACCACCCAAGCTTTTCTTCAAAACTACTATTGAAGTAATAGCTCCGAAATAACCAATACTACGCAATAAAATCCCCGAACCATTATTTTCTGCAATACGGTCTAGAACTTGTGAATTCAAAGTTTCAAAACTGCCGCCTTCTGCCAACTCAAGCATACCAATAGTGGAAACATCAATAGCTGCGGCAAACAATACCGCCAACCACAGCGAAGAAAAACGCCCCGTAGCCAGACCAATAAATACGCTAACTACCACAAACACCGCGCCATCACCCGGCCCAAAAGCCATATCTACAAAACTACCGACAAATTCCATACTAACCCCGTCCCAAAACGAAACAATCCAGTTGGATATAAGCAATATTGATGCCGCCTAAGTACTATGATCAAAATTACCCGCCATTGCAGTTCCTAAACCTCTCCCCCAGCCACCTAGCAACAGCAAGAAGGCTGGGTTGAAGAACCACATCTGGCAGAATAATTAACTAACCTCGCCTCTATCATCACCCGACTTGTTCGGGTGATCCAGTTTTATAAGTGTTGCAAGGGTAATGATTGAAATGGTCAACCGCTGATAGGTTTTTTTATTGAAGCCAAAATTTGCAAACCAGAATGATTGTTTTCCGGCATCTGTAAAAAACCTAAACCTGTCCGAAGACTTTTAAGCGAGCTGCCGGATGAACTTCGTTTTGTGACATCAATGTTGTCTGTCCGCGAAAACGCTCAATGATCGAGCGCACATAGGGACGAATTGCCGGCGAGGTTAACAATACCGGTGTGATACCGCTTTTACCTGCCTCGTCAAATGCAATACGTACAGCATTTACAAACTCGTGCAGCTTGGAAGGTGGTAAGGCTAATTGCCGCTCGTCTCCCTCGCCGATCAAGCTTTCGGCAAAGGCCTGTTCCCAAACCGGAGATAATGTCAATATTGGAAACACCCCGTCAGGAGTTTGCGCCGCATGGCATAATTGCCGCGCCAGACGAGTGCGAACATGCTCGGTAATTGCTCCCGGGTTCTTGGTAGTGGCTGATGCTTCGGCAATACCTTCAAGAATTGTTGGCAGGTCGCGGATCGAAACACGCTCACGCAGCAAATTTTGCAGCACATGCTGAATACCGGAACGGCTGATCTGGCTTGGGCAAATATCATCAACCAGCTTGCGGACTTCCTTGCTAACCCCATCAAGCAATTTGTCGGTTTCGGCAAATGAGAGCAATTCCGGCATATTATCACGCAAGATTTCCGTCAAATGGGTTGCCAAAACCGTAGGCGGATCAACCACAGTTAACCCGCGAAATACCGCTTCTTCACGTAAAGAGTCCTCTATCCAAGTAGCCGGCAAACCAAAGGTTGGTTCTTTTACATGGGTTCCGGGCAGATCCACTTGATTACCGGCTGGATCCATTACCAATAAATGGTGCAATTTCAAATTACCCTTGCCAGCGTCCATTTCCTTGACCCTGATAGTGTATTCATCGGCCTCTAGCTGTAAATTATCCAGTATTCTGACCGGCGGAGTAACAAAGCCCATTTCCAAGGCCACTTGGCGGCGCAAAGCTTTAATCTGATCGGTTAGCTTGCGCCCATCCATTTCATTGATCAAGGCCAGCAATTCATACCCCAGCTCAATCTTTAGTTCGTCAATATGTAATGAATCGGTTATTGGCGCCTCGCCTTGCTCCTCGGCAGTTTCCTTTTCTTCAACCTTATCTTGAACTTCTTGTTTATCCCGTTGCATTCGTTGGTAAACAAACCATGAGGCCGAACCCGAAGCCACCGCCATCAAAGCAAATGGAACAAATGGCATGCCCGGAACCAAGGCAGCTATTACGCCGATAGCACTAACTAACGCCAATCCTTGCGGGTATCCGGACAACTGACCAACCAAGGCCTCATCAGTGGCGCCACTTACCCCCGCTTTGGAGACCAAAAGGCCCGCAGCAATGGAGATGACCAAGGCCGGTATCTGACTAACTAGGCCATCACCGATAGTTAACATGGTATAATTCGAAGCGGCATCACCAAAGGCCATTCCTTGCTGGCCAACACCAATGATCATACCACCGATAATGTTGATCGCAGTTATCAACAATCCAGCCATCGCGTCACCACGGACAAACTTTGAAGCACCGTCCATGGCTCCGAAGAAATTAGACTCTGCTTCGAGGTCAGAGCGTTTCTGGCGCGCTTCGTCTTCATTCATCAGGCCTGCCGACAGATCAGCATCAATGGCCATTTGCTTGCCCGGCATTGCATCTAATGAAAACCTAGCTGCAACCTCGGCAATTCGGCCAGAACCCTTTGTAATAACGATGAAATTAACGATCACTAGAATAATAAAAACGATAATACCGATGACATAATTGCCTTGGGTGATCAATGCGCCAAAGGCCTGAATAACTGCACCAGCGGCATCAACGCCACTAGCTCCGTCGGAAAGTATCAATCTGGTCGAGGCTAAATTAAGCCCAAGACGCAACATTGTTGCGATCAGCAAAACAGTTGGAAACGCGCTGAACTCTAATGGCTTCTTGATAAACAGTGCCGTCATTAAAACCAGAACCGAAAACGATATCGACAAAGCAAGCGCAATATCGAGCAACCATTTCGGCATTGGTAATATCAGCATCATCAATATGCTCAAAATACCAATGGCAAATGCTACATCGCTGCGCATAACTGAGCGCCAAGACAAGCCGACTTGCTTACTCTTTGCTCCGGATTTCGGTTTACCTAACGACTCAGCCATTAATTTAAGCTACTTTCAAGCTGCACCCAAATGCCTTGCATCGCCAGGTAATGGAACCTCGACCCCGCTTTGGGCATATAGCTTCAATTTATTACGCAAAGTACGAATGGAAATACCCAAAATATTAGCAGCATGAGTACGGTTACCCAAGCAATGCTCCAGCGTGTCCAGAATCAAACCCTGCTCTACTAAGGCTACAGTTTGCCCCACTTGCGGCATGATCGAGGCCATGGGAGCTGAGCCATTGGTGTTTATCGATCCAGCAGAATTAACCGGGTCGGAAAACTTCGATCCATCAGGAGCCCGCAACGCTTCGGCATCAATTACATCACTAGTAGCCAGCAATACAGCCCGATGCATGGCGTTCTCTAACTCTCGCACATTGCCTGTCCATTCACGGTTCAAGATACAATGCCTGGCTGCTTCTGATAATGGCCGCGCAGAAACGCCATTAGCCGCCGAATACTTGGTTATGAAATGCTCAGACAACGGGATCATATCCGCTGGACGATCACGTAAAGGAGGCAATTTCAAATTAACCACATTCAAGCGAAATAACAGATCTTCTCTAAAACTTCCATCACTAACATCTGCCGCTAAATCACGGTTAGAAGTAGCAAGAATACGTATATCAACTTTAACCGGCTTTGATCCGCCAACCCTGTCTATCTCGCGCTCTTGAATTGCTCTAAGCAGTTTGGCTTGCAACCGACTGTCCATTTCGGAAATCTCGTCAAGCAATAATGTGCCACCGCTGGCTTCTTCAAACTTGCCGATCCGGCGAGCTACAGCACCTGTAAAAGCACCTTTTTCATGACCAAATAATTCTGACTCTAGCAAATTATCAGGAATGGCAGCACAATTAACCGAAATGAATGCTTTGCCCGCTCGTTTAGACTTGGAATGAACATAACGAGCCATCACCTCTTTGCCGGTACCACTTTCGCCAGTGATCAGAATTGAAGCATTCGAAGGCGCAACCTGGTCAGCAAACGCAACAACTGTGCGCATCGCCGGATCTCGTGCCAATAATGAATTATCATCATCGGCAACAGCGGCTAATACCGCAGCAATTAGTTCTGCATCAGGGGGCAAAGGTATATATTCACGAGCTCCAGCACGAATAGAAGCCGCAGCCTCATCAGGTGTCGCAGATATACCACATGCAACAATCGGTACAAAAATGCGTTCTGCTTTCAAGGCTTTGGACAATTGTGAAATATCAATAGACACCTCGACCAATAACATATCAGCACCTTGGCCATTTCTCAAAGTACCCAAGGCTGCTGTCGCTGTATCGACCTGCACCACTTTGGCACCATTTTCCATTGCAATTTTCGTTGCCTCGGTAAGTTGCCCGCTTAAACTTCCAACTATCAATACCCGCATAATTTACTCCTTATTTGCTTAAGCTCAATGACCATGATCTTCTTCTTTGATGATCTCTGTCATTGTCACCCCCAACCGCTCATCAATGATGACCACCTCGCCACGTGCCACCAAACGGCTATTGACATAAATATCAATCGCCTCGCCAACTTTACGGTCAAGCTCCAGCACCGAACCTGGCGACAATTTTAACAACTGATTTACATCAAGTTGTGTCTTACCCAAGACGGCTGAAATATTCACCGGTATATCAAATACAGGCTGCAAATCTGCAGCAATTTTAGTTTCGGAATCATCGACACTTGCCGGCGGCGGAGCCAGATTGGCTGTGTTTTGCTCTATATCTGGAGTATTTTCCGATTGCTGATCAAACTCGGTCAGCTCCAGATCTTTTTCGTTGTCTGCCATAATTACTACCTTCTTCCTAGATTTGCGCCGATGGTGCAGAGGTCTCTTCTGCTGACAGCCAGTTTGCGATTTCTTGCTTAATGCGAGCTTCTATTTCCACAGGGTCAAAAGAAACTGCCCCCTCTCCCCAATCCAAATTGACCGATCCGGTAACAGCCTCCTTGTCAATCTCGACAACCACTGCCCCTAAGAACTCTGACTCTTCACTCAAAGTTTCTAATCGCTCGGTCAATGCACCGGCAATTTTTTCAGTTACTGTTATCTTGACCCTCGGGCTATTCTTTAAATCCAAAAGTGTTTGTTT
This sequence comes from Robiginitomaculum sp., assembly GCA_016763315.1. Lineage (GTDB taxonomy): Bacteria > Pseudomonadota > Alphaproteobacteria > Caulobacterales > Maricaulaceae > Robiginitomaculum_B. The sequence continues at coordinate 14,946 of JAESTZ010000036.1, forward strand.
GATTAGTGTGCTGACATGCTCGACTTCAAAGTTATCCAAAGCTGCACCAGCAATCTTCCCGGCAATAGCTTGAGCCAAAAGTGCAGCATCTTTGCGATTCTTGTCCGCCATCTCAGAAAATTGCGTCAATATCCTCACAAGCTGCATGTCGATATTCTTGATGATTGTTTGTGTTGACTGCTCTATTTGAACCATCTCGCTATCGCGGCCACGATCAAATTCTTTGGCTTTTAAGACTTCAACTTCTTCACGCGGTATAGTGCTGCGCCAATTACCAGCACCGTCATTGACTGTACCATCACTTTCAAAGCTTCGACTGAAATTAAATTTTTGCGGGGCTGTTTTACTCATGATCAATATATCAACTCATCATCAGAGCCGCCATCTGCGAGTAATATTTCACCTTTGGCTGCCAAGTCTTTGGCCATGTTGACCATAGACTGTTGTGCTGTTTCTACATCCTTAAGGCGCACAGGCCCCATCGCATCCATGTCGTCGAGCATGATCTTTGATGCGCGCTCGGACATATTGGAGAAAAACAAATTACGTAAAGCCTCGGATGCACCTTTCATGGCCAACCCGAGCTTGTCCTTATCAACAGCACGTAACAATGTCTGCACTCCACCGGGATCGAGTTTCTGCAAATCTTCAAACACAAACATCAGCGAACGAATACGCTCAGAAGCGTCACGGTTTCTTTCTTCCAAAGAGGCTAGAAAACGATTTTCTGTCTGGCGATCAAAATTGTTGAAAATATCAGCCATTATCTCGTGGCTATCGCGCTTATTGGTTCTGGCCAAATTGGACATGAATTCTTTGCGCAAAGTTGATTCAATTTCTGCCAGTATATCGCGCTGTACCGGTTCCATACGCAACATGCGCATTACCACTTCCAAAGAAAAATCTTCTGGTAAAGCGCTAAGCACTTGTGCCGCATGATCGGACTTAACTTTTGACAGCACCACTGCCACTGTTTGCGGGTACTCGTTTTTAAGATAATTTGCTAATACAGCTTCATTGACGTTACCAAGCTTGTCCCAAATGGTACGACCCGCAGGGCCACGGATTTCTTCCATAACCGAGTCAACTTTATCGTCCGGCAGGAACGAGTTTAAAAGCCGTTGTGTGGCGTCAAACGAACCCATCAACGAACCGGTTGATGACATCTGCCCAACAAAATCAACAATCAACTTCTCGACAGCTGCGGCGGTTACCGAGCCTAAATTGGACATTGCCTGCGAGACCTCTTTGATCTCCTCATCGTCCATCATTTGCCAAAGCTTGTGGTTTTCTTCACCCAATGCCAACAAGATAATCGCGGCCTTTTCTGCGCCACCGATCTTGGCCACATCATCAATTATTGTTTTTGCTGCTTTTGCCCGTACCATGATTATGACTCGTGCAGCCAGTTACGAAGAATGGAAACTGATTCTTCCGGATGACTATCGACAATTCCAGCTACCTTCTTGATTGAAGAAGCTTTTACCTGCCCATCAATTTTACTGATGTCCAAACCTTGATCGGCAATTTGCTGGGCACCATCAGGTGCCGGCAATGCCATTTGCCCAGTAGAGCCAGCTTGTCCATTGCCAAGTTGCGGCATCTCGCCGGCAGAACCACCAGCGATTGCCAGAGATGGGGCACCACCAACCATTGACGCGCCACCGCCGCCGGAAACCAGAGCCGTAATCAATGGGCGACCAAGGAATAAGATCATCACCACAGAAACCAGAGCCAAAATCCCGATCTCGATAAGGCGCATAATATCGTCTTTGGTAAAACCGGGTTTTGCCGCCTCTACATCGATCAGCAAAGGGGCAGGCTTGACAAACCGGATATTTGTTACCTGCAAACTATCGTTTCGAGCTACGTCAAAACCAACAGCAGATTTGATTAGGTTTTCAATGCTTTGCATTTCGTCAGCAGATCTTGGAACCCAAGTTTGGTTGCCTTGCTCATCAACACCAGTGATCCCGTCAACATTAACAGCAATTGATAAACGCTTGATGACCCCCACATGGTATATTGTGGTGGTTTCTGTCTTTGATACACCGTAATTTATAGTTTCTGTTTCAGTTGAATTTACCGCCGAAGAGCCAGCATCATTTTCTTCTGCGCCAGTATCCCCCGGCACATTTGCACCCACTGTCACTGATCCTGCTTGCTCTTTGTCTTGCTCTTCAGAGCTTTGCACCGAAGTATCAGACGAAATAACAACCTGGCCATCAGGGTCATAAATGGTCGAGCGTTCTGTTACTCGGCTTTGGTCAAGTTCTACATTTAACTGAACGTCAACACCGCCAACACCAACGATTGAACCTAAAACCCTCTCGACTTTAAGCCGCAAGGCATCTTCTATACTGGCCCGGCGGCCTGAGGTCTCATTGCCCCCTTGGCCTTCTTCATCATTATTTCCGGCCAAAACCCGGCCACTATCATCAATAACAGTTACTCCGGAAAGGGCTAAATCCGGCACTGCGGCCGAAACTAAATGACGGATCGCATTAGTCTGGCGATAACCAATCGAATTGCTTCCAAGCTTAATAGTCACTGAGGCCTTGGCTTTGTTCACTTCGGTTTGAAATAGTTTGCGGTCTGGCATAACCAGCAAAACCCGCGCTGCATCAACACCGTCCATCGAGCTTATGGTCCGCTCTAGCTCTCCTTGTAACGCTCGTAATTTACTGATGTTCTGGATAAATACGGTTTGACCCATTGATCCGGTTTCATCAAAAATATCATAACCAATACTGCCGGAGCTGGGCAAATTTTCTGCCGCGAGCGTCATTTTGGAAGTTTGTAATTTCTTACGTTCAACAAATATTGCAGTTCCACCGCTGCGAAGTTCATACTTCACACCCATTTGCTCTAGTTTAGTAGTGATCGCACCGGCTTCTATTAAACTAAGTTCGGAATATAAAAGAGCCTTGTCAGCCTTGCCAATGCCGGCGGACATTAATACCAAGGCAATAGTGACACCAATAGTTATCCCGACTATCGCCGCAAGACGCAACGAACCAAGACGAGCCAAACTCTGAAAAAAACTGTCCAATTGAAAACTCTGCTACTGAGCCGACCGGAACAATCGACCTACTAGGCAGGTTTTACCCACTTCATCGTAAATGAGTGCTTAACAAAACTATTTCAGCTTGCTGAAATTACAATAAAAGATGACGGATAGGTAAACAAAAAAAACCAGGTTAATCTTTTGTATACTCGAAGTACCACCCGCTCTAAGGAAATTTATGGAAAAATAAATCCGCGTCTTTGACTATTCTACAATAAAATCAATTGGTTTGCACCTAACGGGCTCGCAACGCTTAACTGTTCACAATTTTCAAAACCATGACCCTTTACTGCCATGTAATTACAATATTGAATATTGGGCATATCGCGAGTGATAAAACGTAAATGCTCTAAACCAACCGGCAATACTCGATAAAAATTAAACCCTAGGCCATTTAAAAACTGAAAATTATTTTCGATTGACTGTCCAGATTCAATCCACGCGAAAGAGTATTCGAATAATATTGCGGCTTGCTCTGCTTCCTCTAACATGGACTTGGCGCCACGCATCACTCCAGCCTCATGGCCTTCAGTATCTATTTTGATAAAAATATTTATCAAATCAACTGATTCTGCCGACAAAACGCCATCTAAAGTTTTCACCGGCACAGTAATTTCATGCATGTCATCTTGAAATCTACTGGTCATCAACTTGCGAGGTGAAAGAGACGAGGTCTCATGGTGTTTTGGGTGAACAAAAAATGAAACATCCTGCCCTTCGAGCTCATCTAAAGCCAACAAAGGTAAATCAGGGTATTGCTCTAACGCTCGCTTGGTAAAAATTCCTTTATTGGCGCCCACGTCCAAAAACAAACTCAAATCAGTTTGCAGAAAATAATCAAAACATAAATATTCGCCATTGGTATTGGGGTCGCCATTACCCAAACCATTAGCAAATTCCCAAGCCCGCTGCTGCTCTCGTTGCTTTAGAAAATCAGAAATACGCAAGGCACCACTCCCTTTGATATACGCTGATCAAAGGTATGGTGCCAAAACAGTAAATAAAATTAAAAGAATTATCGGTATTCTTGAACTCTTGTCGCCCGCAATCCGGCCAAACCATAACGATCAATTGATTGCTGCCAGCCAAGAAACTCTTCAACCGTTAACCGGTACCTAACACAGGCATCTTCAAGAGTAAGCAACCCGCCACGAACTGCTGCAACTACTTCGGCTTTGCGACGTATTACCCAGCGGCGAGTTGTTGGTTTTGGTAGATCAGCCAATGTAAGCGGAGCACCATCCGGCCCCAAAATCATTGTTTCGCGTTCTTTGCGTTCGTAACCCATATTACACATTCCATTTATTGTTTTTATTTTTCAGGCTTTTTGCCTTTGGAAGATGCACCATAACCACAAGGCTTAAACATCTAGCAAAAGAAGCTGGTAAAATTGCCTGTAAATAATTCAATCCAATTTTAGGAAAATACCGCTCAATCCAATTAAGGACTAAGCGGTTTTCCTAACCCCTATTAACGTTTGATCCTGATTAGCTCATCAAGCATTTCATCAGCAGTAGTGATAATTTTCGATGATGCCGAATAAGCTCGCTGTACCGATATAAGGTCAGTAAACTCTTCAGCCAGATCAACATTGGAACCTTCCAGTGCCTGTGAAGCAATCGACCCGGCTAATTGACCAGCCTGTCTTAGAGACATTGCTCCTGACTGGGTGGTTTCTCGATAAGCACCGCCATCAGCAGCGTTTAAGCCATTGGCGTTAGAAAATGTTGCTACCGGTAATTGATAAATTTTGCGGGAAACCCCATTAGTAAAGTTCGCTGAAACAAACCCCTCACGATCAATACTTACCCCAAGCAAATTACCAAATGCCGAGCCATTTACATTTACCGAACTAAATCCGGAAGTAGCGTCAAACTGAGTTAATCCACCGACCCCGTTGGTACCGTTTAAATCCAAAGAAATAGTCTGGGCAGCAATACCTGCGCCCTCGGCCCAACGAACCGCACCTGCGCCAGGCACACCAGAGTCAGAGGCCAATATCGGTAACGAAGTTGGTAATGTTGAACCGGCTGTATTAATGGTTCCATCGGCATTAAACACCACAGTTCCGGTTGCCAATTGTCCATCAACCAAGCCGGCTCCGCCAACCACATCACTAGCCGGGGAAGAATAAATTTCAACATTCCAAGTATTAGCCGCAGTTGCGTCTTTCAAAAACGCCACTTTCAAATTACGAACTCCGCCAAGTGAATCAAAAACCTGAACCGAGCGTTCAAAATCAGCAGTTATTGCGCCAGAAGCCATATTATTGGCACTTGTCGCTCCGTTATAGGTTGCGGCACTGGCGGAAATTGTCTGTGTTGATAATAAATTACCATTCAAAGAAAGCGCAGTGCTAGCCTCTGCAACACCACTTACACTACTTACATTAACCGTAGATAATGCAGATGTATTAGTCGAATTGGTATTAAAACTACCATCAGCTTCGGATTGCCAACCTTGTAAGTAATAACCAGCTGAATTGCGTAAATTTCCGCTCTCGTCAGGACTAAAAGCCCCGGCTCTGGTGTATAATAAATTAGGTCGGGTTCCTGTAGAGCCGGCTTGCTCGGTAACAGCAAAAAACCCATTACCAGCAATGGCCATATCAGTAGTGGACGAAGCAGACTGTATCAAACCTTGTTGTGATATCTGTCTTCGACCTTCGGCGGATACCCCACCACCAGAGGCCAGTACGTTATTGGTTTGCGAGGATACCAAGGCTGAAAAATCTGTTCTGGTTCGTTTATAACCAACAGTATTGATATTGGCGATGTTATTGGAAATCCCGGATAAAGCACTTGAGTTTGCTCGTAATCCCTGAACCCCGATATTCAATGCGGCATATAATGACATTTGTGCGCTCCCTTTATTGTTTGACGCTTATTTTTGGAGGAGCTTCTGCTGTTAATATTACAGGCAAACTATTCTGTGCCTGATTATATAATTCAATTTCAAACGGCACTTGCCTGCCGTACTGATAAGATGTCTGTGAAAGATACTCTGATATCACCGAGCAATAATGCCGGTTCTCCATTGGCAAAATCTACACCGGTTACAATACCTTTTACCGATGTTGAAACAGGAATTGACTGCCCTGTGTCGTCTGTAGAAGTAACCTGAATTGAATATGCACCATCAGTAAGTTGGTTGCCAAAATTATCTTTTCCGTCCCAATTAAACTGCTGCAAGCCGGTTTCAGTCTTACCCGCGGCTTCAAAAACCACTTTGCCATTACTATCAGATATCACCACATTGGTGGTAATTGCCGGCCGATCCAATGCATACGACCAATTTGCCTGCCCATTTTGCAACGGAGCCGATGTCGTAGATAAAGTTGCTTCCTTACCGATAAATGAAACCGCTGCCGTAGAAGAAGTAACGGCGCTTTGGCTGACCAGAGTTTCTAGGTTTTTATTTTGGGCAATTTGTTGCTCAACACTGGAGAACTGCACCAACTGGCCAACAAACTCCGTTGAATCAAGCGGACTTAACGGATCTTGATTTTGCAATTGAGCCGTTAATAACGTCAAAAATGTATCAAAATTATCCGCCAGACCATTTGCTGCATCTGCCTGTGCCTGCGGAGTAACACTTTGCCCGATAGAAGTAATTGCTGACATTATCTTAAACCCTTATATCAATGCGGTTATCTGATACCAACCAATAGCCGTATCCAGTATCAATTTCAGGTATGTCAGCAGATGAAGTGAGCGACATTATTTGCGCCAACACCTGCTTATCAACCTGTTCTTGACTGTCATCGTTTTGTTGGCCGGATCCGCTATTTTCTTGCTGTAATTGAAACTCTAAATCGTTTGATCCCAGATCAAATCCTTCGCGCATCAAAGCCCGACGTAAGGAATCCGCTGACCTTTGCATATCTTGTAAAACTTCCGGATTTTCAACGATCATGACCGCCTGCACACGATTATCAGAGGTCATTTCCATTTTGACCTCAATGCGGCCTAATTGCGGAGGATCCAGCCGCATTTCGAATTTTGTTGCTCCGCCTACTGCACGCATTGCCAAACGAGCCGCAAATTTAGATACTGTTTCAGCACCGATTTTGGCAGACAGAGCCGGATTAGTAGCTAGGTTATTCAAACTGCTTGAGCTTTGCAATGCAGTCTTATTTATAGTAGTAGATGACCCTGCTTCTGGTTCTGCTACAAGTCCGAAATCACTTGTCCGCGCTTGCACAATGCTCAGCGTATCAACCGGTACTATTGCCAACGGTATTGGTGCCTGATTGTTAGCAGTTACAGCGGCTATTATATTATTGGCTACAGGAACTTGTTGTCCACTTTGCGCTGCGACCGAAACAGTATTAGATATAAGAGGTTGTGAGCTAGCAGGGGGTATATTTTGTCCTGTAGCAGAAACCGCAGAACTTACCGGTTGAGAAGCACTCACCGGAGCTCGCCGGTTCTCAAGACGCGAAGCAGCCGGCCCGACAAGTTCACTTTTAACCGGTGACAAAACAGCTCCGGCCAATATTTGCGTAGAGCCCACAAGGTTTACTTGTGCAGCTTGTTGCGAGGCAACAGGGGAATTTGCAGATTTCCCGGCCACAATACCGATCTGGATTTGAGTGTTCACCAGTGGTTTTTCACCGGGGCTCATTTCTGGTATCACTTGCGGAATTACCACATTCTTCTGACCATTAGGAACAATTGGCAGGCCGCTTACCTCTGGACCCTGTCCGATCACAATTCCTGTATTCTTGTTCGGTTGAACTATTGGCAGACCGCTCACTTCCGGGCCTTGGCCGGGTTGCGGCGTTATGAGCAAACCCTGCTTTACAGGAATTATTGGTAAAATATTGTAAACAGGATCAGCTGGTACAGTGCTATCCGCAGTTACTTCTACTTTAGAAGCATAAGCAAACACAGATGCCCCCGTTGCAGCTTCGGGTGCTGTTGCGCTTAAAACAGATCCATTTAATAAATTTGCGAAATTACCTTCTAGTGAGTTACTGTCTGGAAAATTGGGATTTTCAGAATTACTGGTTCCAAAATTAGCAACTACAGACGATCTGTTATTGCCAATATTGGCAATTTGCGTCGTTCCCAACAAATTAAAATTTGCTACACTCATACTAACACCCATATTCACGCATCATTTCGTGCGCTTCACCATTGAATAAGCAAACTTCACGCCAACATTATCTGTCAGCTATCCTATTGTATTTTAAGGTTTATTTTGGAACACAAGTTATAATCACCGCTAATTGCCCGGTGAAATTTGCCCATTTTGCGAATCTTGCCGACCTTCAAAGTCAAATCATTTCCCATTGAATTATCGAACAATGCTTTAAGTGCTCGCAATCCCCAAGCGCCGCATGAAAAAGTGTATGCGGTTTTTCATATACAGGAGGCACGTAATTAAAACTGCCACAAAACCGGTTCCCACTTTTGCAGTATATTACTAACTAGGTGCAAGCGCGCCTCGGCGACCGTTCGCCGCGCCGTCGCAGGTCATTGCGAAGCAACCTGACCGCGAAACAGAACAAGTACCCACTTTTTGGGTCGATGGTGTGCGCCATTAACCATATTGGCCTGACATTTGCGTACTTCTATTTACCGAAAACTGCTTACGTGTGTCTACTCACCTAAACTTGGAGATAAAACCCTTATGTTTCTGCACCTTAGAGAAAACATATCTAAAGGGTCGAGAAAACAAGGGTGTAACTTGCCCGGTAGAAACCGCTTTAATCAGGTATTTTCTGCCTGCTTCAAGACAAAGCAACAATCGTTGGAGAAATGATCTTATGTCAATAAGTACGATTTTAGGAACAGCTCTTTCAGGACTAAGCGCAAGTCAGGCCGCTTTACGCCAGACCGCCAATAATATTGCCAATGTGAACACGCAAGGTTATGCCAGAACTGAAGCTGCTGCTGTTGCCAGAAATGTTGCCGGACGTGGCCTTGGCGTTTCGCAGGCCGAGGTCTCCAGAATAACTGACCGTTTTTTGCTAGGCGCATCATTAAGCGCCGGTGCTGATGCCGCTGCATGGCAAGTACGATCAGATATATTAGATCGAGTGCAAGCTCAATTCGGTTCACTTGATAATCCGGGGTCGGTTTTTTCCAGACTAAGTAAAGCATTTGCCGATATCGGGGTGGCGGCGCAAGATCCAGCTTCCAGTGTTCGCAGGCTACAGGCTGTTGGCTCTATTCGTTCTTTGATGGATGAATTTGCCAGATTGGATAGAGAAATTCGCTCGGCACGATCCGAAGTACAACAGCAAATCAACTCGGGAATTGACAGCATAAACCAGCTACTTGGCGAAATAAATAATTTAAATTCCGACATCACCAGAGGTAAAATGCAAGGCGATGCCACCGGTGCTGAAAACCGGCAAGCAGCATTGATTGATGAGCTTGGAGAGCTGGTAGATGTCAGAATTGAACGCAACGAATTGGGCGCCGCTACGGTTAGAACCCAAAACGGGGTGTTACTGCTTGGTCAATATGCTCTAAAAATAGAGAAATCTTCTGGCTCAAACGGAGCTCCGGGAACCAATTACTCGCGTATTAAGGCAACTTTGCCCTCTGGCGCATCGGTTGACCTGCAATCAAGTCTGCAGGGCGGTAGAATTTACGGTCTTTTGGCCTTGCGAGATGGCGAACTGGCGCAAATGAGTTCTGAGCTTGCCGAATTTGCCAATGGTGCAGCCGAAGCCTTAAATGATGCTCATGCAAATGCAATTGCAGTTCCACCACCAAGTTCGATAACCGGCCGTAATACTGGATTATTAGCCAGTGATGCCAGCAATTTTACTGGCGCAACTACATTGGCACTTGTTGACACAGACGGCGCATTAATGCGTCGGGTCGATGTTGATTTTACTGCCGGAACATTGTCGGTTGATGGCGGCGCAACGGCCAGCATTGGTTCAACAATCGGCGATCTTGCAACCGCTTTAAACAGTGCCTTTGGCGCGACAGCTAGTGTTAGTTTCGCCAACGGATCCTTGTCTTTACAATCTGCAGGAACCAATGGCTTTGGATTTTTACAAGACGATAACAATCCATCTAACCGAGCCGGAAGGTCATTTGCTTCGGTTTTTGGGCTAAATGAACTTGTCACTAATGCCAATCCCACAAATTTTGAAACCGGATTAACAGCTACCGACCCGCATGGATTCACTGCCGGAGAAACCTTAAACTATCAAATAACAACCAGTGATGGCAGGGTAGCTGCCGAAATTTCCGTAAGCATTTCCGGTAGTAGTATTGGTGACGTTATAAATTCTTTAAATGACACCAGCTCTGGACTGGGGCGATACGAAACCTACTCACTAGGAGCCAATGGGCAATTATTATCAACTCCGGTAACCGGATCGGAGGGTTATAATATTAAACTTTCCGCCGATAACACCACAAGAGTTGGTACTGACCTGTCATTTTCGCAAATATTCGGAGTTGGCGATGCCGTTACCAGTGGCAGAACCGCCTCATTCAAATTACGCCAGGATATTTTGCGCAATCCGGATCTGCTTTCATTAGCAAAATTAGAATTAAGCGCAACGACAGCTATAGGTGATTTTGTTGCCGGCAAAGGCGACGGGCGCGGCGGATTTGCAATTCAAAAAGCCCTTGAAACAGCAAGGAGCTTTCAAACAGCAGGCTCACTATCAGCAACCAGCTCTTCATTAGTTGACTTTTCAGGCAGATTTGCAGTTATCACTGGCTCGAGGGCGGCAAATGCGGATCGCGAGGCTCAAACAGCACGAGGTTTAAGTACCGAAGCGGATTTACGCAGAGCCAATGTCGAGGGCGTGAACATTGATGAAGAACTGGCCAATATGACCTTATTCCAGCAATCGTATAATGCCGCAGCTAGACTAATACAGGCGGCCAAAGAACTAAATGAAGTTCTTTTGAGAATGGTGTAAAATATGACTAGAATTTCAACCAGCCAAGCAAACCTGACCACCTTGAATAACTTGCTACGCAATCAAGCAAGACTAGCCGACGCTCAAAATCAGGTGGCCACCGGGAAAAAATCAACCACATTAAAAGGACTGGTTCGCGAGCTTGGCACATTAAATGCCGCAAGAGCAGTCTCCATACGATCCCAAAGCACAATTGACCGCATCAAGGAACTAGAGCCAAAGCTGGCCGTACAAGACACAGCATTGGGGCAAATGACAGATGCTGCTGACAAGTTACGCCAAAGCCTTATCGGCTCACTTGGATCTGATAACGGCTTAATAGTAATGCAGGATTTAACTGCCGCGTTTGATCAACTGGCCACGGCTTTAAATCAAAAATATGCCGGCAGATCCCTGTTCGCCGGAACCAGAACAGATGTTGAGCCGTTCACAGCTAAAACTCTAGATGAAGTTGCCGCTGCCACTACAATAGCCGACATGTTCCAAAATTCAGATGTCCGCCAAGTAAGCCGGATTGATGATGGTGAAACGGTACAAACCGGAATTCTGGCAAGTGATATTGCCACTGATCTAATCGGTGTAATCAAGGCGGTTAAGGATTTTAACGACGGCGCCGGAGGGCCATTTGCTGCAAATATGGACGATGCTCAACGGGCATTCATTCAAACCCAGCTGGTTGCTTTGTCTCCAATACTGGATTCGATGAACCAGATACAAGGGCAAAATGGGTTACTACAAAATAAAGTGGAGACCTCAAGGGCTCTTGAAGAAGACCGCCAGGTATTGATGACCAGCCTGATCGGTGATTTACAAGACGCCGATCTGGCCGAGGCTGCAAGCCGCCTGCAACAGGCGCAAACTGCGGTAGAAGCCTCGGCAAGAACATTTTCAATCCTGCAAAATGTCAGCCTGCTCAACTTCCTGCGCTAACCATCCGTTAGTATCATAACCCAGGTAGTTTAATCCCGCTTCTTTTCTTTTTGATAACCACTTTGCCATCACCAGTGGCCGTTTCCGCTGATTGTTCCCGGCGCAACCGCTCTGCTTCGGCATCGGCATCAAGCATAGTACCTTCTTCGATATAGGTATCGCCATTACGCCAAAACAAAACCCGGTCGGTGAAATTGGTACTCTTGGTGACTTGCCGGTTGGTTTCTGCATCAAGCTGCGCCCGAATAGAGTTATCGGTAAGGTCGCCTCTGGTTTTTGCAACCAGCACTTGCTCTCCCAAAGTAGCGGCTGCCGATCCGTCACCACCAAGCATAGCAATCCGTGCAGATTGTGATGCTGCCAGATCCTGTGGGCGTTGCTCGCCTGGACGCGGGGGGATCAAATTATATTCAGGTGGTATCTCTAATGGAGCTTTGGTCAACACCCGAAATTCATCGGGACGAGCCTTGGACGAACCAGTCGCCCTGGACACAGAAGAACAACCTCCTAGGATCAAACCAAATGCGCTAATCATCAAAATAGTAGAAGTAACAATTTTCATACCAGAAGTCTCTTTCTTGAATTTGTCCGGTTTGTAGCCGGATTGCCCCTCTTAGCCAAGCCCATCATACACGTTTTCGCCGAGGTTCCAAAATAATTGCTTCGATAAGTATTAAAACTGCACCAATACTTATTGAGGCATCGGCAATATTAAACACCCAAATAAAATAAATATCACTAAAATTGATGAAATCAACCACCATTCCGTACTGAATACGATCAATCAAATTCCCGATAGCACCGCCAATAATCATACCCAACGCAATGCTTATGAACCGGTTATCGGCCTTTAACAACCAAAGCAACACCAAGACGATCACCAATAAAGCAAACAGGGACAATAACACCCGCCCCAACATGCCGTCGGCAGCAAACATTCCAAAACTAACCCCCCTATTCCAGACAAAGGTCAGGTCAGCAATCGGTGATAACTCAAGATGGCCATTTGGATATTCGCGTAATTTTAACCCATACATAATCCAGTATTTACTAATCTGGTCAGCAATGATGATCACCGTAGCCAACAGCAAAGCAAATGGAAAAAAACTATTTAATTTCAAAGCTCGGTATTTACCGACCTGATCAGCAATGATCGTCACCGCAGCTCGCAGCAAAGCAAATGGAAAAAGTTTATTCAAATTCATAATATTATTTTCTCTTATCCTTGTGCCAGATCCCACTCACGCACTGCTTTAGCATCGCGCGGGGTTATGTCTGGAAAACCAGAATCAGCGGTTTTCGGGTCAAAATATTTCCAAGACCTAGCGCATTTAATCATGCCAGAGTCAGCGGCTTTGGAAAAGATAACTTGAACCTTTATTTTCTGTTTTGCCGGTGTTTCTACAGTAAACATATGCCCAGATTGATCATCTATGACTTCGGGAACAAGAACAATATTTGCACCACTTACAATAAATGTTTCTTCCAAGAACTCACTAGCCGAACCATCGGCTAAATTCTTAACTGCCTTCTCAAAATCTTTTTCGGTAACATTGAAAGTCAACATTGCTTCCAAAGAGGAGCCGATTACTTTATCGCCTCTAGCCAATTCCAATCGCAATGACGACACTTGACGTAAAGTTTTCACCCATGCCCAGTCTTCGGCCAGTTCATCATTACGCCAGCTTTCGTCCACCACCGCAAAGTCGTGTAAATGCACACTGTCGGTTTCTGATGGAAAGCGGCTAAGCCAGGTTTCTTCGGTGGTAAAGGGAAGTATCGGCGCCAGCCACCTAACAACCGAGTGAAATACTTTGTCCATCACCCAAAGAGCGGCCTTGCGGCGCGGCTCATCAAGTGTATCGCAATACAAAGTGTCTTTTCGTATATCGAAAAACAATTGCGAAAGATCAGAATGACAAAAAGCAAACACTGCTCCGAACACACCCTTAAAATCAAATTTGGCATAGCCATCACGAACTTGTTCGTCCAGTTCGCTCAACCGGTGCAAGACCAATTGCTCCAATGAAGGCATGTCGGCAATATCCATAGCCGCACCAGCTTCATAGCCGTTTAATGCCCCCAACATATAGCGCAAGGTATTGCGGATTTTACGGTAACTATCAGAAGCGGTTTTCAAGATTTCATCACCGATACGCATGTCGTCCTGATAATCACAAGACGCAGTCCACAATCGTAATATTTCAATTCCGTATTGCCGAGCCACATCATTTGGCACCATGGTATTGCCTAATGACTTGGACATTTTACGACCGTCTTTGGCCATGATGAAACCGTGCGTGACTACTTTTTTGTATGGCGCAACACCACGGGTGCCACAGCTTTCCATCAACGAGCTTTGGAACCAACCACGGTGTTGGTCGGAACCTTCCAGATAGACATCAGCCGGCCATTTTAGCTCTGGACGGTCTTCAAGAGTAAACGCATGAGAACAACCACTGTCAAACCAGACGTCCAAAATATCGGTTACTTTCTCGAACTCGTCAGGATCGTATTTATCACCAAGAAGTTCGGCGGTTGAAATTTCACTCCACGCCTCGACACCTTGCTCACTTACCGCCTTGATGATCCGCGCATTGACCTCTTCGTCTTGCAAATACTCACCAGTGCCTTTTTTGACAAACAAAGTAAGCGGCACACCCCATGCCCGTTGCCGAGAAACCAGCCAATCGGGACGGCTTTTAACCATAGCGCCGATACGATTTGCACCACGCGGCGGAAAAAACTCAACGTCTTTTAGTACCGCTATTGCCTTTGCACGCAAGCCATCTTCGCCCTTATCATCACCCATCGGGATAAACCATTGCGGGGTATTGCGAAAAATAATTGGAGCTTTGGAACGCCATGAATGTGGATAAGAATGAGTGATGCGCGCCCGTGCCAGCAATGCGCCAACTTCAAGTAATTTAGCCAAAACCGCCGGGTTTGCCTTGCCGTCTTGTCCGGTTTTTTTTCCCGTTGTACGGATCACATCCAAACCGGCAAATAACGGCACATGGTCATAATAGACCCCGTCCGGCCCAACAGTCTCTGGTATCTCCGTGTAACCATTAGCCAGCCAAACATCATAATCATCAGCGCCATGCCCCGGCGCCGTATGCACAAATCCGGTACCGGCTTCCTCTGTTACATGATCGCCTTGCAACAGCGGAACTTTGAAATCATAACCTTCGCCAGCGAACGGGTGATCGCAAGTTAAAATTTGAGATGGGTCTTCAAGTGTGCGAATTCTTTTCCAGTTTGAGATTTTTGCTACTTTCGCAACGTCAGGCCATAGTTTATCCGCAACAATCAGTTTTTCGCCAACTCGTGACCACGGGCTGAAATCACTGTCGTCAATCTCCGTTACTTCATACAGACCATAAGAAATTTTGGGATTGAAACAAATCGCCCGATTAGCCGGTATCGTCCAAGGCGTAGTTGTCCAAATTAATATACTAGATTCTTGCCAAATTTTTAATTCCTGCTTACCGTTGGCTTGAACTTGATTAACAGGAAACCGAACCCAGATCGCAGTACTAACATGATCAGCATATTCAACTTCGGCTTCGGCCAAAGCGGTTTGTTCGACCGTTGACCACATTACCGGTTTGGAGCCACGATACAAATTACCAGCCATGGCGAATTTTAGAAATTCAGAAACAATTCTGGCCTCGGAGGAAAACGCCATGGTAGTATATGGATTATCCCAATCGGCAAACACTCCTAAACGCTTGAACTCTTCGCGCTGAATATCCAGCCAATGTTGAGCGTAAGCCCGACACTCGGCGCGAAATTCATTGATCGGCACTTCGTCTTTTGATCGGCCTTTTTTGCGATAACCCTCTTCGACTTTCCACTCAATCGGCAGACCATGGCAATCCCAACCGGGAACAAAGGCGGTATCATATCCCATCATCTGGTGCGAACGCACCACAAAATCCTTGAGGATTTTGTTTAGAGCAGTTCCTAAATGCACATGGCCATTGGCATAGGGAGGGCCATCATGATAGGAAAACTGCTCACGGCCTTTGGATTGTTTGCGTAACTGGCCATAAATATCCAGTTTTTGCCAACGCTCCACCCATTCAGGTTCGCGCTTGGGCAGGCCGGCACGCATCGGAAAATCGGTTTTTGGAAGTACCAGTGTCTCGCGGTAATCGCGTTGTTGTTTGGAATTATCTGTCATCTTAATATATCACGCATTTTGATCGGTTAGGGAAAACATATATTTCGTCCGGACATTGATGATAATTACATCAAGCCGGGGTGATAATTCGGAACTGGAATATTTTCAACATATCTAACATAAACATTGCCTATCAGGTGGAACTTGCTCGGTCTACCGGCAATGTTACAGCGGCTAGTTGACGAGCAATCTTTATGTCTTTGCTTATTTGTTGCTGCAATGCTGGCAGACCGTCAAATTTCTTCTCATCTCTGATAAACTCCAGCAATGACACCTCTAATAAGCGGCCATATAAATCACCGGTAAAATCAAACAAATGTATCTCTAAACGCTCTTCTTTGCCGTCCATAGTCGGTCGGGTACCAATATTCACCACCCCCGGTAATAATGCCCCCTCGCCCTCTATTTGCGCAAAAGCGGCATATACTCCGAACCGCGGGCGAATATATTCCCCCAATGACAAATTAGCCGTCGGCACACCAATGGTTCTGCCTCTTTGTTGACCAAATTCCACCCTTGCCTGTACCGACCACATTCTACCCAGTATTTCAGTGGCAGTTTTACAATCACCAGCCATTAACGCTTCACGGACAGCTGTTGACGAGTATCTATTCTCATTTCCAGCCATTTTGATGGCTTCAACAGAAAACCCGAACTCTTCTCCAAGTTTCGCTAACGAGACCACATCTCCCATACGATCACGGCCAAAGCGATAGTTTTCACCAACACTCACATGACGCACTTGCAGTCCTTCATGTAATACTTGGGCAGCAAATTCACGATCACTCATCAGGCTCATAGCTCTATCAAATGGTAATCTATAAAGAAATTTGGAACCAAGAACGCTTAGAGATTGCGCGCGAGAGGCATCGCTTTGTAGTCTTGATGGCTCGGCAGATGGTACAAAAAATTTCTTTGGGTGCGGATGAAAAACGGCCGTTGCCAGCGGACATGAAAGCTTCTTGGCAACAGCATCTGCCGAGCCAATAACCTCTAAATGCCCCTTGTGAACGCCATCAAAATTGCCCAAGGCGATGGCCGCCCCAGTTTGTTTGACGTCCAAGCCGGTATATTGATCAATTATTTGCATAAATCTGTTTATTCTACCTCTGTTGGGCGGGCATCGACCATCACCCCGGCTTTACCTTTGGCTATGGCTTTACCATTTACCGTGCAAAGCATGTTCAACACTACCCGGCGCCTGCGAACATTAACTTGTGCTACCTCTGCTCTGGCAATTACAGTATCGCCAATACGCACCGGAGCGCGGAACTTAAGCTCCAATGTAGTAAAAACAGCACCCGGCCCCGGTAGATCATTGCCTAAAATTGCCGACACATAAGAAGCGGTTAATGCTCCGTGGGCAATTCTACCGCCGTAAATAGTTGTTTTGGCGTATTCTTCATCCATGTGCAGCGGATTATAATCACCGGATATTCTGGCAAAATCCTCTACATCCTGTTCCGAAACAAAATGCGATGCTTCCCTAAACATTCCGACCTCAAGGTCTTCGATATAGAACCCATGTTCAATTTTTTTAGTCATGGAATAATTGCCCCTGCTATTTAAGCTGTATTTTTGCCGGATTTTGCCACTAGCGCAACCTGCAAGATGCAACTTTTATATCCGCAAAATAATTTCGTCTTTATCAAGGAAAAATTTATAAGTTTAGCGTATATTTGAAAATCAAATTTAGCCGAATGGCTGTTACGGGGAAACAAAAATGTGCTTGATCATATCAAATATCATTGAAACTATTGAGGAAAAACAGTGAGTCAGTTACTCCATAAAATCGCCAATAGTACATTCCTGATTGTCGATGATCAGCAATTTCTATGTTCGGTCTTGGCTGACCTGATGCGCGGATTTGGTGCCTATAACTCTCATCAGGCAAAAAACGGGGCTCACGCAATAGAAATGATGGGCAGCCTAAAGCCAGATATTGTTTTTACCGACCTGAATATGGAACCCGTCAACGGCTTTGAATTGACCCAATGGGTTCGTCGTTCACCTGAAAGCCCCGATCGAGAAGTACCGATCATTATGCTCACCGGTAATTCTGATCTTGATACAATTCACAAGGCTCGTAATTACGGTGTCACTGAAATGCTGATCAAACCAGTAATACCAAAGCAGGTTTTAGCCAGATTGCATACCGTATTGTTAGAGCCAAGAGAATTCATCAATGAGAAAACTTATGTAGGACCCTGCCGCCGCCGGCACAATGATGAAACCTATAAGGGGCCAAGGCGCCGTGCCTGTGATCCCATGCAAATTCAGGCAACCACCGAAGCCGCCACAAAAGCTGCGGAAAAGATTCGCTCACTGGTGTTTTCATTAGTCTCTACAATAACAAAAATTAACCCGAAGAACGCAAATCACCTGCAACAATTTTCCGCCAGTATTGTAAGCATGAAAAAGCTGGCGATAAAATCAGACAATGCAAATGCGGCCAAAGCGGTTCTGTCATTAGAAACCTGCGTACAAAGCCTAAAGCAAGGACAAAATATTCCGCTTACCTTACTTAGAGATCATCTGGAGTGCATTGTAGTGTTAAGCGGACCTGTTGGTAAAAATGAAACTGCCAGCACTGAATTGATAACAAATTTACGATCATCTGTTGCTTCGACAACCGCCAACACCAAAGTTGCCTAAGCGCAATATATTTTTTTAACCAATCTCATTATCCTTAACAGTGTTTTCATTTGATTTTGCTACAACTTGGCATTCAGAGGCAAAAAGCCCTGATTTTATAATAAAGACCCGAGCAACGGGTTAGAAATAAATGGAGTGATTTATGGCTGTCGATACTAACATGCCGGTCTTGGTAGTTGATGATTACAAGACAATGTGCCGCATTATGCGCAATTTACTAAAGCAACTTGGCTTTGACAATGTGGACGAGGCTGCCGATGGTGCCGAAGCATTGGAGAAAATGCAAAGTGGCAAAAAATTTGGTCTGGTTATTTCCGACTGGAATATGGAGCCTATGACCGGTTATGAGCTATTAAAACAGGTACGAGCCGATGAGAAACTAAAGGGAACCCCCTTTATAATGATCACCGCCGAAAGCAAGACTGAAAACGTAATTGCTGCAAAACGTGCCGGAGTGAACAATTACATCGTAAAACCGTTCAATGCCACAACCTTAAAAGCAAAAATGTCCTCAGTATTGGGTCAATTTTAATAGTAATTGTACGGGGATAATAAAATGCCAGCATTTGACGTAGCCACAAAGATTAGAGACGCTCTTGATGATATCAAGGCCGCCGACCTTGAAGATCCACGCTTGATGGAAGTTCTAAGTTTGGCCGAAAACCTCGTCGATACCATGAAGTTATTCTTTGGCTCAATGGATCATTCCGTATTGGATGAATTTCAACATATCGGCCGGTATATCAGCCGCACCCGCGATGAAATAGCTGCCTTAAGGCCGAATGACATTCATGGCTCAAGAATACCCACCGCCGGTGCCGAACTTGAAGCCGTAGTTGGCGATACTGAAAGAGCAACCGAAACCATTATGACATTAGCCGAGGATATTATGTCGGCAGACAATAGTGATGCCGATGCTTATAAAGCCCAAATAGATACCGCCATGATGCAGATCATCGAAGCGTGCTCGTTTCAGGACATAACCGGACAAAGAGTTTCGAAAGTAGTTGCAACTCTTACCCACATCGAGGAACGCGTTGCAAAATTTTCCGAAGTCATGGGCGTTATGGATGCTGAATCCGACCAGACGGACAAAGAAAAATGGCAAGCTGAAAACCTGTTGAACGGGCCACAATTAAACGGCCCTGCAACCGGTCAAGATGCAATTGATGCCTTATTTGATGGCGATGAAACCGCTCTTGGACAAGATGATATCGACAACATGTTTGATTAGGGTTTGACCCAATTGAATTGCACAATTCTGCACACGTTAATTGGGCTCAGAGCCTAATATCTAAGCGAGCTAATGCGCAGTATGGTCAGCCTTGTCCATTTCCGTCTTGCTTAGGTCTGCATGAACGATCCGCACCATAAGCTCTGGCTTGATAAATCCTTTGCCCCACTTTTCGTTTAATGCGGCCAACGGATCGGCTGCAACGCTCTGATCGGCATCAAGACCCTGTTCGACAAGCGCGCCGATGATGCGGCGGACTTGTTTTAGCATAAGAATATTTTCCTGCAGATCCTGCTTGTTGGCCAAATATCCATGACCGGGGATTATTTTGGTGTTTTGCGTACTTATATCCAATGCCTGTTGCAAACCGGCAATCACGCCATCAATTCCGCCGCCACTACCGGTATCAATAAATGGATAAATACCGTTAAAAAACATATCTCCCAAATGCAAAACGTCAGCTTCCTTAAAATATACAAATGCATCACCGTCTGTGTGAGCATTGCTCACGTGAATAACATTTATGGTTTGCTCGTTTTGAAAAAAAGTGATCTCGCGGGTAAAAGTAATAATTGGTAATGCTATATCCGGCGCAGGTTTCACCTTGCTATTAAATGCTTCAATGAATTGTTCTGTTGACATACGCTTGCGGACATTTTTATGAGCGACAATAATTGCTCCATCTGCTCCGAAATTAACATTACCGCCTGTATGATCTCCGTGCCAATGGGTGTTTATTAAAAACCTGACCGGCGTTTTGCTGTGCTCGGCAATCGCTGCCTTGATTTTGTCAGAAAGCGGAGCAAATTGATCGTCAACTAGAAAAGCACCATCTTTGCCAGTGCTTAAGCCAATATTACCACCAGCACCTGTTAACATGTAAATGCCATTTCCAAGATCAGTGCTTTTAATTTCAACCTTGGCAAAACGGTCTTGTTGCGCCCACGCCGGTGAAGCGTTAAGAAACACCATCAATATAGTAATAATAATCCAGTTTTTGCCTAATAAATGCATTGCAACTCTCCCAGCTAAATTGTTTCAGGCAGAACATACAGGGTTTTGCGAATTAAAAACTACACGAATATGTGATCGATTTTCACCAAGATAATTCTGCTATACCGAATTTTGCCATAGTCTGCTGTTGCTTAAAATCTGACGCCAGCTTCTCTGCATCAAGTTTTCCGCTTGCACAAAGCGCATTGGCATGAACACCGGTTGCGACAAACAGGCAATCAAGTTTTGCTTCTTGCGCCCCCTTAATGTCAGTGCCGATACCATCGCCGATAGCTAAAATTCTCTGCCTTGGAATGGTTGTACCGGTCAATTCTTCAAGTTTTGCAAAACAAAGCTCATATATCGGACTATGCGGCTTGCCGGCATATAATACCTCGCCGCCGATTTGCTGGTAAATTTGCGCCAAAGCTCCACCGCACCAGATACGTTGATCACCGATCATCACCTCGATATCCGGATTGGCACAGACCATTGGTAATTTACGCGCCAAAGCCTGCCGTAAAAGATCATGATAATCAGCAGGAGTTTCAACCCGGTCATTTATGAGACCCGTACAAGAAATAAATGCCGCGTCCTTCAACGACACCATCTTTAATTTCAAACCCTCATATAATGGCAAATCACGTTCTGGCCCCAATATAAACACCGGCTCATTCGCACGTGCCTGTAATAACGCTCTCGTGGCATCTCCAGAAGTGACAATCGCATCATAACAATCATCATTTACACCGATATGCGCAAACTGCGCTGGTATTTCACTGCTTGGACGCGGTGAATTGGTGATCATTATTACTGATCCACGATTCTCACGAAATTGCTGCAAGGCATCGACACTGGCAACAAATGGCGCAACACCATTGTGCAGCACTCCCCAGACATCACACAGGATTGCGTCATAATTGCCGGCTATTTCCGACAAATCATCTATTATTTTTGGCATCTGTTTCATTAGGGCATTTCCAGCAAAAGCTTTAGTCCCGTGCTGCGTCCTTCGAGGCTGCTACGCAGCACCTCAGGATGAGGATGGGATTAGTACGGTTTTGCGGCAAGAAATGCGACAAACAAATAATTAGAGCAAATTTCTAGTTCAAAGTGAACTGGAAATTCTCTAGCGCCAACTAGATTTGAACAACAGCAAATTCAAGTAATACCTGATCACCTTGCAAAATACCGCATTTTATGTAAGTTATTGCCGGTAAGCGTGATGCTAAAGTAATTTGGGTACTGGGTCACCTCACCTCAGTTTAGGAGATGTGCAGATGACTATTCACCGCGTTTTTTTGGTACTGACATTTATATTGGGATCACTAATTCCCTTTTCTGTCCAAGGACAATCAGATAAAATCATCTACCGTCAGTTACCTATACAGATGGCAATACCTAAGCCTACAGTTCGGATGACCCGGTTTATTCCGGCCAAACACGGCTTGGCTTTTGCCAACACGTTTACCAATAATTTCATTAATGAGTTCGACGTTAGCACTTCTGGATTGTGTGGCGGCATGATTTATACTGCTCTGGATTATTATTATGCCAATAAAACGGTTCCCGATTGGCCATATACGCCAGCACCGCACAAGCCATTGCGCAAGGTTCTCTATGACCGGCAAGTGAATTCTTTAGAAGCAAATGTAGATCGCTGGATAGATTTGTATTTCAATCCATTTGGGCGTCGGAATTGGGATTTTTTCAACTGGGGAATGAATCTATCTCCCGGTGGGCAGTTACAACAATTAAAAGCTTCTATTGATAAGGGAATTCCGACTCCATTGGGTTTACGATCTTGTGATAAAAACTGCATTCAAGATCATCAAGTTATTGCGGTTGGCTATGAAATAGCTAGCGGTAAAACTACCGGCAGGGCGGGTAAATCAGACGGGATTAAAATCTTTGTTTATGATCCGAACCACCCCGGTCGTACCATGACCATGGTTCCAGATTTTACAACTGGCCGCTTTGTCTATCTTGAATATCCAGATAGCGCTGCAAACCCGCGAAAAGGCTGGCGCACTTATTTTGTTGATACCAAATACACAAAAAAACGCCCACCAAATATCAACCCAGACCGGTTCCCAAATGACGGGAAAATTCGCGGGCTTGCAGTAGAATTTCGCACTGGTAATGACGATTTACGTGGCGGTAATGATACTGTGAATATCTCGCTTGAATATCATGGCACCCGTGGTCAAACATTTAGCAATGTGAACAGCTCAAAACGCTGGATCGGCAATAGTTCCGAATGGGTACGGCTAGATTTACCCAAGCCAATGAGCGTCAATGAAATAAAATTGCTCAGTATTTATGCCACTTTCTCTGGAGGAGCTAAAGGTGATAATTGGGACATCAAAAATTTACAGGTTCGCGGTATCGGCAATGGCATCAATCGAACTTTATATAACAAGCCCAATAATTCCCGAGTGCTGGGTTTGACCCGTCTAACAGGCGATAATAAAAACTATACAGTTTGGATCAACCCGCGCCCGCCGGCACCTGCTAGAACAACTCCAGTGGTAAACGAGCCGTCTACACTGGAAAGAAATTTTGATCGCCCGGGTGCCTATTACAAATATCAGCCATTAAATTCTGCACTGGGTTTTCGTTATTGCCAGCGGCTTTGCGCCAAAGACACAAGGTGCAAGTCATATACCTACAAACAAGGGCGAGACGGCAAAAAATCTTGCGCACTAAAAGAACATATATATCCAAAACGCCGCGATACAACGGCAACTTCTGGCATAAAGTTCAAATATTTAAACTTGCGCAATCCGAACTAAATCTAAGCCAAGACGAGTTTGAAGTTTTCGCGTTTTAAGCGTGGCGTGACTTGCATGTTTAATAATTCTTGTGCGCCAATTTTGGTCAGCAGCTCCGCCGCTGCTTTTTTATCATCACCGGACAAGCTGGCCAAATGATCCAGCACTCGTTGCAGCATCCACAGGCTAAACGGCAATACAGCACGGTCTTCTTCGACCCCATCAATGCGATATTTATGAAAGCCGGTAATTCGCGGCACTTCTTTTGTTTCAGGGTTTTCCGCCACCCATTTTTGCAGATCGGCAATTGTGTCGATTAGAATAGGTAATTGCTCGGCGGCAAACATCCGCAAAATAGGCAGCAAAGTTTCCGGAACTTGATCATTGGCCAGAAACTCTCCCGATAATGCTTCTTGCGGTGCATGGGTTCTGCGACACCAGTCGGCCACGCGCGGCGCAATTTTTTCCATCATCGCACCAGAGGCCGGATCACGATAATTATGAGCGTAAAGCGGCCCCAATAAACCAAAATCACCGATACTTGGCCGCGATCCTAACAAAAAATCATGTTCCGCCAAATGCTCGTCAAAAGCACGTAAAAACGCCTGATAAGTTTTTTCAATCGCTGAAGCAGTTTTCTCGGTTATACCTAAAAACGGCAGTGAGCCTTTAAAACGTTTAGCGTGCCTTTTACCTAATTCAAATCGTTCCTTTTTGGACAGCTCTGGCGCCGAAGCATTGCCAAATTCTTGATAGGCAAAGTCCTCATTATACGTCCAACGGTAATGCATTGCCGATAATAATAACCATTCATCACCAAACAACTCCAAGATTAACGCGGCAAGTTTCTGCACCGGAGTATCCGGATAAACAGATGCCCCCGGCTCGCACTTTTCCACATAATCAATGATCTCAGAGCTGTCTTGAATAGTTTGATCATCAGGCGCGATCAGCACCGGAACTACCGGCCAGCCGACCCGTGGTAATATGGTGCTTTTGTAAACCTTAGCCGTAGACAGAACTTCGCTAAACGCCACATTTTTCCAACGCAAATAGCCACGCACCTTGCCGGAATATAACGATAAGGGCGCGGCTATTAGTTGGTATGGCATTTGCTTTATGCCGCTTTTTGTTTGCCAAAACGCCCGTAAAATGTCTCGCCAGCTTTGGCCATTTCACGAAGCAGATCAGGTACCTGATAAACATCGCCGTAATTGACAGCCAATTCATCGGCGCGTTTTACAAAATCAGCTGCACCCATAGTATCAATATAGCTTAACACCCCACCGGTATAAGGGGCAAAACCCCAACCAAGGATCGAACCGACATCAGCCTCACGCGGATCGGTGACAATGCCCTCACCCATGCAACGGGCTGCCTCTAATGCCATAGAAACCAATATCCGGTCTTTGATAAAAGCCGGACTTGGTTGCGGATTTTGCAAGCCAGAAGCTGGAGCAAATTCCGATAAACCCGGCCACAGGCTTTTTTCGCGGCCATTATAGTCGTAAAAACCTTTGGAATTTTTACGACCCTTACGATCATGGTTTTCAATCATAGAGCGGATAATTGGCGCGGTCGGGCCTTTTATTGCTTCCGCGCCAAGATCAGCTTCGGTTTGTTTTAGAATTTTATAGCCAAGGTCAATAGCCACTTCGTCTTGCAAGGAAAGCGGCCCCACAGGCATGCCAGCCATGCGGGCTGCATTTTCAATTAGAGCCGGCTTTACGCCCTCGGATAGCAATGCCATGCCCTGTTCGATATAGCGCATCACACAACGATTGGCGTAAAAACCTCTGGTGTCTGAGACTACGATCGGGGTTTTACGAATTCTGGTAACAAAATCCAAGGCGCGGCTAATCGCATAATCAGAAGTTTTATCACCGACAATCAACTCGACCAGCATCATTTTGTGAACTGGCGAGAAGAAATGAATACCAATAAAGTTTTCCGGACGCGAACTTGCTTCGGCCAAACCAGAGATCGGCAAGGTTGAGGTATTAGAGCCAAAGATAGCATTTTTCGGCAAGTGTTCCTCGGCTGCTTTAGTGATTTTGGCTTTTAACTCGCGGTTTTCAAACACCGCCTCAACCACCAGATCAACGTCTTTCATCACGGCATAATCAGTTGTTGGAGTAATTCGCGCCAAAATCCCGTCGGCTTTTTCTTGACTCATTTTGTTGCGGGAAACTCTTTTTTCCAACTCTTTTTGAGCAAACTCCTTGCCCTTGTCGGCTCCGCCTTGATCAACATCAATCAGATAAACGTCGACACCCGACATAGCAGACACATAAGAAACTCCAGCACCCATAAATCCGGCACCAATCACTGCGATCTTGTTTATTTTACCTTTTGTCTGTCCCGCCGGTCTTGCATCGCCTTTATCCAGCGCTTGCTTGGATAAAAAGATCGAACGGATCATATTACTGCTTTCCGGACGCATCATCAATTTGGTGAAATACCGGCACTCAATGCGTAAGCCAGCATCGATATCGACTTGCAGCCCTTCATAAACTGCCGCCAGAATATAACGCTGTGACGGGTAATTGCCGTTAGTGTTTTTGCGCAACATTGGATTGGCGGCAGCAAAGGTTTGATAACCTGCCGGATGATAAGGGCCGCCACCGGGGATCTTGAAATTGTCCATATCCCAAGGCTGTTTGGCCTCAGGGTTGGCTTTGACCCATGCTTTGGCCTTTTCGATCAACTCGGAAGCTGGACACGTATCATGCAAAAGACCCAGCAAATGCGCTTGCTCTACCTTGATCATTTTACCCTGCAGCATCATATCAAAAGCATTCATCGCCCCGATCAGGCGCGGCATTCTTTGAGTGCCACCACCGCCGGGTAATACGCCAACCATGGCTTCTGGCAGGCCTAGTTTAATCTTTGGATTATCATTGGACGCAATGCGATAATGACAGGCCAAGGTGATCTCGAAACCACCACCAAGGGCTAATCCGTTAATAGCTGCTGCAACTGGTTTGCCACAGGTTTCTAGTTTGCGGAAAATCTCGTTAATACGAAACAGGTTTTTGTACAGCATAGCGGCACGTTCATCGCGGGGCAGTTTTTGCGCATCGCCAAATATCGAACCAAGGCCGGATAAATCAGCACCGGCACAAAACGCATTTTCTTTGCCGGTAACTACTGCGCCTTTGATCTTGTCATTACTGGCGACCTCGTCTGTCCACTCGCCGATTTCTTCCAAGGCTTCGCTTGATAGTAAATTCATCGTCACATCAGGACTATCAAAAGTAATCAGCGCAATACCATCGGCATCAATTTCTAGTGTAAAATGTTTCATCTTATTGTTCCTTTTCGGAATTTTGTTCCGGGTTTTTCTTTTTTGTCATAGCCAAAGCAAAAGCCGGAGCTAGCCCCGCGCCCATAGCAATTCCCACTGCAAGCCCAAGTCCCAAATTATCAATGGCCAAACCAAATGCTGTTCCCAAAGAAACTCCAAGAGCAATTCCGATTGGCAAAGCAATAGCTATCGGGCTAGACGGCTTTTTTGGTTTGTTGTCTTTACCCATGATTTAAACCGCCTCGATAATTGTTGCGGTTCCCATACCGCCGCCCACACATAAAGTGGCCAAAGCGGTGGATTTTCCGGTGCGTTCCATCTCGTCCAACACTGTCCCCAAAATCATTGCGCCAGTAGCGCCCAATGGGTGACCCATCGCAATCGCGCCACCGCAGACATTGATTTTGCTGTGCTCGATATTTAACGCCTGCATGTATCTCAACACCACCGAAGCAAAAGCCTCGTTCAGTTCAAACAGATCAATATCGCTTACGCTCATGCCAGCTTTCTTGAGAACTTTTTCGGTGACCGCTACCGGCCCAGTTAGCATAATGGTTGGTTCTGATCCGATACTAGCCATGGCCTTGATCCGCGCGCGCGGTTTAAGTCCGGCGCGAATACCTGCCTCTTTCGAGCCAATAAGCACTGCCGAAGCGCCATCAACAATGCCGGACGAATTACCACCGGTATGGACAAAATTTATTGCTTCCAGCTCCGGATATTTTTGTAGAGCCACATTCTCAAGTCCGACAAAATCCGAAAGACCTTTAAATGCCGAATTAAGACCACCAAGGCTTTGCATATCAGTGCCGGGACGCATGTGTTCGTCACGGTCAAGTATTGGCAGACCAAGTTGATCTTTTACTGCAACTATAGTTTTGGCAAAACGACCCTCGCTCCAGCTTTGCGCCGAACGTCGTTGGCTCTCGACCGCATAAGCATCGACATCATCACGAGAAAAACCCCAAATGGTAGCGATAAGATCCGCACCAATTCCTTGCGGTACAATCATATGATCAAACGAGATCATCGGATCAACGCCCATCGCGCCGCCATCTGAGCCCATCGCCACCCGGCTCATGCTCTCGACACCGCCGCCAATGGCCATATCTGCTTCGCCGCACATTACTTTGGCCGCCGCGACATTTACTGCTTCTAGGCCAGAAGCGCAGAACCGGTTGATCTGATAACCGGCAGTGGTTTCTGCATAATCAGCAGTGATCACCGCAGTTCGGGCAATATTTGCGCCCTCTTCACCGACCGGAGTAACACAGCCAATGATCACATCATCAACCAAGCTGGTGTCCAGATCGTTACGATCACGAACTGCCTCTAATTGTTGTTGTAATAACGACAAAGCAGTTATTTCGTTAAGTGATCCGTTTTTCTTTTTACCGCGCGGAGTTCGCACAGCATCGTAAATATAGGCTTCAGTCATTGGGGTTTTCTCCTGTTTGGGGAATTCGAGTATCCTCCTCCGCTTGCGGGGGAGGTGCCCTGAAAGGGTGGTGGGGGGCGAAAAAACATCACAATGTCCTTGCGATAAGAAGTTTCATGATCTCGTTGGTACCGCCATAGATGCGTTGCACCCGTGCGTCCGTCCACATGCGGGCGATCGGGTATTCATTCATATAGCCATAACCACCGAATAATTGCAGGCACTCGTCAATCATTTCGTTTTCGGTATCCGATACCCAGTATTTAGCCATGCTGGCAGTACCGGCATCAAGCTCGCCCTTTAGCAATTTAGCAGCACAATCATAGGTAAACACCTTGGCGATGGTGGTTTTGGTTTTGCACTCGGCCAGCTTGAACTGCGTGTTTTGAAAGGCAATCAACGGCTTTTTAAACGCATGGCGTTCTTTCACGTAAGAGATGGTTTCACGTAGCGCGTATTCCATAGTTGCCACGCCCTGCACTGCGATATTTAGGCGCTCTTGTGGTAATTGTTGCATTAACTGCACAAAGCCTTGCCCCTCTTCAGAGCCAAGCAGGCTTGTCGCAGGTAATTGTACATCTTCAAAAAACAGCTCGGAAGTATCTTGGGCATGGCCACCAATTTTATCCAAATTGCGCCCGCGTTTAAAACCGTCCGCACCATCGGTTTCCACAACCATCAGCGATACGCCCTTGGCGCCGTCTTCTTCACCGGTTTTGGCGACGACAATGATCAAGTTTGCAGTTCCGCCATTTGTGATAAAAGTTTTCGAGCCGTTTAGCACATAACCATTACCGGATTTTCTGGCTCTGGTTTTAACCCCTTGCAGGTCGGAACCAGTACCCGGTTCGGTCATGGCAATCGCGCCTACTAATTCGCCAGTAGCCATACGTGGCAACCAGTTGCGTTTTTGCTCTTCGGTTCCGTAATGCAAAATATATGGTGCGACAATCGCATTATGCAGCGAGATACCAAAGCCATCGACCTTGGCACGGATCATCTCTTCCATAACAATCATTTCATGGCGATAATCACCGCCGCCGCCGCCGTATTCTTCGGGCATTGAAGTACACAACATACCCATTTTACCGGCTAGATTCCAAGTTTCACGATCAACAATGCCTTGTTCGCGCCACCGTTCGGAGTGCGGAGCGCATTCGCGGGAGTAAAATTCAAACGCCGCATCACGAAAGATATTTATATCTTCTTCGGCGAACCAATCAGGGTTTTTGAAATCAAGAGCCGGTTTCATGTTAAAATCCATCCGCAGACATGGCCATTAACGGCTCGGTACCGGATTTTATTTTGGTCAGATGCATAGCAGCATCGGGAAGTATCCGCGCCAAGAAAAACTTACCGGTAAGCAATTTATTGGCATAAAACGGATCGTCACTGCCATACTTAGCCAAGGCCGCTTTTGCCATTTTCGCCCACATATAAGCCATTGAAGTTAATCCCAGTAATTGCAAGAAATCAAACGATCCTGCACCAGCATTATCAAAATTGCTAAGGCCGTTTTCCATCAGCCAATTGGTAGCTTCATCTAAGTTTTCACGCACCCCTTTAAGACCATCAAGGAATGGCTCAAGTTGTTTATCGCCGGCATTATCCGCAATAAATGCATCCAGTTCGGCAATGAACGAAAACAGTGGCCGACCACCATGCAATGCAAGTTTACGCCCGACCAGATCCAATGCTTGCACACCATTTGCGCCCTCGTAGATCATGGCAATTCTGGCATCACGGACAAATTGCGAAGCGCCGGTTTCTTCAATATAACCATGGCCGCCAAAAATTTGCTGGGCATTAGTCGCCGATTTGTAACCACCATCAGTAACATATGCTTTGGCCACCGGTGTCAATAGCGCCATATAATCACCGGCTTTTTCCTTTACCGCCGCATCAGTTGCTACATCTTCAAGGGTGTTATGCAAAGACAACCAGTACAAAAATGCCCGTGACCCTTCGGCAAAGGCTTTTTGCTCGAGCAACATCCGGCGCACATCGGGGTGGACAATGATCGGATCAGCCACACCATCAGGGTTTTTGGGGCCGGTTAAAGACCTTCCTTGAAGCCGGTCTTTGGCATATTCCAATGCATTTTGATAAGCAGCTTCGGCTTGACACAAGCCTTGCATACCGGTTCCAAGTCTTGCGGCATTCATCATAATGAACATCAGGCGCAGGCCTTTGTTTTCTTCACCGATTAGATAACCAGTGGCTGCGTCAAAATTAAGCGTGCAAGTAGAATTACCATGAATGCCCATTTTGTGCTCAATCGAGCTACAAATCATTGAATTACGTTCACCCAATGAGCCATCATCATTGACCATCACTTTTGGCACGATGAACAATGATATGCCTTTGGTGCCGGCGGGCGCGCCTTCGATACGCGCCAAAACCATATGAATAATATTATCGGTTAGGTCATGCTCGCCAGAAGAAATAAAGACTTTCTCACCAGTTACCTTGTATGAACCATCAGCTTGTGGAACCGCTTTGGATTTTAACAATCCAAGATCAGTACC
>JAESTZ010000037.1 GCA_016763315.1 Robiginitomaculum sp.
ACGACAACGCGGTTGCCTTGCGTAACAAATTCAGAAGGCGTTGCAGTGAAGTTGGTCCACTCACCACCGATCCGTGCAAATACACCGGACAGAATTGCGTCTGGGCCAACATAAGGATTTTTATCGGCGTAAGGATTGCCCTCGGCCTCGTTCCAAATGATGTCAGGCGACATGACGCTGGTCACCATATTCATATCACCTACGGCAAAGCCATTATAGACGATTTGTACGATTGCCACTGCGTCTGCGCCTGTATTCTCTACCACCTCTATGGCCGCTACTGCTTCAACGGCGGATTTATCATCAGTTGGTTTAGTATCCGTGCAGGCCGTAAGACCAAGCACAAATGCCGCAGCTATTGCTGAACCAGCAAATGCGCGGCTCCATTTTTTGTTTGTGTAATATTTTTTCATTTTCTTTTTCCTTTTATAGAAATAAGTTTTGGTTTGGTTTCTTTGGTTTTATTGTACGGTACAATATCATGGTGTGGTCCCGGTGGGCTCTATTTTTTTGTAAACACCTTGCGTGTTTATCTGATCGGATGCAATTATCCCATCCACATAATCCTGAAATTCGGGAAAAAATATAGATTTGCGCTGTTGCCAATACCGCAGAAACCCCGGCTGGCCTTTGAGGGCGGCGATGAGCGAAGCCAGCGAATTGCGGATTTCATGATCCAGCGTGCCTTCTGCGGCCAGATAATAACTGTTTTGAAAACTAAACATCCCTGCATGAAAACCCATGACAAACTGAAACCATTCTTCCTGCGTCAACACATCAGGGTTAGTGAAGGCAGTGTAGTTGTTGGCGCTGGCCTGTTCACTTAGACCAATACCTGCAAACCATGCGCTAATAGATGCAATTGACGCATTTGCGGTTGCTGATCGTGTGGCTTTGGCATTATCCCGTAGCTGAAAACCAACAAAAAACAGTGATAGCACAATGGCAAATGCACTTATGATTTCAGCAATTTGCGCGTAATCAGATAGTTTGAATTTCTTGAATTTCATGGTATTCTCCTGTTGTTTCGGCAAAGTGATCCGCTCTATGCTTTGACCATTCGTTAACACGGCGCAGGATCATTGTGTTGTCTTTGCGTGTTGAATGTTGAGCGTCAGGTCTAATTGGCGATGAACCTGTTGAATTTGGGCGATCCAAGGGAGTAAGCCGTCGCGCATGAAGGCATCATATGTATCAGCGTTTATGGCTATATCGGCCATGAGGCCTTTATTTAGTCTAATGGACTTCGCAGTGCAGGTCGCCGTTATCTCGCGTTCAAGATCTTCGCGTGTATCACTTTGCATGAGAATTGAAGAAATTTCAAATATCTCGGGATAAAGATGGCCGATGTCATAGGCACCAGCGCTTAAGGTTGTCGTAAATTCAAGAGCTTTTTGCCTCTGTAATAATTTTGCTAAGGCACTATTTAAGTCCGTGTCGCGTACGATGTCCAATCTCCCGGTCGCTTGTAATCGCTCAAGAGATGGCAAAATAGTACGGCCAAAATATAAGACGTGCGCATAAGTAAGTGAAGTGCATTCTGTTTGTGTGAGTTCGCGCTGCGGGGCTAAACCGAATAAAATATTTGTCGCCTCGGCAATGATGTTCGCATAACGAGTACGCGTACCTACAATATTTGACGCAAGTTCCTCTGCCTCTACAATTTCTGCATGGAGTGCATAAATAATCGCGGTTTCGTCGCGCCGGTCTTGTTGTGCATTACTCCAATTGGACACTTGCAAACCTACAAACACACCGACAACGACGATGAGAAAATCAATGGCAATTGCCGTCCATTCCTGATTACGAAAATGTTTTATAACGCGGCGCAGGATCATTTGCGGCTCTCCAACTCTTGGTTAATTGCCGCGATTGCCCGCTCCGCGTCTTCGATTCCATCCTCAAGCGATGAGGGCGTCGAGCGAACATCCCCCGCCCAAACCGTTAGTGTCGGTATAATATCGGGATGGGCTCTGATCGCCGCGATTGCGCGTGCCGACATTTCGGCTGGAACACCTTGTGGGCATTCGAGATCGTAAGTCTCCTTATTGGCCTCAAATTTGAAACACTGCACCCAATAGATATCGTGTATGGCCAGAGGAATAAGGCCGCGAACGAGCGTGCGATATTCAGGGAGAATATTCATAGTGTATGCCAAACTGTCAATCTCCACGTGATAAGATTCAACTGCTTCAATCACCGCGCGCGAACGTGGCAACCCATCGCGGCGCATCTCATCAAAAGTTAATCGCGGCGCATCTATGCGTTGCCACTGCGAGGCATGAAAAAAGTCGATGACAACTTGCCAACATTCATCGCCACAATCATCACCAGTTTCCAGAAACTCTAAGGATCGCCGTGCGGCTTCACCGACCTGGATGAAAGAATCGATTCTGCCAGTCGTCACAGTAATTGAGATTTCAAGTTCAGATCGAAGCTCACCAAGAAGTTTAATTTCGTGGACGTTAGCTGTGCGCTCAGTGCTCCATTGCTGCACTTGCAAACCCACAAACACACCGACAACGACGATGAGAAAATCAAGAAAGATCGCGGTCCATTCTTGGTTGCGAAAATGCCTTATAACGCGGCGCAGGATCATTTTTGTTTCTCCAACAAATACGCGTCCAACAGATCGGTTCGGTCGATGACAAGCTGTGCGGCAAAAAGTTTGGCGTCCAGGTTGGATAATTGACGAACGAGGTCATTACGAATGTCGAGTTCAATAACGGCCGTAACTGCATATGATACTTCATCAGCACTAAGGTCAGGATCACAATCTGCAGGCAATGAAAGGATCGGCTCTCCATTTTTGCCAGTGGTAACAATATCACCACAGGCTGCGCGAATAGCTTGTTGCGCCAGATAGGGCATATTACGTCGAACCAGCTCACGGTAAGCGGTCTTGTCTCGCAAGCTTGATATTTGGGCTTTTATGCTGCGGTAAAAATTAGCCAATCGCTTTCTCACTGCGACATCAGAAATTGCATTATTGGCACCGACGGACAGGATTTCGTTATAAGTGTCTCGCCCGTATTCGCGTAGTAGCATCTGGCTTGCCTGATAGATATCAACCAAAAACTGTTCGCCAAGTTCCTCTGGTGGCTGATCCAGAGCGCTCAAGGCTCGCAGCGCATTGGTTCTGGTTTGGCTAAAATAGGCGAGCCGCTGACTAATATCCTCCTTGCTTGCCGCAAGGTTTTCTCGAAGGAGCTCGATATATGTTTGTGCTGTTTGTTCGCGAAGTCGGGCATCATTCCAGTTGGACACCTGCAAACCAATGAATACACCAAACACAACAATCAAGAAATCAATCCCGACCGCGAACCAGTTCTGGTCTTTAACGTGTTGTGTTATGCTGCGCAGGATCATTGATCTGGTGCCTTCTTTTGTTCTGACATTGGTATTTTTTTGATCCGGCTTGCGTCCAGGCCATTTGCCAGAAAGTCTTCGTCCAAGGCCTCTACAATTGGGCCGGCTACTTCCATCATCGGTGTACCGTCCCATCCACCTATCTGCCGATGCCACCAGTTTTTCGCAAATGTGCTACCAAAATAATATTGAGCGGTGTTGAGAATGTGCTGCTTGGCTTCTTCTGCCGATACCAATCCGCCACTTTGCATATGAAACATAAGATCCCATTGCAACATTGAAGCTACCAGATGCGCTTCGACAATTATGATCTCGACATCGCTCATTTCTTCCGGAGTACGAATGGACTTTACCCATGCGCGAGCAGTCTCTGGCGAGGAAATACTGAACTCGATTTCGATGAGCATGCTGTTCCTTTCAATTTGCATTTCAGTACGGGTGAGAGAGGCGTTTTGCCGCACCTCGAAAATCAGGATAATTAACCCCAGCACAACACCAATATTTGCCGCCAATGTTAGCCAACGGTTTAGTCGCTCAGTTTTATTTCTTTTCGTCACTTTGCGTTCCCTTCGAGCCATTTTTTTCCTTAGAACCAAACAACTGATCCAGAGAGTAACTGTCCTCGCCGCTTTTTAGCAATTCTTCCACATAGGCGATGAAAGCCGGAGATAAGCCATCGGTGGCAAAATCGTCCCAAACAGTGCGGGCACCGGGCATAACCAGTATTGTCAAAATATCTTTTTTGATCGGATGCCATTGGCTTTTGGATAACATCTTGTTGCAGTAAAGCTCATACATGGTGTTGTGGGTTGTAAAATGCTGGGCGCAAAACCAAGTGAATTGAAATCTTTCATCGGGGTCGAGAACGGAAATATCTTCTACTCCGCGCCGTACCACACTTGCCATTGCCTTATTGGCCATAGGAATTGCATTGATACTTCCCGAAGCTTCTAAAAATTGATAGGCGGCATTGGCTCTGGCTTGCAAAGTGTTCTGGCGCACTTGTATTGCCAGATAAATCACTGACGGGATCAAAGCAACTACCGCCAAAACTTGCGATATGAGATAAATATCATTTAATGTCATGTGCCACTTTCACCCAATTTGGTTTTGGATTGGCGAGTTGGGCTTTGATGAGGCGATAATTCATGGTTTGTCTTTCCCCAACATTTCTTCCGGATCCCACCATATTTCTGGAGGGTTTTCGAGTTGCGCTTCGATCAGGGCGCGGTCGCGTACAGCGATGGCTAACATACGTGTTTTGAAAGCCTTATAGTCGGGACGATCATAAAGGGGCGCAAACCAGTGATTGTTGGCCTGAACCAATGTTGTGGCGACGCCGTGGTCGGCCAAAGCATTTAGCCACTGCATAGCGCCGTCCGGATCATTTTGCGCCATCCGCCATTGCGCTGCGACAATATAAGCTTGTTGAAAATCTCGTGGTCCCGGCTGGCTGCCCTCAAATTTTCGCGCCAGCGCAGCCCTAACCTGTACGGCTCGTGGATCGCCTACTTTTTCAAAGACCCAAAGAATTGATAACTCCATCGTGGTGGCGTCCATACCCTGTTGAGGTGTTTCGTCGAGGTAAAATGCGAAAACGTCTGCGTTATCCTGAAGCACTTGGTAGGCTTTTTCAGGAAAATTCGCATTGGCGCGCGCGATCGCGCGGATGAACTCCTCTGTCTTTTCATTTTTCTGAAGCAGGTAAACATCCCAAAAGCCGATGCCCAGACTTGCAAGGTTGTCGTCCATACCCAGAGCGGAATAAATAAGGCTCCGTGTGCTATCGCAATAAAGAGCACCTGCACAAGATTGCGCAATACGGTGCGCCGTTTCAACATCTCCCCCGTCCCACAAATTTGCTGCAAGAGCCCCACGTGTCACATGGAAGTCGGGATCAATCCGAAGGGCATCCAAAAGAACTGAGATTTCGCCGGAACGATTATCTTGCCGAAAAAAAATGTCCGCCATGTTCAGCAAGGTAATGGCGGACCGCGGGTCAAGTGCGAGGGCTTTTTCAAGCGAGACCATCGCGGTATTCAACTGGCCATTACTTGAGAGCAACCAACCGCGCCCGCGATGGGCTCTGGCATTATTGGGATTGGCGGCAATGGCTCTGTCAAAGGCGGCCAAATTTTCATCTAATGGACTGTTGTCGGGCATGACCCAAGCCCGTTCCGATAAAACATCCCAGTCTTGCGGGGCGAGCAGCATAGCCCGATCCATATGAGTTTGGGATCTAAACTCGGCATGGTCTTGGTCAAGACCGGCATATTCATTTGCCAATATATAGGCCCAGGAAAGCTTGGCGTGGGCAACGGCGAAATCAGGGTCAAGCGTCACCGCACGACCCAGCCAGTCCAAACTATCAGCAATCGCATCCGGTGTGCGTGGGCCGTAAGCTTCCTTGCCTTTCAAATAAGCCTCATAGGCTTCGGTGGACTGGGTCGGGCGCTCGCTTGTTTCGGGTAATAAATCAAGGTGACCATTCAGCTCCAACACGATGGCGGCTGAAATTTCGTCCTGAATTTCGAAAATATTCTCTGCGGTTAAAGGACGATCATAAGTTTCTGACCAGAGATGCTCATCGGTTTTGGTGTCAATCAATTGCGCGGTAATGCGTAAGGTATTGCCCGCTTTGCGGACACTGCCTTCCAAAATATGTTTCACATTCAAGGCTTTGGCAATCTCTGAAATACTGGCTTTGCGCTCCTTGAAAGAAAAAGACGAGGTGCGCGATGCTACTCGCAAGCCCTCGACACGAGCCAGCACATTCAGCAGTTCCTCGGCAATACCGTCGGCAAAATAGGCTTGATCTTTATCGGGGGAGAAATCCTCGAACGGCAAGACGGCAATGGATTGGCCTGCAAGCTCGCCCGCTTTGGCCATCACAGTTTCATGACCTCGCCCTGTTTTGTTTTGCGGCGTAAATTGACTACCAACTATTAACGCCCCCACGACCACCAGTCCGCCAACGATAGTGTAATCTAGCTTGCGCCCGGTCTTATCGGTAATGCTCTCACCATCCTTGACGTTTTCCGCACGCTTCACCCCCTCAGGTGTCATTTCGAACGCCCATGCTAATAAAATAGC
>JAESTZ010000005.1 GCA_016763315.1 Robiginitomaculum sp.
AGGCGCAAATTGCCGCTATGGTGGCAATTCTGCTGCCGGGAACCAATACCAGCGGCGATGAGGCTGATGCGCTATCGGTGGCGATCTGTCACGCGCACCATGGCTCGAAATTAATGAGGTCGGCATAATGATTGGCAAACTAACCGGAACCGTCGATACCATCGGCAATGGCGAACTTATACTTGATGTGAACGGGGTTGGTTATTTGCTACAGGCCGGAGCCAGAACTTTGCGCTCTTTGGCGCACGGAGAAACGGCGGTGTTGTTTGTTGAAACCTATGTTCGCCAAGATGTTTTCAAATTATTCGGCTTTGCTTCGGAACAAGAACGGGCTTGGTTTGTAAGGCTACAAGACGTGCAAGGCGTTGGCGCTAAATCAGCATTAAGCGTGTTGGACGTGCTAGACCCCGAAGAACTAATGCAGGCGGCCTTGATGCAAGACAAAGCGGCAGTGACAAGAGCAAATGGCGTTGGCCCCAAAGTGGCTGCCAGAATTGTTGCCGAACTAAAGGACAAACCAGCACCCTTGGGACGCGGTGGTGGCTTTGCCAGCAATGTTGCTCCAGATAGTGTAACGCCACGTTCTAATGCTACTATTGATGCGGTTTCGGCCTTGGTTAATTTGGGTTTTGCCAGCTCCGATGCCGCAGCGTCAGTACGTGGCGCGCTGGGTAATTTGGGTGATGAAGCAAGTCTTGATGAACTGATCCGTATTGCCCTAAAAGAGTTGAACCAATGAGCGAAGAGCAAATGCAAGGCGAGCGTCTAATTGATCGTGAGCCACAAGATGGCGATGGTGCGGACAAGGCTTTGCGGCCACGTAAATTCGATGAATTTGTCGGTCAAGCTGATCTGGTGGCCAATTTACAAGTGTTCTGTAACGCTGCCGGTGGTCGCGGTGAGGCATTGGATCATGTATTGCTGTCCGGCCCGCCGGGACTTGGGAAAACCACATTGGCGCAGATACTTGCCCGCGAATTGGGGGTCGGGTTTCGTTCCACCTCGGGGCCGGTAATTGCCAAGGCCGGAGATCTGGCAGCGATACTGACCAATTTGGAACCAAGAGACGTATTGTTCATTGACGAAATTCATAGGCTTGGCCCGCACGTAGAAGAAATACTGTATCCGGCGATGGAGGACTTTGAACTTGATCTGATGATCGGCGAGGGGCCATCAGCCAGATCAATCAAGATAGATCTGCCACCATTTACCTTGGTTGGCGCTACCACCAGAGCCGGCTTGCTGGCGACACCGTTTCGTGACCGGTTTGGTATACCATTGCGGCTTGGCTTCTATCAGGCCAAGGACTTAACCAAGATTGTCTTGCGCTCGGCGGTAAAACTGCAAATGCAAGTAACCGCCGAAGGAGCCGGAGAAATTGCTAAAAGATCACGGGGAACGCCACGGGTGGCCGGACGGTTATTGCGGCGGGTGCGAGACTTTGCCGAGGCTGCAGGTGATGGGAAAATAGATGCTAAAATCGCCGATCATGCTTTGAGCAGATTGGAAGTTGATGCTTTGGGTCTGGACGCGCAGGATCGCAGGTATTTGTTCGCATTAACCGAAAAATTTGCCGGCGGGCCGGTGGGCTTGGAAACTTTGGCTGCTTCTATGTCGGAGGCAAGAGATAGCCTCGAGGAAGTTATCGAGCCGTTCTTGATCCAGCAAGGGTTCTTGCAACGAACGCCGCGTGGCAGGATTGCAACTAAACGTGCCTTTGGCCATTTGGGCTTGGCGGTAAACCCTGATGCCGGTCTGTTTGATGGGAGTGCAAAGTGAGTAAGCAGCCGGAAACCGGCTATTCTGATGGCAACACTCATATCTTGCCAATTCGTATCTATTATGAAGACACAGACTTTAGCGGAATTGTCTATCATGGCTCCTACCTTAAATTCCTTGAGCGGGCACGTACTGAAAGCATGCGCGTTACCGGAACCAGTCATCAGGATTTGCTATTATTGGATCCGCCTTTGGCATTTACAGTGCGCAAATTGAATATGGACTTTCTGGCGCCAGCCAGAATTGATCAGGTGGTTGAAGTTAGAACCAAATTTGTAATGGCAAAGGGAGCCAGAATGCGCCTGTTGCAAGAAGTGCTATGTGAACAACGGGTTTTACTTCGCGCATCCGTGGAAATTGCTTGTATCGACCTCAAGGGCAGAGCAAAACGTATACCTAAATCGATTTTGGACAAAATGTTGCCATATCTTAGTAGTGCTCTAACCTGAAATGGTCACAATTGTCGATCACAAACCCTGTAGCTCGTAATAGTATTGGAATTGATTATGGATGTCAGCTTAATCCAACCGGGACTTTCCCAAACCGACTTTTCGTTTATCGCCTTGTTCCTGCACGCAGATATTGTGGTCAAGGCGGTGATGGGTCTGCTGGTGTTTTCATCTGTTTGGTCATGGGCAATTATTGTTGAGCGTCAGTTATCGTTCATGGGTTTGTCGTCCAAAGCCAAGAAATTCGAGAAAACCTTCTGGGCTGGCAGATCGCTAGATGAAATGTTCGAGCAGGTGGGAAAAAAACCGAATGATCCGATGGCGCGGGTGTTTATCTCGGCAATGCGGGAATGGAAAGAAAGCCGAGGTAGCGGCGGATCTGATTTGCAGATCATAACTCTTAAAGAACGAATTGACCGGGTTATGGCGTTACGGGTTTCTCGGGAATTATCAAAAGCCGAAAGAGGCTTGGGAATACTGGCGTCTATCGGTTCGGCGTCTCCATTTATCGGTCTGTTTGGAACTGTCTGGGGAATTATGAACTCGTTTCGGGCTATTGCGGCCAGTCATGACAGCTCTTTGGCCGTGGTCGCCCCTGGCATCGCCGAAGCATTGTTTGCAACAGCTCTTGGTTTGTTGGCGGCAATACCGGCGGTGGTATTTTATAATAAATTTGCCTCTGATACCATGCGCTATGCAACTAGGCTTGAAGGTTTTGCCGATGAATTATCGGCGATATTCTCGCGACGAATTGCCGGAGGAAAAGCATGAGCATCTCGCTTTCCTCCTTAAGTGGTTCCGGACGAAAACGTGGGCAGAAATATAAACCGCGCGCCGAGATAAATGTCACGCCGATGGTAGATGTTATGTTGGTGTTGTTGATCGTATTTATGATCACTGCGCCGCTTATGACCACTGGAGTTGATGTCAATTTGCCCGAAGTGGTGGCCAAGCCGATAACCATTGATGCCGAGCCGTTGACCATCACCATTGATGCTGCTGGCGTGGTGTATCTAATGGAAACAGAGATTGCGGCAGATGATCTGGTGGCAAAGCTGATCGCAATATCCAAAAACGGCGCTCAAGAACGGATTGTTCTAAGAGCAGACAAAGATATTGATTATGGAGCCGTAATGAATGTTATGGCTCGTGTTCATAGCGCCGGGTTTGTTAATTTAGCATTGGCAACTGAGCCAAGCCTGTAACAAGCAGTAGGTAATAAACACGTGCGTTTTGGTTTTCTCATATCGATTTTCTTGCACTTTGCAGTGATCTTTGTTGGTGTAACTATGCTTCCCGATGCCATACAGAACCGTACAGAAAAAACCCCGGTTATTCCGGTCGATCTGGTGATGCTGGCAGAAGAAACCAATATCAAAGAAGTCATAGCTGAAATTCCAGAGCCGCAGGTCGAACAAAAACTGGTTTCTGAACCAATAATTCAACAACCTGAAATAATAGAGCCAGAATCGATAATTGAGCCGGTAAAGCCAAAACTTGAAGTTAAGAAACCTGAGCCAATAGTAAAAAAAGAAGTGGTCAAACCAAAACCAAAACCAAAACCCAAGCCCAAGCCCAAGCCCAAGCCACCTGTATTTGATCTTGCACGGCTTGATAAGAAACTGGCCGTAAATCGGGCAGTGGAAAACGAATTTGATAAATTGCTAGAGAAAAACATTAGATCTCGGGCAGCAATTGGTGCGGCGGACGGACTTAGTGTTGATGAAGTGGACTTATTAAGGTCACAAATGTATGGCTGTTGGCGGGCACCGCTTGATGCACCAAATCCGGAAAAGCTGGTGGTGCGGGTTAAGTTGCGGCTAAATGTTGATGGCAGTTTGCAAGGGGCACCGGAGGTGTTGAACCAAAATAGGATAAACAGCTCGAATGATCCGTTTTGGCGGGCAGCTGCCAATTCTGCACATAGGGCTGTTATACGCTGCCAGCCTTATTTGCTTCCTGCTGAAAAATATGCCAGCTGGCAGGAAATTATTCTTACTTTTAATGCTGCTGAAATGATGGGGATATCGCCACAATGAAATTGATAAAAATTATTCTATACCCAAAACACCTAATTGAAAGATGTTTTGAGTATAATTTATTTTTCCGCCCATCAACTTATCCAAAAATTCGCCCTCAAGTAGCAAGCGCCAGCATTGCGGTAGGGCAAGTTAAAGGTACCCACTTTTTGGGTCGATGGTGCATAGCAACATTGTTGTTAATGGTATGGGCGCTTGCTGTTCCAGCTAATGCTTCGCTCGAGATCGATATTACCCGTGGCCATTTGGATCCGACTCCTTTGGCTATTCCCAATTTTTCGGGAAGCACTGATCCTGAGCGGTTGATAGGCGAGCAAATTGCCTCGGTGATCCGTGCTGACCTAGAAAGATCCGGCTTGTTCAAAATACTGGATCAGGCCTCTTATATTGAGCAACAGCGTAATATTGACTTGAAGCCGAAATTTGCTGAATGGCGAGTGATCAATGCCGATGCTTTGCTGGCTGGTCGGGTGGAGATTGAAAATGAAAACCGGATCAGAGTTGATGTGCGATTGTGGGATGTATTTGCTGAAACCCATTTGTTTGGACAACAAATGGGAACCACACCGGAAAACTGGCGGAGGATTGCTCATAAAATTGCTGATGCTATTTATCAAAAACTAACCGGAGAATCCGGATATTTTGATACTAGAGTGGTGTTTATTGCAGAATCCGGGCCAAAAATTAACCGCGTTAAACGTCTGGCTATTATGGATCAGGATGGAGCTAATCCAACATTTCTTACTCCGGGAAGTTACACAGTATTGACCCCACGCTTTTCACCAACCGCCCAGCAAATCACTTATTTGTCGTATTCGTCTATGGTGCCATCGGTGTTCTTGTTCAACATTGAAACCGGAAGACAAGAAGTTTTAGGCGACTTTCCGGGCATGACTTTTGCACCAAGATTCTCACCTGACGGGAAGAAGGTGATTATGAGCTTGGTGCAAGATGGCAATTCTGACATTTGGGTAATGGACTTGCGAACTCGCCGAAGGGCACGGTTAACCAGTGCTTCGGCTATTGATACTTCGCCCTCGTTTTCACCTGATGGTTCCAAAATTGTCTTTAATTCTGATCGTGGAGGTTCGCCGCAATTATATATCATGAACGCTGATGGTTCCAATATTCACCGGATCAGCTTTAACCGTGGCAGGTATTCTGCACCTGTTTGGTCTCCCAGAGGCGATCTGATTGCTTTTACACAGCAAAATAAAGGCAGGTTCCATATCGGGGTAATGCGCCCCGATGGATCTGGTGAGAGAATATTAACCACAGCATATCTTGATGAAGGCCCTACTTGGTCACCAAATGGCCGCGTGTTGATGTTTACTCGTGAAGTTAGGCCAGGTGGAGGACCTAGAGTCCATAGCATTGACCTTACCGGATCTAACCTTCGCCGGGTTGAAACACCGGGTGATTCTTCGGATCCAGCATGGTCACCCTTGATTGAATAGACTTTGGAGGCTAGTTTGTTCTGATATTATAGAAAATTTTAGAAAATTCATCTAAAGATTTATTATTAACCGCTAAAAGGAAGCCAAAATGAAAATCAAGCTATTGTGTCTTGTTGCTGCTTTTGCGGTCTCTGCATGTGCCAGTGATCCGCAGACAACCCAAATATCGACACCAACTGCCGAGCCGGTGCAGCCGCCGGTAAGCTCGCGTGTTACATCGGTGGAAACCCACACCACAGAGCCGGTTTATGTTGCCAGGCCAGGCTCGATTGAGGAGTTCTCGACCAATGCTGGCGATCGGGTGTATTTTGCTTATGATAGTTATACTTTAAGTGCTGAAGCTAGAGCTACAATATCGAAACAAGCGGCCTGGCTGAACAGCTACCCCCGCACACGAATTTTAGTGGCTGGTAATTGTGATGAGCGTGGTACTCGTGAATATAACCTTGCTTTAGGAGCAAGAAGATCAAATTCTTTAAAGGAATATCTGGTAAATTTGGGTGTTGATCCTTCAAGGGTGACGACTATTTCCTATGGCAAAGAGCGTCCTATTGATCCTCGTTCAGTTGGCGCTGCATGGTCAATAAACCGTAATGCTCATACAGCGATTGTATCTGGTGCTGCTAGCTAGAGTGTTGCCGGATAAGGTTTAAGCGAAAGTGCTCTAATTATCGGTTTTGTCGCAATCCTTTGCCACAAAACCGATGACGCTTTTGCTAGTATTGCTCTAATAGTCAATAATCTAACAAGGTTCTGCCTTGATTTTGCTTTGATTGCTAATGAAAGTGCGGGTATGAAAAATATTGCCTTGGGAATTCTTGTTGCCTTCTTATTGTTATTGCCTATTTCGGCAGCAAAGGCTGCGGAGTCGCGAAAAGAACTTGGCTTACGGCTTGATGCATTGACCCAGCGGATAATGATGCTGGAGGATCGTATGTTAACTGGTGATCCGGCGGCGATACAGTTGCAGCAGAGATTAGATACATTTGAACTTCAAATGCGCAATCAGGTGGGAGAGAACGAACGCTTACGTTTTGAGAACAAACGACAACGTGAGGATATTAACGCCTTGAGGCTTGAGCTGGAATTGTTGAACAAGGATGTAAAATCTGCTCGTGATGATGCCAAGGCTGCCAAATCTTTATTAGGTGGCTATATCACCGGTGGTGTAATCGAGATGCCGGT
Organism: Robiginitomaculum sp.; assembly: GCA_016763315.1. Classification (GTDB taxonomy): domain Bacteria; phylum Pseudomonadota; class Alphaproteobacteria; order Caulobacterales; family Maricaulaceae; genus Robiginitomaculum_B. The sequence continues at coordinate 6,910 of JAESTZ010000005.1, forward strand.
TGAACAGGCGCAAGAATTTGATGATGTTGTTATAGTTGGCGAAGATGGCGCTGGCCCTGCTACAGCAAGCTCCAAGTTTGCCGATGCTAGAAAATTGTTGGAAAGCGGCTTTTTTGATCAGGCTTATAATTCTTTGCAGACGTTTGTTTTAGAGTTCCCCAAAGATGATTTGAGCGGAGAGGCTCTTTACTGGCTGGGTGAAATTCAAATGGTGCGTGGTGATGCCGCCAAAGCTGCTGATCATTATCTGCAATCCTTAAAGGACTTTCGCAAAGGATCCAGAGCACCAGATGCCATGGTTAAATTAGCAGCGGCCTTTGCTATGACAGGCGATATCGATGAAGCCTGTCAAACATTGAAGCTATTTCCTAGTGAATATCCTGCTGCTTCTGCGGCAGTGAAAACTAAAGCTGACATTGAAAAGCGTCGTGCTGGCTGTACTCCGTAATTCCACTATACTTAAAGCACCGAATTTGGCGGTGTTTTTAAGTATAGTTTCCTTTGTTTTCTATCAATTTATCCAAAAATCGATGCTCACTGATGGAGTATATGTTGGCCAGTAACCCTGATCCTTTGCTGGTAAAGTGTTTATCCCAGTTAGCGGAAAATGAGCCATTAGTTGTCGGATTTTCTGGCGGCGGTGACAGCCTGGCTTTGTTGGTTCAATTATTGCAATTACGAAAAAGCACCGGACGTGTGGTTCATGCGTTGGTTGTAAACCATCGCATCAAAAAACAAGCAGATGCAGAGGCGCAGCAAGCATTGTTGCAGGCACAAGAGTTGGGCGCCAAAGCGCAAATTCTTAACTGGAACGGGGCAAATCTTTCCGGGCATGCACAAGCACGAACAGCGCGATATACCTTACTGGCTGATGCCTGTCGTAAACTTGGAGCACGCCACTTGTGGCTGGCGCATACAGCCGATGACCAAATCGAAACTTTTTGGTTACGGGTAAAGGCTGGTTCAGGTGCACGTGGCTTGGCGGCTATGGGCTATAATGCGCCGTTTCCAGTATGGCCAGCGGGACATGGGTTGCGAGTGTTGCGACCATTATTAGGTCAATATCGGGAGCAGCTGCGAAAGGGTTTGATTGCTCAAAATATGTCCTGGATTGAAGATGCTGCTAATGATGACCGGCAATATGAACGAGTGCGAATTCGTCAGTCATTAAAGGATTTACAGTCTGCCGGTTTACAAACAGAGCTTGTTAGTAGGGGTATTGGTAAATTCCAGAAACTGGCAGAGATTGAGCAAAGCCAAGTTGAAGAATTATTGAACGATGTTGTCTTTAACCAATTTGGCTTTGCAGTAATTGATCAAAAGCAATTACAAAAAATTGATGAAACTGTTTTGGCAAGGTTTCTTGAAAAAATAATGCTTGCGGTTTCTGGTCGTTCTCGCGCTAAGCATAATGGGCAATCCTTGATGGTAGCATGGCGCAAATTTCCCGAACAAACCCGCACGATAAATGGTTGTCTGTTGCAGTTTGCAGCAAATAAAGTCAGTATTTTTCGTGACTCGGGATCTGTATGCGGCCGGGCTGGTAAGTCAGGCCTTTCGGTAGAAGTCAGTTCTGTTGGTGAACCGGTGTTATTTGATAATAAATGGCAAATTGTGCCAACTGAAACTGGAGTCTTATTGCCGCTTGGTAATTGTCTGGATAAATTATCACCGCGCCAGCTGAAGGAATTGCAGAAAATTCCATATCTAGCCCGGTCGACATTGCCAGTATTGCATACCAAAGCAGGCAAGGTAATTGTTTTGGCGGTAGATGCTCCACAGCAAATAACCTCAATTGGTGCGCTTAGGGGGATAGAAACTGGCACTCAATTCGCATAAACTTACAGTGAAAATGCCAAAATGGTGCAATATGACTAAATTCACCATTGTTTTATCGCTCATAAAACCCCATTTAAGGCAATCAACAGATCATCGAAAAAATTCGGTGGGTAGATAAAGGAAGCCTTCTATGGCCATGCGTAATCTTCTCTTGTGGGCTATCATTTTATTATTGGTGGTATCCTTATTTTCGATGATGCAAAATAGCGGCAGCAAAGCGCCAGCTAGCGAGATCAGTTTTTCGACTTTGATGCGTGAAGCCGAAGCTGGAAGAGTTTCCGATGTTACTTTGAGCGGTATGAAGCTATCCGGAAATTATACTGGCGGCGGGAAGTTCACTTCAACTACTACTTATCCTGATACGGAGCTTGCTTCCAAATTAAGTGATGCTGGAGTTGATGTTACAGTTAAGCCCGAAGGCCGCGGATTATTATTTACTATTTTGATGAACTTTCTACCCATTATGTTGTTGATCGGGTTTTGGTTGTTTTACATGCGCCAAATGCAAGGCGGCGGTAAAGGCGGTGCTATGGGTTTTGGTAAATCAAAAGCCAGACTGCTGACCGAAAGTCAAACGAAGGTAACATTTGATGATGTTGCCGGAGTTGATGAAGCCAAAGAAGAGCTGGAGGAAATTGTCGAGTTCTTGAAAGATCCTTCAAAGTTTCAACGGCTTGGTGGAAAAATTCCAAAGGGAGCGTTGTTAATCGGCCCGCCAGGAACCGGTAAAACCTTGCTTGCAAGGGCTGTCGCTGGCGAGGCTGGCGTGCCGTTTTTTACTATTTCCGGTTCAGACTTTGTTGAAATGTTTGTTGGTGTTGGTGCCAGTCGGGTGAGGGACATGTTCGAACAGGCCAAAAAGAATGCTCCGTGTATTATATTTATTGATGAAATTG
>JAESTZ010000038.1 GCA_016763315.1 Robiginitomaculum sp.
ACCGGAGCTGTGCAGTTAATCAGCTATTACTGATCAAGAAAATGGAAGCGGCGGGTTTATCACCCGCCGTTTTCATAATTTTCGCAAGTTCTTGTGGTAGTTTTGCCAGTTTTCCACATAATGGTCTGCCGAAGCTTTGAGTATTTCGGTCATTTCATCGTCTAGTTTTCTGATTATCTTTCCCGGCGCACCTACTACCATAGAGTTATCTGGAATTTTCTTACCTTCGGTAATTAGGGCATGAGCGCCAATTAAGCAGTTTTTGCCAATTACTGCTCCATTTAAAACAGTCGCGCCAATTCCAATCAAAGAATTATCACCAATGGTACAACCGTGCAGCATTGCTTTGTGCCCGACAGTTACGTAATTGCCGACAGTCATTGGAAAACCGGCATCGGAATGCAAGACTGTACCGTCTTGAATGTTGGAGTTTTCACCGATGGTTAGGCGATCCATGTCGCCTCTGGCTACGACACCGAACCATAGGGAAGCGTTTTCCAGCAAGGTGACATTGCCAATTACTTGTGCATCAGGAGCAATCCAGTATTTGCCATTAGCCGGCAGGATTGGTTGATTGTCTCCAAGAGCGTAGATCGGCATTTGTCTATTCCAGATCTATCGACAGAATTGCGACATCTAGATTGTAAGAAATATCACTGGGGTCTTCATCGTCTTTGAATAAAATCCCAAGAAACTCGTCGCCAATATAAACTTCTACTGAATCATCCTTTTTGCCGCGCCGGCGAAGGGAAATTCCGGGGTTTAGTCGTTCCTGAAGGTGAGCTGTAAGCTTATCTATTTCTGAGTTTATCATTTTTGTCTCCAAACCTTTATTTGAGAATCATCTTGTAGACAGATTAAACATTCAATTCGAATGGTTCAATCGGCATCGATAACATGGTTCATGCTTTTTGCTGGCTCAGGGCAACATTTCCCAGCAATAGGTTTAGCTGGAACTCCGGCAACGGTACAACGACTTGGAACATCCTTTAACACTACAGAACCGGCGGCAATGCGGGCAAAGTCACCAATTTTGATATTGCCTAAAATTTTGGCCCCAGCGCCGATCAACACACCTTTTCCTACTTTGGGGTGGCGGTCAGTTTCAGCAGCGCCTGTACCGCCAAGAGTTACATCATGTAGAATTGAGACTTCGTCTGCAATAACCGCAGTTTCGCCGATCACTATATTGGTTGCATGGTCAAACATTATACCAGATCCGATTTTGGCTGCGGGGTGTATATCAATTGCAAATAATTCGGAGATGCGAGACTGAAAAAAGTAAGCCAGTATGTGCCGGTCGTCATGCCATAGGTAATGCGCAACCCGGTGGGCTTGGAGGGCTAAAAACCCTTTAAAAAACAAAAATGGTTGTAGATACCCTTTTGCCGCTGGGTCGCGGGTAATAATTGCCATTGCGTCAGCAACAACTTGTTCAAGTATCTTTGGTTCAGCGTCAAATGCCTGAATACAAATCTCATGGATTTGCATTGGTTTCATGTTGTCGACGCCGATTTTGCTAGCCAACAAGTATGCAAGACTATCGCTTAAGCTCGCATGATTTAGAATTACCGCGTGTAACATAGATGCCAACCCGGGTTCGGTAGCAACTACACTTGCGGCCTCTAGTCGTAGTTCTGACCAGAGGTGATTTTCTACCTCGTGCTCAGATATATCAATTACATTGCTCATTTGCGAACTCCTTGCACAAAGGTATTGTAAAATTGAATATAGGCGGTGCTGGTGATATTTCCAGTTACTTGCGGTTAAAAGCCGATTTAATTCTTTGTAAGGCAAGGTGCTTCTTGCCCTCTATGATAGCTACTCGACGTTTGTGTATGACTCGTGCTTTAGCCAAAAGCACAAATGCTGCCGGTGCAAAAACCAGCGCAAGAATTGCCGAACCGGTAACTCCGCCAGCAATAGCCACCGCTAATGGTCCCCAAAAACTATCGCCAAACGCCAGTAATGGAATAAAGCCGCCAATGGTAGTTAGGGTTGTAGCAATAATATGTCTTGTGGCATCGATAATGGTTTCGCGGGTAGCAATCGGGTCGCCACTTTTTGCCGCATCATTGGATTTTAGAGCAGTTAGCACAACAATGCTGCCATTGATCGACAACCCTACCAAGCCCATAATACCGACAATGCCCATAAACCCCATGCTTTCGCCAAATAGCCAGATTGAAAACAGTGCAAGGCCAATTGATAATACTCCGCTGCCACCAATTATGCCTGCATAGGAAAATGAATTGAAGGCTAATACTATCGCGCCGATCATCAATATAAGTAACGGCAATGCGGTAGATAATAGGCTGCCTATTGCATCACCTTGATTTTCTGCATCTCCGCCAACACTCATTGTGTATCCATGTGGTAAGGAAAAATCCGATTGCGCCAAGCGCTGTTCAAAATCTGCAGCAACTGTAGAGGGCAGTGTGAACGGCTCCAAGTAAGCCAAAATACCATTATAGCGTTCGCCATCTTGGTGGGGAATTAACGCGATTTTCGGAATAAGTTTCATTTGCCCTAATGCCGCAGGTATTGTTGTCCCGTTGCTTGAGGTCATCGGCATTGAAAGAGCGCTGTTCAGGTCAGATCGTTGTTCAGGTGCAACTTGTATCCGTACCGGTATTTGCTCTAATCCTTCTTGTACACTACCGGCAGCCACGCCTTCAAACCAGACGTTTAATCGAGAAGCCAATGTAGTTAGGGGTATTCCGGCACGCCTGGAAGCCGTTTCATCTGTTTCTAATGAGGCTACCACCTGACCCATTTGTAATTCCGACTGAGTATAAGTGACACCCGGCGTTGCTGCTAAAATTGCCCGCATTTCTTGTCCTAACCGGTCAAGTTCAGCAAAATTAGGCCCTTTAAGGCGGTATTCAACTGGGGCATTTGCAGGCGGGCCTTGCTCGAATGGCAAAGCTAGAATTCTTGAATCAGGGAACTTTTCCCTTAATAAGGGCTGCATTCTAGTGACAATGCGATGGGTGTCTTCCGATGAGCCGGTTTCAACAAAGCCGTTAGCTAAATTAGTGGTAACCGCAGCTGAAGAAAATACGTTGTAAAAAACTTTTGGTGAGGCACTGCCCATCACCCAGGTGATGTTTTTAATGCCGGGTTCAGTGGCGAGAAACTCTCCTATTTCTTCGGCGTGGGATCTGGTGTTTTCTAATGAGCTGTCTGCTGACATGGTGAGTTGGACTTGGAACATATCGCGATCAACGGGCGGAAAAAATTGCATTGGCAAGCTACTGGCAACAGCAAATCCGAAAGCGGGAATAATAGCACTAAAACCAAGACCAAGAATTGGTTTTGCAATAATTATGTCAAGCATTTTACTATAGCCGGTTTTTAACCAACCAATGCGTAAGCCTCGGCTCCAAAAATGATAAGGTTTTGTCGGATCGGGCTCTTTGTCGAGCCAAGCAGAAAAAGCCGGTATCAACGTAAATGCCAGCGCAAAGCTCGAACCAACAGCAAAAATCACTGACACTCCCATCATGCCAACAAATTCTCCGGCACCACCGGACATCAACGCAATCGGCGCAAAGGCAAGCATTGTCGTAAGGGTGGAGGCTAAGAGGGGGGCAAACAAAAGCCCTGATGAGCGTTGTATAGCCTCAACGGGTCCCAGTCCTTTTTGCCGCATAAGAGAATACTCATCAACCATCACAATAGCTGTGTCAATTAACAGGCCAAGGGCAATGACAATTCCAGTTACCGACATTTGGTGCAATGGCTGACCCATTAATTTGAACAGGGTAAGCGTCATGAAAATGGTCAATGGCAAGGCTGATCCAACTATCAACGCTGCTCGCCAACCTAAAATTATAAAAGAAAAAATAAACACCAGCATTGCTGAAAACATGAGGTTTCTAAACAAACCGGTTAGTCGCTCGGTAACGTATTTTTCTTGCTGGAAAATAGGTTCCAACTTGATAGTGTGTGGTAATTGCTCCCGAAATTCATCAACGATTGCCAGCGCCCTTTTGTTCCACAAATCAATTCTCTGGTTGGGGGTGATATAGGCAGCTAATAATATCACCCGCTGATTGTTGCGAAGCGCGAGTGAACCAACAGGTTGGCTATGTGTTTTATGAATACGGCTTATATCGCCTAGCCGTACGGCAGTTCCATTTGCGTATTCACGAATTGGAATTTTTCTTATGCGCTCAATTCCGGTAAATTCTCCGGAAACCTCTAATGGTAATTGGTTGTGTGCCGTACGAATGCTGCCAGCCGGTATTTTGCTATCAGCTCCACGCATTATCGTTGCTAAATCAGAGGGATCGAGACCTAGTGCTTGTAACTGGTCAATGTTCACATCAACTCTGATTTCAGGTTTGACTGCACCGTAAATTGTGGTTCGTTCAGTACCGGCTAAGTTTTTGAATTTTAGTTGTAAGTCTCTAGCCAGCCTGCCGATAAGCTCTATGTTTTGCTCAAAGTCTTTTTCCATTGAAAAAGCGAGTATTAAGCTGTCTGCACCGATGCTTTGTCGGCGCAGGTCAGGAATTCCGGCTTCAGGGGGTAATAATAAAGCGCCTTTGTTTATTTGTTCTCGTACTTGTGTCCAAACTGGTTCTACTTTGTCGCCGCGAAACTCCTCTTTTAGCTCGACAGTAATGATTGAAACACCGTTTTGTGAAGTTGAAGTGGTGTCTTGTATTTCAAACAACTCCTTGATAGCGCTTTCCAAAGGATCCGTTACCAAGGCTTCTACGCGCTCAGCCGATGCACCAGGGTAATTGGTGATAATTATGGCAAACCGCTCGGACAATGTGGGGTCTTCTTGTCTTCCAAGAGTTAGCAATGCACCAATTCCTGATGCGATTATCAAGAATACCGTTAACAGAGCTAGTCTAGGGTTGTTGTAAAATAACTTACTCATTTGCGGCTAACATTTGTTGGCGTTACAACCATTCCAACTACTGTGTTCTGCCCTGATGATTGCAAAAACATAGTTCCGTCTTCAACCGGGCCACGGACATAAATTTGCTCCTCACCGGTGTGTAATATTTCAACAGGGACCGGCGCTAGGATAAATTTCGAGCTGTTTTCTTTTGGTTCCAAAATGTAAAGTGTCCACAAACCGCGACGGCCTTCGCGAAGAGCCGTAATTGGAACTAAAAACCCTTGTTGATGCATTTGATCTTTTAGTTGAATACGTGCCGATTGACCTGATATCGGTAAATTGCCCTCTTTGATGAAATCAAAAACGACGGTAACAGTTTGAGTTGTCGGGTTTATAATATTGGTGCTTTTTCTTAGTTGTACTGATGCTTCATCGCTTTTGGTTGTTACGGTAAATATTTCCCCGAGCTTTAAGGCTGCAGCTTGTTGTGGTGGAAGACCAACTATTAACTCAAGTTCATCGCTTTCAATAATAGCAAGAACTGTTGCCCCGGGGTTAAAAATGGATCCTTCATCAAGTAAGCGACGGATAATAGTGCCATCATACGGTGCAATTATATGAGAAAGCTCCAGACGTGCTAATATTGCCTTGTGCCGGGCTTTTGCTGCAGCAAAAGATGCTTCGGCACTGTATTTTGTTGCTATAACTTCTTCGAGACGTTGCGAAGAAATATGCCCGGCATTTGCTAGTTCTTGTTGTCGCTTGGTGGTAGCAAGAGAAATGTCAAGGTTAGCTTTAGCCTGGTCAATGCTTGCCTTTGCTGCTGCCAGATCAGCCGTTTGTGTGTTGGTGTTCAAGCTGGCGAGCTTGTCACCTTTTTGTACTTTATCGCCAACATCAACCAATACTTGCGCAATCAGGCCGCCGCGTTCAAAACCAAGATTGCTTTGCCGCTTTGCCATGACCGTCGCTGGCCATGTGGAAAAGACTTCTAATTGTTCCTGAAAGGAAACCGTCAATACCGAAACCGGTGTCGGGGAAGATTGTGGGATGCTCTGACTATCATTAGCTTTGGCAAATACTGTAATTGCTATCACAGCTCCAATGAAAAGCAGGATGAAATATAACGGGCGAAAAAGCTTCATATTATCGCTTTCAAAGGATATTGTAGTATATGGCGGTAATATAAGGGCTATCCACAGAAGTTAAAAGCGAACAGTGTTCACTTTTTATGAATGCCTGTTATTCATGTTTAAGAGAGCTGGTCAACCAGCTTGTGGTTTTTCTGGTGAAATTAGTCCTCCAACCATAAAGCCAATATGGAAGTCGATCATCTCTTCAGTCGAGTAGTTTTCATTTCCTTCAACACCAGAACCAAGCTCTTGTACTTGAATGAGTAAGCTGGTTAAGCCATGAACTGCAGCCCAGACAGATTTGCCAGCCAAGGCAATGTCTTGTTGCCTGAATTCGCCACTGGCTACCCCGTTGGCAATCAGTAATTGTAATTGTTCCGCTGCTTGATTACCAAATGTGTGTTCATCTTGGTTGGTGAAATCTGACCAACTGGAATAAGCCATTAAATAGGTTCCGGGGTTTTCAAGCGCGGTATTAATATAAACTAGTGCTGCTGCTCGACACATTTGACTGGCTGTGGAGCAGTTTTTTGTTGCCGCGCTGATTCGTTCAACAAGCCGTTCAAAGAATGATTCTCTAACCGCATTGAAAACTTCAGCCTTGGAACCGAAATATTTGTACAGAGCCGCCGGAGAATAATCTGTCTCTTCTGCCAGCCGACGCATAGAGACCGCAAGCTCTCCTTCGCGGGCAAACATTTTTTCAGCGGCGCTGATGATTGAATTTCGGACGCGTTCATGTCGCCGCTCAGCTGGGCTCTTATTTGAATTATTGCAGCAGGTTGGTTCGATATCCATCTTCTTCCTTGCCAATGAGAGGTAAACAAGTCTTCTTTATATAAGGTTCCAAGTAAAAAGTGTATCTGGTTTTATCAAAAAGGAATATCAGATTAAAACCTGAATTTTACAAAACTTCATCATCTGAACAAAAACTTCGCTGAAAGTCAAATTTTATGCCATATATTCCAGTTCTCCCATCTTTATGCCAAAGTTTGCCGGCCAGTACTCCTAGTGCTCAGGTGCTTGATTTCTTGAATCAACGGCGCTCTACCCCGCTGGCTTTATTGGTCGAACCCGGCCCGCAAAATGATGAATTGAATATGATTTTACAACTAGCAAGCAGGGTTCCCGACCATCGGCGAGTGGTGCCTTGGCGGTTTATAATCTTCTCCGGAGCGGCCAAACAACAAGCTGCCAAGGTCATCGGGCAGCGATTTTTAGAGTTAAATCCGCAGGCTTATAAAAACGATGCTGATTTAGAATCTTATAAATTTTCAAAAGCTCCAGTTGTGATCGCCCTGATTGCATCATCTGATTCTAATCATAAAACTCCGGTGTGGGAACAAAGCCTAACAGTTGGCGCTGTTGGCCAGAACCTTCTATTGGGAAGTAACGCCGCCGGTTTTGCGGGTGTCTGGCTTACTTGTTGGTATGCTTATGACCAAAATATTCGCCAGCAATTCGGGGTTGGTAACTCTGAGAAAATAGCCGGATTTTTTCATCTTGGTACGGCGAGTGAGAATCCGGTCGAGCGGCCAAGGCCTGATATGGAGCAGATAATTAGTCATTGGCAGCCAGAGCCAATTTAGCCTAATTGCCGTCTTCTGTAGTTTCAGGAATAGCCGGTAGTGCGTCAACCGCTTCTTTAGCGATATCATCGACTTTATCAATTATTGGGTTATTGCTTTTATTCTTCTTGGCCTTGGCAGCGGTGTCCTCTAAGGCAGTTTTTTGATCATTTGCTGCTTGTTCGGCAAAATTTGCAGCGTCAATGGCGATTTTTTTGAATTTATCATATTCCGCGCGTTTTTTTGTCAATTCAATAGCGGCTTTTCTGGCAGCTTTGGCTTCTGCTTCAGCTAATTTTTGTTGGGCAATAGCTTCTGCTACGGCCTGTTCTTTTGCTTTGGTTTCAAGCTCGAGTTTTATTGTTTCTTGTTGTTGTTTTAGTAAATCTGCCTTGGCTTCGGCCTCTAATTCTTGTTTGGATGTAGACGTATCTGAGCAAGCAGCAAGAAACATCAGCATAAAAACTGTAATGATTGTTGGGTAGTGCATGTTATATCCTTTAGCCGAATTTGAACGTGTATAGTCTTATGCCAGCTATATTTAAAGGATTATTTTGCGGGTTACATTAGTGAGTTGTCGTTACCGCATTAAGGAATTTACGAAATTGCCTGTCTTCAATTTCTCCAATGTTGAACCAGGCTGCTTGATCTGGATTAATTTCAAAAATCATCAAGCTATCCTGCGCGTTTAGCTCACGGGATAATTTATTTCGCAAACGATCTGCAGATATTGCTGTTCGTAATAACCATACTCCAGGAATTGGTTCCAATGGGTCACCGAATTGTCTTAAATGCGAACCAAACTCCATAGATATATTATCCGATAACCTAGTGTAGAGGATAAACATTCGCTGGCTTTGGCTCTGCGGCGAGATGCTACGTCGTTCTGTTTGAACATGGTCTTTGTTCTGTAATATGTACTCCAGCTCTGGATCATCATTGGCCGGCTGGAAACCATGCTCACGATTGTCAGAAACCATGGTTTTATAGCTAACGCGACCTTCCGCGGCAAATTGTGTCATTTTTTCAATAGAGTACGGACCATAAATGACATCGCGCACTTTGATAAACCAGCTCATATTGTAGATTATTCCATTAAAATTCAAAATCGTTATGCGGCAAACTATTATGCTGCGGGGCGGGTTGCAATCGGTATATCAAACTGAATGGCAAATCCTGTTTCAGTTATCCTAGAGACAGTTCCTGATAACTTCCCTACTGAAATTTTCTCTGCCAGTCTGACGGTCTCTTTTGTCTGTATTAGCATGCCGGTAATTGACATATCCAAAGATGCAGCAATAAAGCGGGTTCCATCATCAAGAGTTACGTATACCTCTTGGTTTTTGGCCGTGCGTTCGGCAATTCGATCATCTTTCAAGCCCAATCGCTTGTAGTTTAGCAACCAGGTGAGCCTGTCCGCGAGTTGGTCGCGCTTGCGCGAGGTGGATTGAATAATACAGGCAAAGCCGTTATTTTCGCATCTTATAACTTTTCCCTGTATCCGGCCCAATTCGGCAGTTATCATGACTAGCTGTTCTCCGAGTTTTGGTATGTAGTCACTTTGTGCCAGTATTCCTCCCGGAGATATGTCGGTTATAGCAAAGGGGTATTCCCAGCCATTTTCGGCCAGAAATCTTCCGGAAACGTTCAGGTTTCCACGGGAAAAGTTACGACTTTCAGCAGCTAACCGGCCAACAACACGGCTTTTGCGTTTATTAAGTTTTTCAGGTTTTAAAGCCATTTTTATATTTCTTGTTCCATTTTTTGCGATTATGGCAGATTAACGTAAATAATTGTTTGATGAATATCCGAAATTACAAGGTAAAATTTGCCGTTGCTAGGAAGTTGTTGACCAGTTACTTTATATTATCATTCACTTGGCATCTTGTGTTGAGTTGAATCTTTATGGGGTGATTATAGTTTAATACTTTCAGTTGATATGAATTATGATTTTTTCTCGTGTAACTCTTTGATAATTATAAATAATTATTTTTTATGCTAAACCTGTGGTGTTAGCGTGTTCATTTTGTGTTGTTGCTGAAATTTAGATGACGGTTCTGGTTGTTGCGGCGTGTTTCTTGCTTGGGTTAACTGAAGATTGTTATTGATATGCAAAGAGTATGAGCACCATGGGAAATATTATGAAACTGATGCTGGTGATATTGTTGGGCGGTAGCGTTTTATTTATCGGTAACACAACCGGCGCCGAGGCTGGCGAAAAGAAGTGTTGCAAGCAAAAGAACACTCACACAATAAGAGTTCCCGGTTATCAGATCCAAGGCCCTAACATCAATATTTCTACTACCACCACCAATATAAATAAAGGTGGCAATAATAACCAGTTTAATAGTCAGGGCTTTTTTTTCCAGAATCAGTTTAATGGACGTTCATTATTCTTCGGCGGCGGTGGCGGCGGAATGATTGGTGGCGGGCAAACAACAACGGTTATTGATAATTTGCTGATCGAAGGCGAGATGGAAAGCAAGTTGATTACCGAGCAAATCGAAGTGCCGTATACCGAAGCTATAACTCGTTCTCGATGGACTGAAAGTCTATATATATTACAAGCCGTTTGTATGGATGACAGCAATACGCCGCATCCGTCATCAAGGCCTGACCCAAGTGAGCAAGTTGATACTGATTTTTCCGGCGAGTTGTTTCGCTGCATGTCCGGAACTTGGATGCAGGTAACATTGGGACTTTATGAAAACGGCAATGGCCAGTTCAATAACGGGACGACGATTGCTTGCGCCAAGGGCGAAGCTTTGTTTCACCAAGCCGGTGGCAAGCTTAGTTGCGCTCCTCAAATTGTCCGCCGGAGTTGTAATGAGCGTTCATTACTGCGCAAATTCGGCGCTGGCATAAAAATAGTGCGTATTTCCCGTGAAGAGCAATATACCGAGCAAATCACTAAAACCCGTATCGAAACCAGAACCAGACAGGTCAGCTCCAGCTCTTCCTCAAGTTCTAAAACCCGCCGTACACTAGTTTTGTCCGGTGGCGTTGGTGGTGGCTGAAGAAGCTGTCGGGTTAAAGCGGTAATGTCCGGTCATTGGCCAAGCAAATAATACATTCTCCAATCGCGGGCCGCTTCCCATATTATGAGAGACAAGCAGAGTTTTGCCATCACTGGCCAACTTATTTGTCACCACTGCGATATGTGCGAGCCTGCCGCCTATTTTCCAGCTAACCAGATCGCCGGGTAGATAGGCATCTGATGCGTTTTCTCCCGTGGTTAAGGATTGGCCATTACGGGTAAAGAAGGTTCGCAAATTTGGCACTCTGCGGTGATCAATATTGCGATCGGTTCGGGTTAGACCCCAGATGTCTGGATAAGCTTGAAAGTTTGCTTTCATATCTTCATGCACCAGTTTTTGCAGATCATACCCCACTGCTCTATAGGAGCGGATTACTACATCAGTACAAACGCCAATATTCGCCGGTACATCGCCGCCAGGGTAGGCAATAGATATATACCGACCATCATAACGCACGTCTTGCTTGGTGCGTTCAATCGCGGCCACAGATAACTTCTGACCAAAATCATCAGCCAAAACAGTCGTTGGCAATAGAAGAAGAGTAAATGTCCAAATAATGATTTTCAACATTTTAATAAGAACTCCAATGACAGGTTTTCGCTGTGTTCAGTAAGACAAATGATTTCGACGAGATGATGGCCGAAACTCGGCTATTTTGGCTAAATTAGACACAATTAAAAAACCACAGGCACTTTTGTTGATTTTCCCTATGGACAAGATTGGTAAAAGGCTCAGGGGAAAAGAGCATTGTCGGCAAACAGTGCTTGTAGATATTTGTACAAAACGTAACTTTCATTGGGCTTATAACCTATTTACCATGTCAAAGAGCCGCAAGCTGGCTGGTTATAACCATCTGCAAGAGCATTATAGCAAGCAGGGGTGTTGCGGGTATGTCTGGAACTTATCCCCGGCTGTTGATTGCTAACAGGGGTGAATAAGGGGCAAATAAGGGTGCAATGTTTGGCAATTAACCCTCAGTGCAGATAACACCTTTGCCAATGAGTGTTATTTAAGGGGTAAGCATGAAGGGTCACGTGACCCTTGTTATGCACCCTCGCCCTTTTGTCCTCCACCTTTATGGGGGAGGAAAGCGGCAAGCCGGGAGAGGGAACTCTATTTTTTCTGCTTTAGTATTATGTCAAACCTTAGAGATCGCCTCCTCTCCCGTCTGGGGGAGGATCGAGGTGAGGGGAGCGATGATTAAAGTCTATGACGGCAAAAATGGATCACCCGAATGAATTCGGGTGAGGGTGTAACTACTCACCGGTATTGCTATGGAACGTTGCGGAATTACCGATAGCGGTGGCGGTTCCAATTACATTGCCGCCATTGCTGGCTGTTATATTGGTGGTCGAGGTAATGCTGGCGGAATTAGTTTGATTATTATTGGCGGTGATAGCGCCTTCACATACGGAGCAGACATAACCTGAAACTGCATTACCAAATGCAGCAGAGCTTACCACTTGCACCGGGCTATAACCAACGCCACCGGCGCCATTGCTGGCGAACTCGGCCAAAGCCTCTACGTCACCGGTATTTAGCTGGATATTATCGACAAATATATCATCGCCGATATTCGAGGTTAAATTGGAATTGGCGATAGCATAAGCGCTTGCGGAGTTGTAATTTCCCCAAACCCCCATATCAACATCGGTTTGCGCGTTAATATAGGCCGAGTTTTCCTGTGTAACGTCTGATCGCACTACGCCATAAGAGTTCTCGATCGAGAAATTATTACCGGCGGCGATGGTGGCAACAATAGCGTCTTCAACAGATGGGCCGTACAGACCGCCAATGGCGCGAACCGTTGGGCCGTTGCTGGTTTGATTGACATTTACATTGGTGGTGGTTTGGCCGCCACCGGCAAAGCCGGTATTGGCAATCGCGGTTGAGACAACTGTTGCGCTATCGGCAAATACTCCACCAGCATCAATTAATGATCTGGAAGTAACGGAGGCTTCATTGTCTTGGATGATGGTGCTGTCCAAAGTGCCACCATAAGCAGTTGTGGTGCTTATCGCGTTTGCCGTGGCGATGGCGGACGAATTCGGGTTCATCGCCCAGTTTAGAATATTAAGATCGGATTCAGCACCAATAAGGTTTCCAGCAGCAACAACTTGCGTTGAATTACTGACGATATTACCGCAACAAGTGGAAATAGTTGCGCTATTGCCAAACCCATAAGCGGTGGACGTGGCACCCATTGTGGCAATATTTACATCAACCACGCTTTCGGCATAACCAGATGCGTCCAAGGTTTGTGAGTTGCTGACATTAACATTGCCCAAGGTGTAATCAACCGACAGGGTGTTACCTAAAACACCAGCTTGACCGGCTACTGTTTCAACGTCTTCAACAACAAGGATTACCGTTGAGTCGAACGGGCCAACGTTGAGGAACTGAATGTTCTCAATATCAGTTGTATCGTCCGCGTAGGAAGCTGCGGACATTACGGTCGCGATCGCTATGCCAGCGATTAGGGTCTTGGCGTGTCTGGCCATTGTTCGACTCCAAATTATCATAAGCGTTGAAGAAATTACCGGTGCTGCCATTGGTTGCCATCGGGTCTGAATAGTTACAAACACTAGGTCCGCTAACGCCGTAAAGGTTTGCGGTCATTTCCAATACGGCTCGCTCGATAGTAGAGCGCACTGCTAATTGCATTGGTTCTAGGGCTTTGCTGCCGGCATTAATGTCGATAATGTTGGCGTTGTTGAAAAAGGCAAATATTCCAGCACCAACTTCATAGCCAATGATCTGTTTTTGATAGGAAATAACATCAACAACCTCTAATGATCTGGTGTCAACCAGACGCAAATCAAGGCCGATATTCATTACATAGGTGCTGGCTTTAAATAGGCCTTTTGGTTCTTTTACGTTCACGCTACCGCCATAAGCATCGATACCTGATGAGGCAATATTGAAATTTAACTCGGTAATACCGCCAACTACATAAAAGTCCGAACCTGATACCGATCCGGCCTTGATCTTGCGATAGCCGGCTCCGCCATCAGAAATCAGTTTGTTATTGGCATATTTCAGTTCCAGTTCGGAAACTGAAGTGTCATAGCGTTCAACCAGACGTACACCGGCTTTGGCAAAGGCGGAAATTGCCATCAATGACGCGCCTTGGGTAATTTTTGCGCCGCCTTCAACTTCTTGCTTGCCAGTATAATCAATAATCCGGCCAACGGCGATCCGTGGTATTGAAGCCCCCGAAGAACGCGAATACCCACCAAGGCATGACAAAGCAGCCGAGTAGGGGGTTGGGTTGGCAGTTACCGGTGCGCCGCCGGCTGGCTGGGCATAAAGCCCGTTGCGTCCGGCAGTAGGTGAGGCACAGGCAGATAATAGAAAAACCCCGACCATAATAATTGCCGGAATACGGGTATGTGATAATAACTTACGCTTATCAGTCATCTAGATTGATCTCCCCGTTTAATTCACCGGTTTCAAAATCGCTATCATCAACAATCGGCGATATATTGCCGTTGGTGGCACCGTTTAGATTTACAGTTTGATTGCCGTTGTTTATTTGTGTGCTGTCGATAATTACTGTGTTCCAATTGCCCATGGTAACTACATTTAACTGATTGCCGATTGCTCCGGCTCCGCCCTGGCTTGTTTGGCTGCCAAAGAAACCATTGCCTAGGCCTCCGGACAAGGTAGAACTGCCATTGGTCAGTATACGGCCATTTATTATTACCCGATTGCCATTATTACGAGTCGCGGGATTGTAAGGGGCGTTCTCATCGCGGTAATTCCGACCATAGGGGATATTTAATTCCCCGGAATTGCTAACAGTTTGTGCACTTGCGCTGACGCTGAAAGCGGTAAAGCCGGCAAAAACCATAAGCGCGACCGAGCTTGCATGTAGTAAACCTGTTTTGGTTTTTAAGCCGGTATTGGTGATGATGTTTTTCATCTGGTTTTTCCTTGCCGCAAAATTCATTACAATAGTGATTGCAACGAGCATGCCAGATGTTGTGGCAGTAAAACCGGTAATTTGTTATATTTTAGAGTATGTTTTTGACTTTTGTTCGGAGTTTTTGACCCTGCACCGGCAAATTCAACCGGGTCATTTTTTCAGTCTAACAGTAATTCCATCATTGCTTTTTGAGGTTTTTCTTGAGGTATTTTCGTTCAGACCCTAGATAAAACCCAACCGCCGTAAACGAATAAATTGCCAGAACTGCAATTCGTAACCATTGACCATCTATGTAGTGTGCTGCCAAAAGAACGCTGCCACCCCAAATGCCAAGTCCGCAAAAGCCGTAAGCAGTATTTTTTGCAGCAAATCCGCGTAAGGCTAACCAAATGCCGGCGATGGACAGAGCTCCCGTGGCAAGACCTAACCAAAGCGGGAAAAACTTTGGGCTGATAGGTACGAAAATAGCAATTAAAATCAACAATAGAAGTGCAATGATTCCCGCGCGGTCAATCGATTTTAGTTTTCCATAAATCAACGATATTAAGCTAACCGAAACCAGTAAAACCGCGAGTAAAACCCAGAGCAAGCTGGCCGTACTAGAACGTGTTGCAGTAGTTAGCATGGAAATTATATAAACTGAAAATAGATGAAAAGTAAAAGCTGGCCCTAAGGTGCTGGCAATGATCAGTATCAATCCATCAAAACCTAGTGGCTTCTTTTTATTGCTGGTGGCATGTAATATCAGCAAGCATGTCAGTAAAAATAAACTGCTCATCCACGTTATTTGTGCTACAATATATGGGTGTACTACCGTTGCCGCTTGTGCGGTAAATGCTGTCCAGATGACCAAGCTAATAGCAAATGACGCGCTGGCTATCTGGTTTTCAGTGTGCTTTGACCATGCCATTCCTAGCATTAATAGCAATAAATACGGCCATAAAAAATCTGCCGGCGGGTTAGACATATAGGCGAACCAGCCCCAGACCATCAAAAACGCAGAACTGGTAACAAGGCAAATGCCGGATTTTACTATAATCGCCAGTCCCAAGGCGATAGCTGCCGCAATTCCCCAAAGCATTGGCGGCGATAACCATTCCAGATATGGCAAAAGCCAGTTACCTAACATTGGAATTGTAATCAAGAACCCTGCCCACAGCCAGTTTGCGAGATGTCTTTTTTGCAAATGTACTGCGATCAGGCTGGCAATAAATGGCGGAAGTAAGGAGCTTGCCGCAATTAAAATGCCGCTAATGCCGGGATAGTCCAATATGCTGGCAATGCTCAGCACCATGTACGAAAGTAACAATATCGCGGCGGTAAGAACTGTCGCTGAAAACCGCTGGTTTTGCGTATTCTTCTGATCTAATTGCTCTGGTTTTTGCATTGGTTGCTAACTTCACATATTTTAAGACGCTCTGGTGGATATTGCTCCTGACAACCGTAAATTACAAATCTGTTCGCGCTATTGGCGAGACTGCATGAATGTCGCCATTTGGAAAACTTCGCGATTCATGGCATACTGGGCGATTGATGATAGGAATGGGGGAGGAAATTATGAACGCAAATAGTATTTTGCACGGCAAAAAAGCACAAGTTTTTGATGTAAAGAGTACCGCCACAATGATAGAGGCGGCGCAAGTCATGGACGATAAACGTATTGGCGCGGTATTGGTCCGCGACAGTAAGGGTAATATCTGTGGTGTATTGTCTGAACGCGATGTGTCCCGCCATGTTGCCCGTAAAGGTGCGGCGGCGTTAGAGCAAAAGGTTGCCGAGTGCATGAGTCGCAAGGTTATAACTGCAAAACCCGACGACACTCTTGATCATTTAATGAATACCATGACCGAGCGGCGTATCCGCCATTTGCCGATAGTTGATGAAGGCAAGTTGCTGGGCATGGTTTCAATCGGCGATGTGGTAAAACATAAAATCACCGAGGCGGAAGCGCAAACCCAGGCTATGCACGATTATATCGCCGCCGGGTGAGGGGGCTTTGCATGGGTAAGTTTGCTCTAGTCTTTTTATTCGTATTGCTTGGCGGGTGTTATCCTAGGTTTGAGCACCCCCTGACACCAGTGACTACCAGCTCTTATGATCAATGCCTTGCTGGGGCATGGGGGCTTGATTCTATCGGTGATGAGCAAGAAGAGGGTATGTTCTTTCATTTTGGCAAAGCGCAGGGTGGTGAGTTTGAGCTTGTTACGGTTTCTTATTCCAGAAGTGGTAGTATGGAGGTTAAGGAAATAACCGGGCACTCTTCTGTGACAAGTGCCGGTTCGTTCTTAAACCTTAGGGAAATAATGGACGGCAAAGAGCTGTATATTTATTTTTGGTATGAACCCTCCAACTCGCAACTGATTATTAGGCCACTTGATGTAGAAAGAATTTCTGATTCTCTGGAAACTGGAGTATTACAAGGTGATGTTGAAAAAGATTATGTCACTAGCAAACCTGCTGAAATTATTTCTTATTTTGAGCAGATGGGAGAGAGTCTGTTCATGCAAGACAAAATGATCTTTTCCCGGGTCACTGAATCGCGTTGTTGAAGGGGGCACGATTATTTGCTTGATGCCAGAGGCGGCGAGTCTTCTTTGTTGCCCTTTTGCCATCACCACATGGGATCACCCCTCTGCCATCACACGGCACAACCTCTCTGTCATCACACGGCTTGTCCGGGTGATCCAGCCTTGTGTATAGCCAAATGAATGAACGCCTCTATTCCGTCTACATTCTTGCGAGTAAGAGGAACGGTACTCTATACGTTGGTGTCACTAATGATCTTGTCCGACGCACCTATGAACACCGTGAAAAACTGGTGGCCGAGTTTAGTAAAAAATACGGCGTTACCAAGTTAGTGTGGCACGAAGAGTTCAGTACCATCGATCTGGCGATCAAGCGTGAAAAACGAATTAAGAAATACCCAAGACGCTGGAAGTTGAGCTTGATCGAAAAAGAAAATCCTAACTGGAATGATCTTTGGGATCAGATTTATTAATTTCTGGCGCTCAGTTGTGTTACTGGATCACCCGGACAAGCCGTGTGATGACAGAGAAATAGTGCTGATGATGGAAAGAGAAACACCTGATGACGGGTTGTTATAAATTTGATGATGACGTTGGGCTAGAGTGAATCTGTAAAACAAGGCTTCTGAGTACCAACCAGCCGTCATCACACGGCTTGTCCGGGTGATCCAGAAAAAGGCAATCGCGAATGACTGGGTGAGGTAATCAAATGAGCAAATGAAGCGGTAATCTATATTTAACATCTGCAATGCGCTCACTTGATCTACCTATTACTACTGTCAATAGTTGAGGTGCTGCTCACAATTTTCTTTGTTTGGCCGCGTTCGGGGTGACGATCGCTTCACGCAGAATTTCTACTTCGCAAAGCCTTTGTTGATTTTTCCCGATTTTCATTTACAATTTAGGTTCCTCCACGTTATGTGGACTGTTGGCAGAGTGGTTGAATGCACTCCATTGAAAATGGGGCAGGCCTTTTTAAGGTCTCACGGGTTCGAATCCCGTACAGATAGAAAAAGCGGCTCCTAGAAATGGTTGAGCTGCTTTTTTATTTAATGGTAATGCAGGGTGGGGCAAGAGTGTCATTGAATGCCGAGCTTTGCTTAAATTGGCCTCTCATACGCTCTCTAAAAAATCTTTTTTCACTTTAGCCGAATAAACCGCTTGCGCTGGATACGAATCTCTCATACAAGCTGGCTCCCGGTCGAAAAAGACTGGTTTGTTTGGGTTTCGAGTTTCTTCTCTTGCGCGAATAAATCATTCGGACTATACTTTCGACCCTAGCGTTTTTTAGGTGAGTCTTTA
>JAESTZ010000039.1 GCA_016763315.1 Robiginitomaculum sp.
CGACCCAAAAAGTGGACACCGGTTTTTGGATAAGTTGATGGATACTAAAATTTATCGACCCAAAAAGTGGACACCGGTTTTTGGATAAGTTGATGGATACTAAAATTTATCGACCCAAAAAGTGGACACCGGTTTTTGGATAAGTTGATGGATAACAAAGATAAAATATATTCAAAATACCGTTTAGTTCGGTGTTTGGAATATAGAAAGTTAGACGATCGGCAAAATAAGGGGCAGCCAGATGAGCAAGATGCAAAGTTTGAAAAAATCCAATTCTTTGTCGGACACCTGGAAGCGGGTTTTGCTTTATGGTTCGGCGGGTGCAGCTATTTTTGCTTTAAGTGTAGCGTTGTTGATGCCGCAGGCAATTGGCCCCGAAGGGTTTATTCTGGCTTTTGGAGTGGCAGCGGTTTTGGTGGTGCTGTTTTATGCTATGTGGGCAGGGGGCGCGGCAGCGCGAAGTATGTCGCCAGCGGCAATAAAAAAACTTGATATTGATCCGCCATTTGCTTTGGCGGCACTCGATTGTACCGATGAGCCAATAGTTGTTTATTCTGTTAAAGGATATCCATTTTATGCAAATGAAGCATATCTAGAATTATGTGAACGAGCCGGCTTGGGTAATAAAGACGGTGCTCGACCGACGGCTTTTGAGCAATTGATCGGTGGTCACCCCGGATTGTCAGCTATAGCCTTTAGGTTGGCCAAAGCCGGGCGGGCGGGATCAAGTCTATCAGAGCAGCTTCCCGGATTTGAAGTAGCTGGAGAAATCGTCGAGTTTACTGCCGATGTCTCGCCATTACCTAATGGTCAATCACTGCTTAAGCTCAAGAAACGCGAGAATTCCGGCGGAGTTGTTGAGCTTAATCACGGCCCTGTTTCCGGAACTGCTATGCTCGATCAGGCTCCGGTAGGCTTCTTTGTAGCTGGCCTTGATGGCAAGACTATTTATATGAATGATACTTTGCGTGATTGGTTGGGGGTGTCAGTACAGGCACCAAGCCCGGATGTTTCTGGTTTTATTTGCGGTGATGCCAAGCGTGTACTGGGGCGCAGAGGTAATGCCGAAGAAGTGGTTCGTTCAGAGGTAATGTTATTAACACGGGATAATATTGAAACTCCGGCAGTAATTGTTACTAACTGGGCGGATATGAACAGTGTGCCTACTTGTCGCTCGGTAGTGTTCGGTAATGGTCATGCGGCGGTTCCGATGGGTGTGGCGCGAACCATGGAACCGGCAGGCAGAGGCAGTGGGCAATCTCTTGGCGAGGTGTTTAATGCAGCTCCGTTCGGGGTGGCTAGACTAGACGGTTCTGATCCGGATTTGGCGATTATTGAGGATTGCAATCCGGCATTAATGCAAATGACCTCAGGCACGGCTACACCAGGTACAGCCTTTTTGAAAATTCTATCAGGCGATGAGGAAGGTATGCGATCCTTATTGTCACAAGCTGTTTTGGACGTAGATACTCCTACCGAAGTGATGTTGGTTGGAAAAGAGCCAAAGCCTGCGCATTTATATTTGGCTAAGGATCATGCCGGTCGCACACTGGTTTATCTAATGGATATGAGTGGACTTAAAGAATTGGAGACACAATTATTCCAAGCGCAAAAAATGCATGCGGTAGGCAAATTGGCCGGAGGCATAGCCCATGATTTCAATACGATCTTGAACGTAATTAGATTGAATTGTGATGATTTACTTACTTGCCATCCGATCGGTGATCCTTCTTTTGCCGGACTACAACAAATAAACCAGACGGTTAACCGGGCTAAATCACTGGTTAGCCAGCTTATGGCTTTTGCCCATCAACAAACTACTCGGGTGGAGGTGTTGGATATGGCCGGGTTCTTATCTGATGTAAGTTCCTTGCTTAAACAGGTTATGCAGGAGTCTGTCACTTTAGAGATAAAACATTCGCGTGAAAAACTAACCATTCGGGCTGATCGTCGTCACCTAGAAACCGCTTTGATGAATCTGGCGACCAATGCCAGAGACGCAATGAAGGACGTAAAAGGCGCAAAGTTGGTGATACAAACGTCTGCTAAAAAGGAAATTCCTGCCGAGGCCGCCTCGAGTAAAAAACCTCTGGAAGGTGAGTGGGTCTTGATAGAAGTAACAGATAATGGCACAGGTATGAGCGAAGATGTGATGGCTAATATCTTTGAGCCATTTTATACCACTAAGGAAGTAGGAAGCGGAACTGGCCTTGGTCTTTCTACTGTTTATGGAATTATCAAACAGTCTGGCGGTTACCTGCATCCGGTCTCAACTATAGGTATGGGAACTAGTTTTCAAATATGGCTTCGCGCTTGTGACCCCAAGTTTATTGAAGTTGCAAAACAAGAAGTTGCCAAGAAAAAAACAGTTAAACCGAAAAAACCGTCTGATCTGTCTGGGCGCGGTAAAATTTTGTTTGTGGAAGATGAGCCGGCATTACGTAGTATTGCTGCTAAAACTTTGGTTAAACGGGGGTATGAGGTGTTGCAAGCCGGTGATGGAGAAGAAGCATTGGAGATGGCCAAGGAACATGCTGGAACCATTGATCTTATGATCTCTGACGTTGTGATGCCGAATATGGACGGGCCGACTATGTTAAAGGAGGCGCGGGAGTATTTAGGAGATGCGCGAATCGTGTTCATATCAGGATATGCGAAAGAAGAGTTTTCTGATGTTCTGTCCAAAGAGACCGAGGTTAGCTTTTTGCCAAAACCGTTTTCATTGGCAGAATTAGCAACAAAAGTGAA
Source organism: Robiginitomaculum sp. (assembly GCA_016763315.1). Classification (GTDB taxonomy): domain Bacteria; phylum Pseudomonadota; class Alphaproteobacteria; order Caulobacterales; family Maricaulaceae; genus Robiginitomaculum_B. The sequence continues at coordinate 2,749 of JAESTZ010000039.1, forward strand.
AGAAGAGCTTTCAAGATAGCGCAGGTGGTATAGGTTGTTAGAGCATAAGGATAAAAGTTAAATGTTCCCCTTGTGTTCACGGAACAAACGGTGTACATGCTGGTTTATGAAAGTGGTGGCTAATACAAAGCAGCGATCATTATGCGGTAAAGGAGTATGAAATATGGCAAAGTCGAAATCAAATCTGAAGTTGGTGAAGAGCGAGAAGAATATGGACAAGCAAAAGGCATTGGAAGCTGCTCTTAGTCAGATTGACCGGGCGTTTGGCAAGGGTTCTTTAATGAAACTTGGCCAGCGGGAAAACCTAGACATAGAGACTATTTCAACTGGCTCATTAGGTTTGGATATTGCATTGGGTGTTGGCGGTTTACCAAAGGGACGAGTTGTCGAGATCTATGGCCCTGAGTCGTCCGGCAAGACTACTTTGACTTTACATACGATCGCCGAGTGTCAAAAAAATGGTGGAATAGCTGCATTTATTGATACTGAGCATGCGCTTGATCCAGCTTATGCCGCCAAGTTAGGTGTTGATATTAACGAGCTGTTGATCTCGCAACCGGACACTGGTGAACAAGCTCTGGAAATTGTTGACACACTGGTACGTTCGTCAGCTGTAGATATTATTGTAATTGATTCAGTTGCTGCTTTAACTCCAAGGGCAGAACTTGAAGGTGATATGGGTGATAGTTTGCCCGGTTTGCAGGCTAGGTTGATGAGCCAAGCTATGCGCAAACTTGCCGGCTCTATTTCTAAATCCGGTACATTGGTGATATTTACTAACCAGATACGGATGAAAATCGGCGTAATGTTCGGTAGTCCTGAAACTACTACTGGCGGTAATGCTCTGAAGTTTTATTCTTCGGTACGGTTGGATATTCGCCGGATAGGAGCGATCAAACATCGTGATGAGATTATTGGTAATCATACGCGGGTTAAAGTCGTAAAAAACAAAGTTGCAGCCCCGTTTCGTCAAGTGGAGTTTGATATTCTTTACGGCGAGGGAATATCAAAAATGGGTGAGGTTCTTGATCTTGGGGTTGCCGCTGGTGTGGTTGAAAAGTCTGGTTCTTGGTATTCATGTGATTCGGAACGTATCGGGCAGGGGCGGGATAATGCGCGCAACTTCTTGATGGAACACCCAAAGATGGCACAAATGGTCGAGAAAAAAATTCGCGAAGATGCCGGTTTGATCGCCGAAGACATGCTATTGGGCAATCTTGGTGTTAAAGACGATGAAGATGACGTTGCCGCTGGTTGATTGATCCATCACAGCAAAATATAACAAGAGGGCGTTCGGCTAGTTCGAGCGCCCTTTTTATTTATGGGTTTGTTGCTCGCAATAGCTAAAGACGGATTTAATCAATGCCAAGTATGAATGATATACGTGCTAATTTCCTGCAATACTTCAAAAGCAATGACCACGTAATTGTTCCGTCTGCTCCTGTGGTTCCACAAAATGATCCTACCTTATTGTTCACTAATGCTGGCATGGTGCAGTTCAAGAATGTTTTTACTGGTGTTGAAACCCTTGATTATGTTCGTGCCGTTAGTTCGCAGAAATGCATTCGCGCCGGTGGCAAACATAATGACCTTGATAATGTCGGGTATACAGCGCGCCATCATACGTTCTTCGAGATGTTGGGGAATTTTTCATTTGGTGATTACTTTAAAGAAAAAGCTATTTTTTATGCTTGGGATTTCTTGACCAGAGAATTAGGAATTAATCCTGAGAGGTTACTGGTTACGGTGTATGCTGAAGATGAGGTAGCTGCCGCTCTTTGGAAGAAAATTTCCGGGCTTAGCGACGATCGTATAATTCGTATCAGCACATCCGATAATTTTTGGTCGATGGGTGATACTGGGCCTTGCGGTCCTTGTTCGGAAATATTTTATGACCACGGTTCTGATATTTTTGGAGGTCCTCCTGGTTCTGCTGATGAAGACGGAGACAGGTTCGTTGAAATTTGGAATCTGGTTTTTATGCAGTTTGACCAACCGGGAGACGGGTCGCGAATTGATCTTCCCCGACCAAGTATTGATACCGGCATGGGCTTGGAGCGACTAAGTGCTGTTTTACAAGGTGTGCATGATAATTATGAAATAGATTTATTTAGAAACCTGATAGCTGCAAGCGAAGATGTTACAAATACCAAGGCTGTCGGATCCGCCAAATCCAGTCATAGGGTAATTGCTGATCATTTGCGTTCTTGTTCATTTATGATGCTTGACGGTGTGACTCCATCTAATGAAGGGCGCGGTTATGTGTTGCGCCGGATAATGCGTAGAGCCATGCGCCATGCAAATATGCTCGGAGCTAAAAAACCGATTATGCACAAACTTGTTCCAGCGTTGGTGGCGGAAATGACTGATGCATATCCAGATTTAAAGCTTAGGCAGGAATTGATAATAAACAATTTCGAGCAAGAAGAATTGCGTTTTCTTCGCACTTTGGATCGAGGAATGAAACTATTAACACGTGAAACCAAGTCTTTGGGGGAGGGTGCTACTCTTTCTGGCGATATTGCGTTTCAGTTATATGATACTTATGGTTTTCCGCTTGATCTAACCGAAGATGCTTTGCGAGAGCGCAATATTAAAATTGATACTGCAAGGTTTAATGCTTGCATGCAAATTCAAAAAGACAAAGCACGTGCCGCCTGGAAAGGCTCGGGTGATAGTGCTGCCAATCAAATATGGACGGGATTGCAATCGAGTTTGCCGGATACTGTATTCACTGGATATGATAAACTAACTGATACAGCTAGCCTCTTGGCTTTGATTGTCGACGGGAAGCAATCGAAGAAGGCTCAAAGTGGTGATTCAGTAGAACTTGTTTTTGATAAAACGCCATTTTATGCTGAATCCGGCGGTCAGGCTGGTGATATTGGACAGGTTAAATTTGCCACAAATGCTGTCGTGCAAATTCACGATACGATTAAAATCGGTAACTTGCATATATTGCGCGGCGAATTACTTGTCAGTGAGGTTTCGGTTGGCGATATTGCGACTTGTGAAGTTGATACAATTGCCAGAGCTAATACTGAACGCAATCATTCTGCTACTCATTTATTGCACGCTGCATTGCGGCAACGGCTTGGTTCTGGTGTGGTGCAAAAAGGTTCCCACGTGGGGCCGGATCGACTGCGTTTTGATTTTTCCAATAATAGTGCGGTAAGTGCCGCTGACTTGGCAGCAATCGAAGTGGAAGCAAATGCAGTGATCTGGCAAAACCTGCCAGTTAAAACCCGTATTATGTCAGCTGACGAAGCTAAAAACAGTGGTGCTATTGCTCTGTTTGGCGAGAAATATGGCAATGAGGTTAGGGTGTTGGAAATGGGAGCAATGCCAGTGCAGCCGGATCAGGCTTATTCGATTGAATTATGTGGCGGCACCCATGTTAAGCGCACCGCAGATATCGGTCTGTTGCGGATTGTTTCGGAAAGTGCAGTGGCATCAGGTATTCGCCGGATAGAGGCTGTTACTGGCGAAATCGCCAGAATGTCTTTTGTTGCTGATGCCAATTTGGTTCAGGACTTAGCTGTTGCTTTGAAAACTTCTAAGGCGCGGGTGCTGGAGCGTACAGAGGTTTTGATTAAAGATCGTAAACAGATGGAAACAAAATTGTCCGAGGTGAAGCGCAAATTGGCAATGAGTGACTCCGGCGGATCTACGCAAGAGGAAATTGAAAATATTAACGGAATTTCTTTTCAGGCAAGAATCCTTGGGGGAATTTCTGGCAAGGATTTGCGGGAGTTGGTCGAAGAAAGCAAAAATAAAATGCAATCGGGTGTGGTCGTGTTCATAGCCGTTACTGACGAAAAGGCGTCGATTTGCATCGGGGTTACTGCTGATCTGCTGGGAATAATAAATGCTGTGTCATTGGTAAGAGTTGCCGCCGAAATACTCGGTGGAAAAGGTGGTGGTGGAAGGCCTGAATTGGCACAGGCAGGTGGCCCGAATGGTGGTCAATCCGAGGCTGTATTGCAGGAAATTAGAGAAACCTTGAAAAAAATGCGGTAATTTCTTACCGAAACTATATTACCAGGCATTTATTGTGGTTTTATCAAGCTTATGTTAATGAAATCGGTGTTTTAAGTGAGCTCAGTTCCTTATCGAATGGGGTGTCACGATATGTTAGCTGCCAGAATAAATCCAGAAACCGTAACGCAAAAAATTGCAAATGTAATAATTACCACTGGTAAGGAACGGTTTTTCAATGAAAATGATTTGATCGTTTCAAAAACTGACACTGGTGGACGTATAACTTATGCTAATGATGTTTTTTTGCGGGTGGCCGGGTTGAAAGAAACTGCTGCGTTGGGCGCGCCACACTCAATCATTCGCCACCCTGATATGCCACGAGCAGTGTTCAAGTTGTTGTGGGATACACTTGGCAATGGTCAGGAAATATTTGCATATGTAAAAAACTTGGCGAGCAATGGTGACCATTATTGGGTGTTGGCTCATGTTACACCAAGTTATGACCGAACAGGAAAATTAACTGGTTATCATTCCAGCCGGCGACTGCCTTCTAGAGAGGCAGTTGCCAGCATTGCACCATTATATGAGTCATTGCTGGAGGTTGAGAATAAAGCCCCCAGCCGCAAGACGGGATTGGAAAATTCTGTTTCCGCCTTGTTTGCTATTTTACATGAAAAAGGCATTGTCTATGATGAATTTGTTCTCTCTCTTTAGGAGAGAGAGCTTTCAAGATGTAGACATTTTCTTTTCGAGATTATCCGCCACTTTTTCCAAAAACTGCATAGTCGTTAGCCAACTTTGGCTGTCTCCGACCAGTAATGCTAAGTCTTTGGTCATAAAGCCGGTCTCCACGGTTTTAATAACCACATTTTCCAAATTATCGGCAAATTCTGTTACTTCCGGCGTTTGATCCAGATTGCCACGGTGTTGCAAGGCTCTGGTCCATGCAAAAATCGAAGCAATAGAATTAGTTGAAGTGGCTTCGCCGCGCTGATGGGCGCGATAATGGCGGGTTACAGTACCGTGTGCTGCTTCGCTTTCTAGGGTGCGGCCATCAGGGGTCATCAAAACCGAGGTCATCAAACCCAAGGAACCAAATCCTTGCGCGACAGTGTCGGATTGCACGTCACCATCGTAATTTTTGCACGCCCAGACAAAACCACCCGACCATTTCATAGCGCAAGCAACCATGTCATCAATCAACCGGTGTTCATAAGTTATATTGGCAGCAGCAAATTTGTCTTTAAACTCAGCTTCAAAAATATCCATGAAAATGTCTTTGAAACGACCATCATAGATTTTAAGGATTGTGTTTTTAGTGGATAGATAGAGTGGCCATTTGCGTTTTAGGGCAAAATTCATGCTGGCCCGGGCAAAATCGGTAATGGATTTATCAAGATTATACATGCCCATAGCAATGCCTGCACTATCAAAATTAAACACTTCTTCCTCAATGGTTTGTTCACCATCTTCAGATTGCCATTTAATACTCAATTTACCTTTGCCCGGAACAATAAAATTGGTTGCCTTATATTGGTCGCCATAGGCGTGACGGCCAATAACTATCGGTTTAGTCCAGCCGGGTACAAGACGCGGAACATTGCTACATATAATTGGTTCGCGAAATATTACTCCGCCAAGAATATTGCGAATGGTACCATTTGGCGACTTCCACATTTTTTTCAGGCCAAACTCTTCAACCCGATCTTCATCTGGCGTGATAGTGGCGCATTTTACACCAACGCCGTATTTCTTTATGGCATGGGCGGCGTCAATGGTTACCTGATCATCTGTTTCATCGCGGTATTCAATTCCAAGATCATAATATTTCAGGTCAATATCAAGATAAGGCAAGATCAGCCGCTCTTTAATCATAGCCCACATGATTCTGGTCATTTCGTCACCATCGAGTTCTACGATTGGATTTTTTACCTTGATTTTAGCCATTTGTTTTTCCGATATTTATTTGTTGCCGTGCACTTTATGCAAAATTATGGTCGAAGACTATTTAGTGCGCTATTAGCACAACAAATAGCACTGGTTTTTATTTTGGGGAAGAGTGAACTAGATAAAAGCAGTGCAATACAGGTGAGATTTGTAAACTGTTAAGCGAGAGTACGATGAGTAAGGAAATAACAAAAGAACAATTGCTGCAACCGGTTATTATTCTATCGCAGCCACAAATGGGTGAAAACATTGGCGCAACAGCGCGGGTGATGCGTAACTTTGGTTTGCTGGAATTACGTATCATTAGCCCACGAGATGGGTGGCCGAATGAAAAGTCGACGGCAATGGCAGCCGGAGCTTTTAACTTAATGAAACCGGTTCGGGTTTTCGAAGACGTAGCCACCGCAATAGCCGATTTGCAACAGGTGTTTGCAGTTACTGCCCGTAGGCGAGATATGGAAAAACCGGTATTGTTTCCTGATAAGGCCATGGAAAAAATACACCTTACAAGTAATACCGGCGCACGAAGTGGATTATTATTTGGGGCAGAGGCTTCTGGTCTGTCAAATACTGAAGTTGGTGCTTGTGACGGGATACTTACGTATCCGGTAGCTAGCGATTTTGGCTCACTTAATTTAGCGCAAGCAGTAGCTGTTGCTGCTTTTGCTTGGCGTAACTCGATAGATACGCAGATATCTGATGAGAGTGAGAACCTGGCAATAGGTAATGCGTTGGCTACCAAGCAAGAATTGGCAGGAATGCTAAAACATTTGGAAGGAGAGCTGGTTAGTGCTGGATTTTTCCACCCGCCAGAAAAAGCGCCGGTGATGATGCAAAATCTACAAAACCTGTTCTCACGTGCCGAGCCAACAGCGCAAGAAGTCCGCACCTTGCGCGGTGTTATCAAGGCTTTGTCGGCCGGACGCGGCAAAAGAAATGACAACCGATAAACTGATGCTGACATAAAAAAACCCCGGCATTGCTACCGGGGTTTTCATTATTATGAATTACTTTTAGTGAGCGTGAGAAACACCCAAGGCATTCATGGTTTCCATGGTTAGCTGACCAACGATAAAGCCGTTTGCCCGCTGATAAGATTCCATAGCCCGTAGAGTGGACATGCCAAACACACCATCTGAACGTCCCGGGTTGTAGCCGGCAGCTGCAAGAGCAGCCTGTACTTGTGCAATCAACTCAGGTGTTGAATTGGTGTCACAAATAACTTCACGCCATTCCAGATTGCCACCTGATACAATCGAAACTTTTTCGATTGTTTTGTAAGTCGCTGGAATAGTGATCGTTTCTTCATAAGAAGGAGTCACTTCTTTACGAACCTGAACAAGATTATATTCAGCCGGAATAACGATTTCTTCAACCCGTGGTGGTTGTGAAACCACCTGCTTGGTTATGACCTCATAACTAGCTGGAATGATATTAACTTCAGTTGTTTCAGCCGTTACCAAACGCATTCTAGTCACAGTTTTATATTTAGGCGGGACTTCTACTTTACATAAAATTTCACCAGTAGGCTGGATCATTGTGGTCACGATCTGTCCATCAGGGCCATAAATGCGGCCATCAGTGCCAGTGCGATAGCCACCGCCGCCGATAAGACCCTCACCCGGTTTCCATGTTGTATAAGCCGGACGAACAAGAATTTCTTCGGTGATTTCTTCGTAAACAGCTGGAATTACGATAACTTCACGTAATTCAGCCTGTACAAGAACCTGTTCGGTAATGGTTTCGTATTCAGCCGGAATTACAACATAGCGAACTGATTCTTCTTTGACCAAAATTTGTTCTTGGACAAATTCATAAGTAGCGCCAATAATCCGCAATTCTGTACCCATTGGCTGATCAATTACTTGCTCAGTTGTTGTTTCGGTAATTTCCGGTATCAAAATACGCGAGAAACACTGACCGGCACGGGCGTTTGGCGGGTAGCCAGCCGATGCTGCAATGCTGTCATATGAAGAGCTTGAGCTTGAATATGAAGAAGATGACGTGCTTACTTCGGTTTGCAATGTTGTCACCTGCGTAGATAAGGAACTATTCTGCGAACGAGCAGCTTCTAGCTGACGTTCCAGTTCTGCGACCCGTGCAGATTCAGCAGAATCATCTACATATCCAGTTCCGGTTGTTTCGCAAGCAGCTACTAACAAGGCCATAGAACCTGCTGCAGCCATTAAAGCGCGTTTGTAATTCATTTTTACTCCCCTTACACCCAGAAACAGGCAAAAAGCCAACTAGGTTGCCCAAAAAAAAGGCCGCGCGGCTAAAGCACCGCATTTAAGCTGTGGGACCATCCCACCTTGAACGTTTTTCGATAGTAGCAACTTATTTGTTACTTACTAGCAGTTACGCCAAATAGTTGCGCGCGTCAGACGTGTAGTTGACTAAAAAGTGATCAACAACGCCTGAATGTCCCTGTTTGGCACAAAGACCAATGAATAGCAGGAACATTACTCATTAGTAACCTTAAACCACCAGCGATTTCAAGAAAATTTCCTGACTCTTTTTATGAAAACCCGCTATCACATCTAAATAATTGAGTCGCGGGTAGTTTAGAGCGAGTAGAAAATTACTATTTCGCAGGAGATATAGTCATGAAAAATATAATCATTATTACAGCTTTTTCTTTGTTGATTATTGGCTGCGGTGCACCGCAAGTCGATCCTGTTTCAACGAAAGTGCAGGGCAAGAGAGAAGAAACAATCAGAATTTTCGCCGAGCCACCATTGAATATTGATTCAAAGATTTCGAATATGCGCTCGCAAACTGCCGGTACAATATCGGTTTTGAGGAATGATCTTGATTCAAAAGGGTTTTCCTTAAATGATTGCTCTTTGGTAAAGGCCTATATCAGCTCGATAGATGAGAAGCCGGCGGACAGAAAAGGTTTTTTAACAGCTTATAAAAAAGTGTTTGGAACTCGCCTGGTGCCGAATAAACCACAAATTATCCTCGTCGAGGTTCTCGGGTTCAATAATCCTGAACACTTGGTATTGCTTGAAGCGCAATGTCATAAGTCGAGCCAGAACTAATAAGGAAATAGTAAAGAATGATCGAAAGATACGCCCGAGAAGAAATGAGCAATATATGGAGTGCAGCTAGCCGCTTTCGTATATGGTTTGAAATAGAATCCCACGCCTGTGATGCTTTGGCAGAGCAGGGCGTTATACCTAAGTCTGCTGCGATAAATATTCGCCTAAAAGGCGATGTCGAGTTTGATGTTGCCCGAATCGAGGAGATAGAGCGCGAAGTCAAGCACGATGTTATTGCATTTTTAACACACTTGGCCGAGCACATTGGCGATGATTCTCGTTTCGTACATCAAGGCATGACTTCGTCTGATGTTTTGGACACTTGTTTGTCTGTGCAATTAAGTCGAGCGTCTGATCTGTTATTAGAAGGCGTTGATCGGGTTTTGGCGGCATTAAAAAAGCGCGCCTTTGAACATAAAACAACTGTTTGTATTGGCCGCAGTCACGCAATTCATGCCGAACCAACCACTTTTGGCTTGAAGCTGGCACAAGCCTTTGCCGAATTTGAACGTGGCCGTGAGCGACTGGTGGCGGCACGCAAAGAAATTGCTGTTTGTGCTATCTCTGGTGCGGTGGGTACATTTGCCAATATCTCGCCAAAGGTCGAGGCGCATGTAGCCAAAGCTTTGGGGTTAGAGGTGGAGCCTGTTTCAACACAAATAATTCCGCGTGATCGTCATGCTGCGTTCTTTTGTGCTTTGGGGGTGTTGGCAAGTTCAATCGAGCGATTGGCCACGGAAATACGCCATCTGCAACGAACTGAAGTTCTCGAAGTCGAAGAGTTTTTCTCTGTCGGGCAAAAAGGCTCTTCGGCAATGCCGCATAAACGTAATCCGATTTTAACGGAAAACCTTACCGGACTGGCCAGACTTATACGTTCTTCGGTAACGCCGGCGTTAGAAAATGTAGCATTATGGCATGAGCGTGATATTTCGCATTCCAGTGTCGAGCGCGGCATTTGCCCTGATGCCACCATCCATCTTGATTTTGCATTGCATCGGCTAGCCGGCGTGATTGAAAAATTGGTGGTATATCCTGAAAATATGCAGGCTAATCTTGATAAACTTGGTGGCTTGCATAATTCGCAGCGAGTATTATTGGCGCTTACTCAAAAGGGCTTGAGCAGAGAAACTTCATATTCACTGGTGCAGAAAAACGCGATGGCTACTTGGCGTGGAGAAGGTGATTTTTTGGATAATTTGCTTAATGATGATGCCGTTTGCAAAGCCTTGAACGAGGAAGAATTGCGCTCGATGTTTGATATTGAATACCATCTGTCGCAAGTCGATCATATTTTCGAGCGTGTGTTTGGCTAGTAAAACTAAGGAAGCTCAAGGCACCGAGTGATTTGTTAGAGTGCTAGTTGATGAAATTTGGCCTATGGTGCTTAAAATATGTATTCAACTGAAAATACCATTCCTTGATCCTCAGTAGGGGTGGCTTCATGCCCATACAATACCGCTATTCCATGAGATGTTCCCATTTGCATTGGTTGAAATGCCGTTTCGGCAAGTACGCTTCGGTAGATCATCATGAGATAATCACCAGGCTGCAGGCAACTTCCCGCTGTTTGGTCGGTTAATATAACCAAGAACGTCACAAAATTAGCAGCAAAACTAGCCGGGTTTTCGGCAATTTCCATGGCGCAGCCAATAAAGTTCAAATCGGATGTAGTGCCTACAGGACCTAAGTTTAAGGTGCCGCGTACTGTGCCGGAAATCGGATCACGCACTTCGCCAGATAGTGCACCGCCGCCAGAGAGTGTGCCGCCAATATTACTGGTGAAAGTCTGTAAATAAGCATTGTTGACAGATTTTTGTATTTGTACGACTTCATCACCTGGAAAGTCCATTGGGTTTCTTGCGACTGTCAGCGAAGTACCGTTTTCAGTACGCGGAAGCGGTGCCGAGGCCATCACCCCACTCGGTGGTTGATCTAGGTCGTTTTTGGCTCGCATGTCAAAAAAAGTGTTGAAGAATTGTTGGATAGTCGGTGTTGTTTTAGTGACAGTAATGGGTATCGCAGTTTGTCCATTGTCGAATAAGTTTGCAGATAACACTCCGGCGGCAAGGGTGCCTATTGGAAGTTCATTGTTTATAGGAGCCAACAGTGTTGTTGCTGTGCTGTCCTTGCCTGTCGCAATAATTGCTGGCGGATCAATAACAAGGAATTCTCCATCGCGTATTCCACCATTGGAGTTAAAACTGTTTGGTCGCATGCGAAAGGAATATAAACCGGGGCTGAGACCGGCAAATGTCTCTGCGGATCCTGTTAATTGACCGGGTGCGGTAAGTGCTACGCTGGTGCGGCCAGCGATTTCGTTTAAGGCAATCGTTTGTGGTACAAAATCGACTGTTACCCGCAACCATTGTGGTAACAAGGCGGCGCCAGTCTCGGCATCAGTGGTTACAAAGACGCTAAATGTGGACACGCCTGTACCCAATGAAGCGGTGACGCTAGCTGCCGCCGGCGCCAAGCAGATACCTGTTGCCGGGTTGGTTTCACAAATAGATAATTGGGCTAGTTTAGAAAAAGCATTTTTTGCCATCAAGTTTTTGGCAAAGGCAAAATCACTGATCTGAACGTCAAGTGTTGGCGTAACCACTACATTTTCATTGGCTCCAGCCGAGCCAAGGTTTGTGGCAGCGATGGAAAATGCTTCGGTTCCTCCGGCAGTTGCAATACGTAAAACGCCATCGCCAGAGGGCGTAACAGCAACAGATAACGCATCCATTGGGTCTTTTAGGTCAGTGTAATATAAAGATGAAGTGTTTACATAAGTGATATCTTGACCAACGCCGTTATTGCATCTGAACAGCGCGGTCTGATTAACGAAGAATCCAAAACTTCCAAAGACTGACCCGGCGTCCATTGAAAATACAAAGTGCTGGACGGCACCAGGAGGCAGGTCGACCGGCGTGTTTGGTGTGCCGGTTAAATTGTTATTTGCGTCTACAGTCTGGTAAGTAAAACTATCTCGGCGGATTTGCTCGTCATTGGGTGTCGTATTGCCCGTGCCTTGTAAGCGGCAATTGGTCAATGTGTCTGTTGTCGACGAATTGATCATCACTGCAAAGTGGCTGATGGTGTCTCCCTCAGCGGCGGATCGGTGAGTTGGTAGAATCGCCGTCGCCAGGTCAAGTCGGGTTTGTGCAATCGTCTTGTTTGCCGAGAAAATGAAAAATAACCCCAAAATCAAACCAAAATAACGCATTTTCACCCCGCTGAAATGACACTATGAAGATAATGGTTAACACGATAGGGGTGAATTAGCAATATACTACCACATGCGGTAGAGTTGTCGTAAACCGGCAAGTGGATTTGAATCATGAAGCACTTTCGATTTACCTTGGAAAAACTCTGGTATCGCGCTCAATATGTTCCGTCATTTGCCGTCATCAATTTTAACTATCGCTCCCCTCACCATTTGGTCAAAATTGAGCGCTACTCAATTTATGCCCTCATCCTCTCCCACAAGGAGATGGAGTCATGTTCGCGGTGTTTTTAGTATTATGTAGAATTTTTACGCTCGCCCCTTCTCCCATAGGGAGAAGGCCGGGATGAGGGGTGTA
>JAESTZ010000040.1 GCA_016763315.1 Robiginitomaculum sp.
AAATTGAAATTGATTTATCATTTACACATTTAAACAATAAATTAATTACTTTTTTCGATTTTTCAATGTGTTTTTTAACTAAATTTTTCATATTATTTCGTTTTGTGTGATACAAATATAATTAAACTTTTTAATTAATATGCAAATTTGCATAAAAATTAAATTAAATTTTTATTTCTTGATTTGAAAATAAAATTAGCCCATCCATTTTTATATCCTCGTTCTTTTTGAATTTGCATCAATTCATCAAATGTTCTTGCTTTAGAAACTTCACGTGAACGTTGTTTTTTTATTATTTTCTTCTGTTCAGATGTTATTTTGGTTAATTCACCATCAACTTGATCTGGTATTGATTCCCTGATTGGAGCAACAAAACCACATGATGGGCATTTTGGTGCTGGTTCATGCACAATAAAGCATTCCTGACATTGTTGAACCCGAATGTTTTCTTCATCATCTGATGCCTTTCTTTTGCGTTTCTTTTTACCTTCAAGTGTCCATTCCCTTTCATCATCTGGTAAACCATGATTTAATACGTTTCCAACATGATCTAAAATTATTGCATGGCTTTTTCCATCTGAAGTTCTTAATGCACGTCCAACTTGCTGAAGATATAAACCAGTTGAATTTGTTGGACGTAATAAAATAGCACATCCAATTGCTGGTATATCTGTTCCCTCAGAAATCAAATCACATGATGTTACAACATCAACTGTTCCGTTTCCAAGTCCATTCAAAATTCGTGATCTAACATCATCATCCATTGAACCATCAACAGAATATGCTCTATATCCTTTTAAACGAAATTCTTCAGCAACATTTTCTGCATGTTTAACAGATACACAAAATGCAACTGCAGGTGCTCCAGGACAAAGTTTCATGTAATGTTGAACAGCATCACCAGTAATTTTTGGTTTATCAACGATTGTTGAAATTTGAGTTACATCATAATCACCACGTACAATTTTAACATCTGATAAATCAATTCTTTTTGGTGGTGCATAAACAATTGGTTTAACTAAATGACCTTCATCAATTAATTCATCAATCTGAGGACCAAGAACAAGATCATCAAATACACCACCGGCATCAATTCCTAATCCACGACCATCACCACGGCATGGTGTGGCTGTAACACCTAATATTTTAGCGTTTGGATATGCTTCAATTATTTTTTTCCAACTTCCAGCATTCGCATGATGTGCCTCATCAATGATTATTAAATCAGGATCTTCAATCCTGTTCAATCTTCTAACTAATGTTTGAACTGATGCAACTTGAACTGGAGCAAATAAATCTGGTGTATATTTTGGATTTATTAACCCATGTTTAACACCTGATTTTGTTAATGCTTTTGATGTTTGGCGCAATAATTCAACCCTATGAACCAATATCAATACATTTTTACCACGTTGTGATGTTTTTTCAGCAACATGACAAAACACAACAGTTTTTCCACCTCCAGTTGGTAACACAAATAAAGGTGCTGAAAAACCTGCTAAATATGAATTGCGAATATTATCAACTCCGTTTTGCTGGTAGTTCCTTAATGTTATCATACTTACAAACTATATTTTTTACAAATAGCATCATACATACTTATTTCAAGTTTATCCAATTCACTATCTGAAATTGAACTTTGAAGGTGTAAATGAACATTAAACTGCCCTCGCTTAGGGTGATACAATCTAACAACAAAGAAAAATGTACCAAGAGGTGCAATTTTACCTTTCATTATTTTTTTCTTTCTTGATACAAATTTAAATTTTTTAACTGTATCATTTTTTGTTTCGGTTTCTGGATTCATTTTTTTAGTTTAAAATGGTAAATCATCACTATCTGTTGATTCAGGTTGTGGAACAGGTGTTGATGTTGATTGATTTGGTAAAGATTGTGATGCATCTTGTGAACCGGATTCACTTTTTGATGTAAGCATTGTCATTTTATTGCATCTAATTCTTGATGCATAACGCTTGTTACCATCTTTATCATCATATGAATAATTATCAATTTCACCTTTAATGAATAACCTGTGACCTTTTTGCACATACGATTCAATAATACCTGCTAAAGGTCCACCAAACTGTATATTATGCCAAGTTGTTTTTTCTTTACGTTCTCCAGATTGTTTATCTTTCCAATAAATTGAAGTTGCAAGTGTTATTTTTGCCAATTTATTTCCGTTTTCAAATACAATTATTTCAGGATCGGCTCCAACACCGCCAATTAAAGTTGTTTTACTATGCATTTTCTGATTTTTCTTGTTCAAGTTTTTCAATTACATCATTAATTGAATTTAATGTTTTAATCGTTTTTGGGTCCTCACTTTTCCAACGTTCAAGAATTGATCTATCAACACCAGCTTCACGACAAATGAAACTAAGTTTCACGCCTAAATCATCACATCTTTTTTTAATGGTCTGATATGCTTTACCATTTTTACTTTCTTCCATAATTTATTATTTTTATGCAAATATAAACAAATAATTGAAAAATATATGTATATTTGCATAAATAATTAATAAAAAAATATGGATTACATAATTTCAATAGTTGCATTTATAGCAACAATACTGTTTGTTACTCATAATGAGAATGGAAAAAATGAACAATTATACAATGTATCACTTTCAGTTGCTTCAATTATCGTTTATGAGGGTGTTAAATGGATTTTAATATATTTTACAAGGTGATTAGTGAAAATGAAAAATATCATGCTGATACAACACATATTAGCAAATCAGGATTGGATTTAATTCATAAAGCCCCGGCTAAATATTATGAACGTTATTTGAATCCAAATAAATCACCAGAAAAAAGAACAGAATATTTTGTTGAAGGTAGCGCATTTCATACAATTATTCTTGAGCCAGAATTATTTAAAAATGAATTTGTTGTGCATTTGCCATTTAAAGGTGAAGGAAGTCAAAAACAGAAACAACAATTGATTTCAATGAATCCGGGAAAAGATATAATCTCAATGGAAACATATAATAAAATTAACTACATGCGTGATTCTGTTATGAATCATCCAATTGCGGGTGAATTATTCAATAATGGTTTTGCTGAACGTGTTTTTAAATGGATAGAACCAACTACTGGTGTAAAATGCAAATGTAAACCTGATTTCTTCAATACTCAAAGAAAATGTATCATTGATTTAAAATCAACAGATGACGCCAGTAATGGTTCATTCATAAGATCATCATTCAAATATAGATACCATGTACAATCACCATTTTACACAGATGGTTTAAAAAATAATGGCATTGATTCAGATGCTTTTATATTTGTAGCTGTAGAAAAGGAACCACCATATCTTGTGAATGTTTTTTATTCACCTAAAGATTCCATGGATTTTGGACGTGAAGAATATTTGAATGATCTTGAAATTTACAAAGAATGCAAATTGAATAATGAATGGCCAGGTTATGATGAAACAATTACACCATTAGAATTACCCGGCTGGATAAAATAGTAATAATTAAAACATAAATAAAATGAACACACAATTAACAGTTAAAGATTATTTTGGTAAAGAATCAAATAAATCTAAATTCAAAGAACTTTTAGGTGAAAAATCAACAAGTTTTATTGCATCAGCACTTCAAGTTGTTGGTGGAAATAATGCACTTGCAAATGCTGAACCTAAATCTGTATTTAATGCAGTTGCAATGGCGGCTGTTTTG
>JAESTZ010000041.1 GCA_016763315.1 Robiginitomaculum sp.
ACCGCTTGGTCAACGGTAGAGCCAAGAAAGCTTTCAGCGGTTTCTTTCATTTTTTGCAAAATAAAGGCAGAAATTTCTGACGGGGAATAGTTTTTATCACGACCTTTGACCCATGCAGCACCGCTTTTGTCCTTAACGATATTGTATGGAACCATGTTCATATCTTTTTTGACCATTGGGTCGTCCATATTACGACCAATTAAACGCTTGATGGCAAAAAACGTTTGCTCCGGATTGGTTACCGCTTGGCGGCGTGCCGTTTGACCGATCAATCGCTCACCATCTTCGGTAAACGCAACAACCGACGGGGTTGTCCGAGCACCCTCGGAGTTTTCCAGAACTTTTGGCTCGCGCCCATCCATTACAGCAACACAGGAATTTGTGGTTCCCAAGTCAATACCTATTACTTTTCCCATTTTCTTCTCCATTGTGGCAGATTAACTTTAGGCCCGTTTATATTGGCACCAAGCAAGTCAATCCCCGAATAAATGACTATAGTGTCCGACAAACGGACGTTTCAGTTGCGATATGGGAATAAAAATACAAACCGCAAGGTTTTTACGGGATTTTATTGAATTTTTTGCAATTATACTCAAATACTCTGAAACCTGAGCTTTTGAGCATAACTTTATTTAACGGCCCATATACTAATCTGAAAACCGGAACCCACTTTTCAGGTATATGGAATATAAATAGAAACTCCCGCTTAAGTCGGGTTAACTGAATATTTTAGGGCACTCGCGACTGCATTTATTACGGACGATAATGTAGATTAAATGCAAGGTTCCAAGTCCGGCCAACAGGCAGAAAAAAGAAATATACGCATAAGATAAAAACAGTATCACAGTGGTAACAACAGCGATCAGGGTCAGGCCAAACAATCGAAGATGCTTATAGGTCGAGATCAATGGCGGCGTGATAATTAAAAACAGATAAATGGCATAGGTTATCTCTCGTGAAACGAAGTAATCCAAAAACATTGTGCCTTCATAAGCAATCGATTTATTGTTAATTTGCACATTTACCCAATCGGGATTGATAATATGCGGGACATATAAAACCAAACCAAAGGTCAAACCGGCCAAAGCAAACAGCATAAGCGGTTTTTTGCGTTTGCTGTCCGGAGGCTCAAGGAAATAGATACTAAACGGGATCCATGTCGGCCACATCAACCACGAGAACAAAATAAACCCCATTGCCCCCCACCAAGTCATGGTTGGATCAACATGGTTTAGACCCATCCAGACATGGCCTTCCATCAATTGTTGAATTCCGGCGAATATCGGCATCATCGCTACTGGTAAATAACGCTTGTTGATTTTCCAGGCTTTGTAAGCTGCAAACGCTCCGCCCGCAACCAGAACGCCGCCTGCGATAAAACTAACCGGTTCTGAAAAACACATACCTAAACACCCCTAATA
The DNA here is from genome assembly GCA_016763315.1 of Robiginitomaculum sp. GTDB lineage: Bacteria > Pseudomonadota > Alphaproteobacteria > Caulobacterales > Maricaulaceae > Robiginitomaculum_B. Next base: position 1,422 of record JAESTZ010000041.1, read on the forward strand.
TAGTCACCGCCAAAGCTGGCTGGATAAATTGAATTGTTTATTGTTATGGGGGTTAGGTTAGGGCTTATTTGCAAACGGCTCAACCCGGCTAAAGCAACTTTATATTCATCGCAAAACCATACTGATCGCGACTTCTTGCCACAGCAGACTTCCATTAAACAGTTACCGGCACCACATATTTAACAGGTCACAACTGATGGAGAAGATTATGATTGAAGTTCTGGCAAATACAGACGTCAAGGTTTTAGCCTTTAGGGTTAGCGACAAACTTACCGCAGAGGATTATGAGACCGTATTGATACCGAAGATTGAAGAGCGCATTAAGCGTGATGGCAAAGTCCGCTTATTACTGGAGTGGGGCGAGCATTTTGAAGGTTGGCAAACCAAAGCCATAATTGATGATGCCAAGCTTTGTTTTGCGCACTGGAACCATTTTGAACGCTGGGCATTGGTTGGCGCACCAAAATGGGTTGGCGTTTCGGCCAAACTGTTTGACAAAGTTTCCAAAGGCAAAGTTAAACTATTTGACGCTGGTGAGGTTGATCAGGCACTTGCTTGGGCAAGCGCCTGATCTAATATTTCCTACTGCATTGTTGGAATAATGAAGCTTTGATCTTCAACCGCACCGCTCGGCCAACGTGAAGTTACGGTTTTAATCTTTGTCCAAAAACGAACACCTTCGGGGCCATGTTGGTTGGTATCGGCAAAGGCCGAACGCTTCCAGCCGCCAAAAGTATGATAGCTAACGGGCACCGGAATCGGCACATTAATTCCAACCATGCCCACTTGCACTTTGGAAACAAATTCGCGCGCCGCCAAACCGGAACGGGTAAACAGCGCCACGCCATTGCCGTATTGGTGGTTTGAAGCCAAAGCAGCTGCTTCTTCGAGGCTGTCTGCGCGCACAATTTGTAAAACCGGCCCGAAAATTTCTTCATCATAGGACTTCATGCCCGGCTTGACGTGATCAAACAAAGACGGGCCAACAAAGAAACCGTCCTCATGCCCTGGCAGAGTAAATCCACGGCCATCAACCAGTAATTTGCCACCTTCTTTTTCACATATATCGATATAGTTCTCAATGCGGGCTTTGTGTTCGGCGCTAACTACCGGCCCGTAATGAACGTCGGGATCGGTTGAAACACCAAGACGTAACTTTTTAATTTCTGGAACAATCCGCGAAATAAATTCATTCGCGGTATCCTCACCAACAGGAACCGCCACCGGCAAAGCCATGCATCGCTCGCCAGCCGAACCAAATGCCGCACCAAGAAAGTCTGCCACAACCTGATCCATATCCGCATCAGACATTATAATGCCATGGTTTTTTGCTCCGGCCATTGCTTGTACCCGCTTGCCGTTTTGCGCCGCAGTTACCGATACATATTGGGCAATGTCCGACGAACCAACAGAGCTAACTGCTTTTACGCTTGGGTGGAAAATAAGAGCATCAACCGCCTGCTTGTCACCATGAATTACATTTAGAACCCCGGCAGGTGCGCCGGCTTGCATAAACAATTCAGCCAATCGAACAGGAACTGACGGGTCTTTTTCTGATGGCTTCAACACAAAAGTATTGCCGCAAGCAATTGCCACTCCGAACATCCACATTGGAATCATGGCTGGAAAATTAAACGGGGTGATACCAACGCAAACACCCAAAGGCTGGCGCATGGAATAAACATCAATACCGGGGCCCGCGCCTTCGGTAAACTCGCCTTTTTGTAAGTGTGGAATACCACAGGCAAATTCAATTACTTCCATACCGCGCAACACGTCACCCTTGCTGTCGGCCACTACTTTGCCATGTTCTGACGACAGTAATTCCGCCAACTCGTCCATGTTTTCTTCTAGCAAAGCCTTAAAACGAAACATTACCCGCGCTCGTTTTTGCGGGTTCATTGCCGACCATGCGGGAAAAGCTGCTTCGGCAGCAGCTACCGCAGCAGCTACTTCGGAATTATTAGCCAGCGGGGTTTTTGCCTGTATCGTACCGGTGTTGGGGTCATATACATCCGCTTCTCGCCCTGAATTACCACTAGTTTGCTGCCCATTGATAAAATGGGATATGTTTCTGGTCATTGCGTTATCCTTATTGCTGAAGTCATTTGACAGTAGGCAGTATATTCATTCACCCAGATGATCAACACTTGCTATTCCTGCGCCTATTCGCCACAGTATTAAATTACAAGATAGGGTTGTTTTATGCGTAAATTACTAGCTGTTGTATTCGTTTTATTGTTTAGCTCTTCTGCTTATGCTAACCCTAAGGCTCCTGAAATTCTTTACGCGCCAGCACCTAATTGGATTGTGCCGGTAACGCCTGCAACCTATACCGAAAAAATGGCCGAAGAAAGTGGTGGCAGCATTTATCTACTTGTTGATACCCAAACCACTTCCGATAAAACAACCGAAAAACTATATTTTAGACGGGTAACCAAAACTATCAATATATCCGGTGTAGAAGATGCGTCAGATGTCTCCATAACCATTGATCCAGCGTTTCAAAAACTAACTATACATCATTTGCGGGTGATCCGTGGCGGTAGGGTCTTTGACCAAACAGAGCGAGCAGAAATTGATCTTGCCAGATTCGAGCGCGATCTGGACAAGCGTATATATAATGGCCAATGGACCGCGCTCGTTCGATTGTCAGACGTTCGCTCCGGAGATATTGTTGATATTGCCTGGACTAGAGAAGGACGTAATCCGGTATTTGGTAAAAATGATTTTGGCACTTTTTCTTTGGCATGGAGTGTACCGGTTGAAAAACGACACTTACGGGTAGATTGGCCGACAGAAATGATAAAGCGCTGGCAAATGAATGATGCCCCTGTCGATCCAAAAATAGAAACAATTGCTGCCAATACAGTTTTTACTTTTGGGCCTTATTCTGCACCAGCAGTACAAGCAGAAACCGGAACGCCTAATTGGGTCAATCAATACCCTGTTTTCGAAATTTCTTCTTTTAAGGACTGGTCAGAGGTTTCCCGCTGGGCAGCACCATATTACCAGAGCACCCTTCCTCCAGAGGTGGCAAAAATTGTCGATGACATTAGATTGCTGCATAAAACACCGGAGGCGCAATTACTGGCGGCTTTGCGCTTTGCCCAAGAAGAAGTGCGGTATTTATCAATTTCTATTGGTGAAGGCGGTTATATTCCCCGCAGTCCGGAAATTACTTTGCAAAAGAGGTTTGGTGATTGCAAAGACAAAACAATGTTGTTTGTCTCATTAGCGCGCGCCTTGGGTTTTGATGTAATTCCAGCATTGGCATCACTTAATGATGGCCCCGGCCTGACCAGCCGTCTGCCGTCACCGGGAGCGTTTGACCACGTGATTGCCGAAGTTAAGCTAAACGGTAAAACTTATTGGTTCGACGCAACAGCCAAAGACCAACGCGGGTCATTAAAAGACTTTGACCAAGCCCGTTATGGCTATGCCTTGCCGATTTCCCTTCAAACCCCGTCCTTGGCACATATTGCTGACGAAGATAATGATTTGGTTACACTTAACATCAATGAAACTCTTGATATTTCCGGCGGTTCGCAAAAACCGTTAAAGTTAACCTCAATTACCGAATATCGGGGTCGAATGGCTGATTTTATGCGTAACCGCTTATCCTCGCAGGGACGCAAGGAAATAGAAAAATCCTATATCACTTTTTACGAAACCTATTTTCCCGGCATCCGCTATCTAAAGCCAATGAAATTTGAAGATAATGAGAGCGAAAACTATATCAAAGTTACCGAGGAATTGATCGCGGATAACCCATATTTGTTTGATGAAGATGTTGACCGGTTTGTGTTTAATTATACGGTTCACGGGGTAGCAGAGCTCGTTAATTCCAAGGCCTCGCGTAGCCGTAAAACCCTCTTGGCCGTCGTTCCGCGGGTAAATACTAGACACAAAATCTCTGTTATTCTCGACAATAAAGGTCGTGATTGGGAACTGGAAAACGAAAGCCGATCGTTTGACAACGCCGCATTCAAATTTGACTGGAGTGCAAAAAAAACCAGAGGAAAATGGGTGTTGGAGGCAAAACTGCAATCAAAAACCAATACTGTAGACCCGTCTGTGGCCGACAAAGTCCTCAATGAACACAAAAAGGTCAGATATGATATTGGCTGGGGTTTGCGCTTTGGCGACAAAGATTAAATCCTGACTACTGTGATTAAACTTCTAAGCCAACGGCTGTTTGCTCGATAATTTGATCGACCACCAAACACAAAGCTTCGCGCTCGTCAGCTCCGGCGGCAATAGCAGTATCAAACGTACCTAATTGTTGAACGGCTGATGATCCGCGTTTGATTATAGTTCGGGCATGGTTAATCTCGGCAACGCAATTTAAGGCTTTTGCGTCTTCTTCGACCAGTGCAATTATTTCTTCGATCAGGCTTGAAAACGGCACCATTTTACCTTTGCCAAGATCAACTAAATTACCATTTACGCCGTGTCTTGCCGCTAAAAAACGATTTTCCTGCACCAAAAGTTCCGGATAAATCCGCCACTTCATATTGTTTTGTTTCATTCGCGCTAAAAACCGCAGCAAGCATTGATACAAAGCGGCAATGGTTAAAGCATCTTCGAGCAATGGACAAACATCGGTGATGCGCATTTCAAGCGTTGGAAACTTGGCGCTAGGTCGCAAATCCCACCAAATTTTAGAAGCATCTTCAATCGCTCCGGCATCAACCAGCGCTTCGGTTAAGCGTTCAAACTCACCCCAACTTTGAAATTGGTTGGGAATTCCATTACGCGGCATGCCGTCCCAAACTGTTGTTCTATATGACATCATGCCCATTTTACGCCCACCCCAAAACGGCGAAGAATTGGATAAAGCCAATAAATGCGGCAGGAAATAATTCATCTGATTCATCAGATCAATGCGTAAATCCTTATCCTCAATACCAGCATGAACATGCATGCCACAGATCAACATGCGGCGAATTACCCCGCCCATATCTTGATTTAGTTTGTCATATCTGGGTGCTCTGGTGTGGCGCTGCCCATACCAGTTGGCAAACGGATGGGTCGAAGCCGCCATAAGTTCCAGCCCATACTTTTGGGCATTTTTTTTGATGCACGTCCGAAGCGCAGACAAATGAACACGAGCCTCAGCAATAGAGTTACAAACTGGCGTACCAATTTCAATTTGGCATTTTAGAAATTCCGGAGTTACCAGATCACCAATTTCTGCTTTGCAATCGCTCATTAATTCCGGTGGGGGATCGGAAGCAAGATCACGAGTAACAGGGTCTACCAACAGATATTCTTCTTCAATACCGATAGTTAGTGCTGGTAATGTCATCTGGCTCTCCCCGTATTGTTCTTTCTATTTAGCTATCAAACCCTGCAATGGTTCAAAAAGCAAATCCCGCCACTTATTTATTGCCTCGGGCGATTGCAATAAGTCCTGTCGTACTTCTAATGTTATGTGCCGCAAGCCCCGTGACCCAACATGACGATTTACCGAATAGTTATATATCTTGGCAGAATACGGCTGATTATCGCCAACAATTATACCGGCTTCGCTCAAGCTCTGCATCATAATAGCGGCGCTCTTTTGGTCATCACTCCAAAGCAGGCCAACTTCCCATGGCCGCGGCGGGTGTGGAGTGCGCAATGTTTTACTAAAGGTATGAATTGATATGACAAACGGATCTTTATGCCGGACGGTTAAGGCATCCAGTTCATCAGATAATGCTTGATGATAAGGGTGAAAATAGTTGTTAAGTCTGTGTTCGATATCACTTTGCGATAAATTCTGATTGCCGGGTATGGTGATGGTATCACTAGTTGCAACAATTAAATCATCACGATCAATTCCACGGTTTGGATCAATAAGAAGCCGCGAGAAACCACAAAACAGCGCTCGTGCTTTAAGTTTAGTCGCCAGCGCCTCACTTAACGCAGCGGCACCCGGATCAAAGGCAATATGCCCTGCAAGTAATGCCGGATTAAGACCTAAAGCATCAAAGCCTTCAGGAACCGCATTTACCGCATGATCACAAAAAAAGAACACCGGATTTTGTGCAACATCACCAATAGCGCGATAAGTTTCAAAGTTGGGCATAAGGGGCAATTTATACTCCATCGACCCTGTTTTAACTGTCTTGATTTGCCAAACCCTCATTACGTTTTTCAGCATTAGCCCAGTCTTTGGGCAAGTTTTTGGCAGCAAAAAGAAAGCTGATAGCCGACAAAATTAAAGAAACAGAAATAAATGTCATTGAGATACGGATCGCATGCACTTTTCCGTGCTCAGGCTCGAAAACATCGATGAGAATACCGACCAGTGTCGGGCCGCCGCCCAACGCAATTATATTAAGAATTAAAAAGAACAGCGCCGTCGACATTGCCCGCATATTAATTGGAGCCAAGGTCTGGGCGATAGCAAATGATGGACCAAGGTACATACCCAGAAAAACAACAAATACGCTAACAACAACCATATGCGCCCATATGGTCGGCACCCAAAACGCAAGAACGGCCAAGGGTAGCGCGCACAAAACGGTTATCATCGGAACAAGTGCATAGGCACTGACATTGTTGTTTTTCTTGGCAAAACGATCAGCCAGGTACCCGCCAAACCATGTGCCAAAACCATAAGCAAACATGTTGATAAAACCGAGAGTAAACATCATACTCTTAAACCCAACCGGGTTTTCAGCCTGATGGTCAAATGGCAATAGATAGTCTATTTGCCATGTTGAAAACGCATAACCGGCAAATGAAGCGCAGGCGATCCCTAAGCACATAGCCCACCAAGACGGAATGCTCAGTAAAACCTTCAATGCTTCTATAAATGGCGGCGAGGATGGTGCTTTCCCTGCTTTTTTTGCTTCCTGTGCGCCGCGCTTAGGCTCGCGAATGACCAACCGGACAACAACCGCAAGCACCACGCCGGCAATACCGAGCCAAATTAGCAAATTCCGCCAGTTAAAACTCGAATCTGGATTACCCAGAGCAATACCGGCAACAAAATAGGCAAAGCCGAGACCGATGGGAATTCCCAGAGCGTAAATAGCCAAAGCACCGGATCGTTTTTCCTTTGGGTATAAATCTGAAATGATTGAGTGGGACGGCGGACTTCCGCCGGCTTCACCAATCCCGACGCCAATCCGCGCCAATCCAATTTGAACAAAATTACCGGCCATTCCGGTGAACGCCGTAAAGGCACTCCACACAGCCAAAGATGTAGCAATAATATTCACGCGATTATAGCGATCGGCCAGCCATGCTATAG
>JAESTZ010000042.1 GCA_016763315.1 Robiginitomaculum sp.
GGTCTTAAACTTTAAAAGGTGCAAGCCCGTGACCAAATGGCAACCAGATAGCTGGCGCAATAAACCAGCAAAACATATTCCAGAAGATAATCCTGATGCGGCGGCATTGGCCGAGGTCGAAGACACTTTGCGAGCGTCGGTGCCGTTAGTATTTGCCGGCGAAGCGCGCAATCTAAAATCTGAACTTGCGGCTGCGGCCAATGGCAATGCCTTTGTTTTACAAGGTGGTGACTGTGCCGAAAGTTTCAAAGAGCTTTCCGCCGATGCGGTGCGTGATACTTTTCGGGTGCTGATGCAAATGGCGGTGGTTTTAACCTTTGCTGGTGGCAAGCCGGTGGTCAAATTGGGTCGGATCGCCGGACAATTTGCCAAGCCGCGTTCGTCAGCCGTTGAAACCCGTGATGGCCAGACTTTGCCAAGCTATCGCGGTGACATAATTAACGGCATGGACTTTACTGAAAAGGCTAGAATACCAAAACCAAAGCGTATGTTACATGCTTATGGACAATCTGCGGCGACATTAAATTTGCTCCGAGCATTTGCCGCTGGTGGTTACGCGCATTTGGGCAATGTGCATCAATGGACTTTGGGGTTTGTTAAACGCTCGCCAGCCGGTGCTAGATATCGTCAGATCGCCGATAAAATTTCCGAAGCCATGGAATTTATGGAAGCCTGCGGTATTACTCCGGAAACTGCACCGCAACTGGCCGGTACGCCATTTTATACCTCTCATGAAGCATTGTTATTAGGCTATGAAGAAGCGTTAACCCGTGTGGATAGCACCTCTGGCGACTGGTATGATACTTCGGCGCATTTGTTATGGATTGGTGATCGCACAAGGCAAATTGACGGAGCGCATGTGGAGTTTTGCCGAGGGGTTCGTAATCCGATCGGCATTAAATGCGGGCCTAGCCTTGATCCTGATGAAGCGATGCGTTTGCTGGATGTTTTAAGCCCAGATAACGAGCCTGGCAGGATCATGTTGATCAACCGTTATGGAGCCGATCAGGTCGAGAAATGTTTGCCGAAATTGATCCAAAAAATAGAAGGCGAGGGGCGCAAAGTGGTTTGGTCTTGTGATCCGATGCATGGAAATACCATTAAGGCTCAAGGCGGTTATAAAACCCGCCCTGTGGATTTGATTTTGCGCGAAGTTGCCAGTTTTATGAAAGTAGCCCATGGCGAAGGCGCGTGGCCGGGCGGGGTGCATTTTGAAATGACCGGCCAAGATGTAACTGAATGTATCGGCGGCGCACAAGAAATTACCGAGGCTGATTTAAGCTCGCGATACCATACTCATTGCGATCCACGGCTAAATGGCGAGCAGGCATTGGAGTTGGCATTTTTGATTGCCGAGCAATTAAAACACCATCGTGATGTAAGTGTTGCTGCTAAATAGTTTTAAGCATTCTGATAGGCTTCAAGTAGCCAGCCTATTAGTTCTTGATCGATTTGATTAAGTTCTGTGATTTGTACTTTATGGGTGCACATTGCGTTTGGTTTTTCTGGAACCATCCGTGTCGTGCCTTTGTGGCCTTTGATGTTTATTCCTAAATCAATTCTAGTTTTGGTGGCGGGTGTTATAACAGCGAATTGCTTGTTACGGCGCAGGCTAACACAGGTCTTTTTTGGCGATACTTCCACGTCAGACTCGAACTTATTTACTTCTTGAACCAAGGCATCATGTATCGGGAGTAAATCAGTTTTACCGCCGCTGTATTGCGTAGCCACTAGATCAACCGGCTGATCACTTTTTAAGTGTTCATGGGCAACAAGGTTAGCATAACCATGAGTTAGTCCGTGTTCTGTTTTTAAGTGGCTAACAATTTGCCCGTGTTTCTCCAGTTTACTAGCGGCCGCCAGTTTCAACCATTCAGCCAGCGACTTTCCCGTTTTTTCCGGCAGATTGGCGATCATTGTTTCTAGTGCGTCTTCGGGTGATTTAGACATTTATTACTCCTTGGTAACTTTGGCATCAAGACCAATTGAATACAGCGAAATTCAGCTATGGTTTTTTCATTATTCTCGCGCCAAATTCGTGCGTCTCAAACTTGGGTTGTGCGGCCAATGTAACCACTGTTCCACTATGAGAAAAGCCGCTGGGATTTAGGTGGCGCTTTTCTATTTGAAGATATGCCTCAAGATTTTTCGGTTCCGCACTGGTGAGTTTAATACCCATATAATCAGCCAACAACCCCTTACTCATCTGATGAATCCCGCCAGTATTTCTACTGACGAGACATTATCAGGAACAAGTGGATTGCTTCCGATCTAGAGTTTGACCAGCATTTTACCTTTATTGCCACCAGAGAATAATTTCATGAAAGCGCTAGGCGCGTTCTCAATTCCGTCTTCAACTGTTTCTTGGGTCTGGATTTTGCCAGCCATAAACCATTCGCCAAGATCTTTGGTGAACTGAGGTGTTTGATCAAGGAATTTGGTGACCACAAAGCCTTCAATGCGTAGGCTTTTGCCAATTACATTAAATAAATTCCAAGGCCCCGGAGTTGGCTCGGTATCATTATAGCCAGAGATCATGCCGCAAACCACGATACGACCGCCAACATTCATGGCCTCTAATGCTGCAACCAGATGATCACCACCGACGTTTTCAAAATATACGTCTACACCTTCTGGCGCGGCGGCTTTTAATGCTCGTATTAAATCGCCTTGGGTTTTGTGATCCTTGTAATTGATTACTTCGTCAACGCCGACAGATTTTAACCAGTCGCATTTTTCTTGTGATCCGGCCGAGCCGACTACGCGACAGCCCTTGATCTTGGCAATTTGACAAACCAGCGAACCAACCGCACCGGCGGCTCCGGAAACGAATACTGTTTCGCCTTCTTTAGGTTGGCCGATCTGCAGCAATCCACCCCATGCGGTAAGGCCGGGCATTCCGGCAACGCCTAAAAACGCCTGCTCCGGCAAGCCAAAGGTGTCCAGTTTTTGTAATCTTTCACCATCAGATATAAACGATTCACGCCACCCCATCATGGAAAGCACCAAATCACCTTCGGTAAATTTATCATTGTTGGAGGAGGCAACTTTGCCAACTGCATGGCCTTCCAAGACTGCTCCAACTTGAAATGGCGGAATATAACTTTTGCGATCAATCATTCGACCCCGCATATATGGGTCAACTGACATCCAGGTATTTTTAACCAGAACTTCGCCATCTTTAATGTCATGTAATGTTACTTCTGCAAGTTCAAAGTTTGCGGCGGTGGGCATGCCTTCGGGGCGCGAGGCTAAACGAATTTCACGGGAGATAGTAGTCATGTAAGATTTCCTGCTTTTGGGGGTTAATGACGATTTGTCTAAATTTATGAAGGATATTAGATAAATTACCAAATACCACAATAACAACTTGCATAGAACTTGCTGTAACCGCAAGCAGAAAGAAACTGCTACAAATAGTTTAGGCGCGTTAGCTAGTGCCTTTATTGCAGTGGTTTAGAGCGGTATATAACGCGGGTTTTGGTGTTTATGGTCTATGATCCTTGTCATTGGTATTAGAAATTGATCAGCAGCAATCACCTGCTGCTAATATTGCTGTTTGACGACATAATCACTGTTACGCTACACCCACTTATATGAACAAGAACATTCGTATATTAACAGCGCAATTAAATCCGGTAGTGGGCGATTTAAATGGCAATATTGCCAAAATTCACCATGCTCGTGACTTTGGCAAACAGCAACAAGCAGACCTTGTGGTTTGTCCTGAAATGTCTGTTGTGGGATACCCGCCAGAGGATTTGGTGCTAAAGCCGGCTTTGGTGCGAGACAGCATGAACAAGGTCATGGAATTGGCGAACGACACTTCTGATGCTGGTCCTGCGTTGATCGTTGGCTCGCCTTGGCTGGAAAATGATAAATTATTCAACGCAGTCCTATTGCTTGACGAAGGGCAAATTAAAGCCGTCCGTTATAAGGTGAATTTGCCAAATTACCGGGTGTTTGATGAAAAACGGGTGTTTAGCCAAGGGCAATTACCGGATCCGGTTTTGTGGCGCGGCATAAAGTTAGGCCTGCCAATATGTGAAGATGTCTGGTTTGATGAAGTTCCGTGTCATCTTGCGGCGCAAGGTGCTGAATTGCTGATTTGTATTAACGGTTCGCCATATCGAAAGAATATACATTCGCTCAGAATGAAAACTTTCAAGCATTGGCAGGCTAAAGCCAACATTCCGATGGTTTTTATAAATCAAGTCGGCGGGCAAGACGAATTGGTTTTTGACGGCGCCAGTTTTTCAAATGATTCAGAAGGAAATGTCGTGCAGCAATTACCGGCATTTAAAGCAGCAAATTCTTTATCCGAGTGGAACAATCAAGGTGATGGCTGGATTTGCTCAAATGCCGAGAAAACAGACTTTCCTGATGCTTTGGAAGCTAACTGGCGGGCGTTGGTGTTGGGTTTGGCCGATTATGTCAATAAGAATGGTTTTCCCGGTGTAGTATTGGGGTTGTCTGGCGGAGTGGATAGCGCGTTGGCCGCAGCTTTGGCCGTTGATGCTTTGGGGGCACAGCGGGTCTGGTGCGTGATGATGCCATCAAAACACACCTCGCAAACTAGTTTGATTGATGCAAGTGCCAGCGTAAAAGCCCTTGGTTGCCGGTATGAAACTATCAGTATTGAGCCAACTATAGATGCTTTAACCGCCACTTTGCAGCCATTGTTTGATGGGCAACAGCCAGACACTACAGAAGAAAATTTACAGTCCAGAGCTAGGGCAGTAATTTTAATGGCATTGTCGAATAAATTTGGACACATGCTGCTTACCACTGGTAATAAATCGGAAATGGCAGTGGGTTATGCGACGCTTTATGGTGATATGTGTGGTGGCTATAACGCCTTAAAAGACGTTTATAAAACGCAAGTGTTCGAGCTGGCCAACTGGCGCAACTCAAATTGCCCAGATGGACTTCTTGGGCCGGCGTTGGAGGTGGTTCCACAAAATGTAATTGACAAACCACCATCAGCAGAATTGCGTGATGACCAAAAAGACGCTGACAGCTTGCCGCCTTATGATGTGCTTGATGAAATGTTGTTTGCTTTGGTGGAGAATGAGTCAGACATAGCCGACTTGTTGGCGCGTGGTTATTCGAAAGAAGACGTGCGGCGTATCGAGAACCTGTTATACTTGGCGGAATACAAGCGCCGGCAGTCACCGCCGGGTGTGAAGATGGGGCCAAGAAGTTTTGGTAAAGACCGACGTTATCCAATTACCAACAAATACCGCGATAATGGGGAATAACCGGCGTTTTATTTTCAAGAGGAATACAAATTGTTTAAATCATTACTTATTGCCAACCGAGGTGAAATAGCCTGTCGGGTTATTGATACTGCTAGACAAATGGGTGTGCGTACCATTGCGGTTTATTCCGATGCTGATGCCGGAGCGCGCCATGTGCGAATGGCAGATGAAGCTGTGCATATTGGCGTATCGGAAGCCGTTAAAAGCTATCTTGATATTGACAAAATTATTGCCGCTGCCAAGCAAAGCGGCGCAGAAGCTATTCACCCTGGTTATGGTTTCTTGTCAGAAAACCCTGAATTTGCTGAAAGCTGTGCCGATGCCGGAATAATTTTTGTTGGCCCAAGTGCCAGTTCCATGCGTCAAATGGCAATGAAAGATCAGGCAAAAAAATTGATGGAAAGTTCCGGAGTTCCAGTTACTCCGGGTTATCATGGTGATGATCAGGACGATCAGGTTTTGGCTAATGCTGCGGCTAATATCGGTTTTCCGGTGCTTATTAAAGCGGTGGCCGGTGGTGGTGGTAGAGGCATGCGCAAAGTTGAAAATGCTGGTGAATTCGCCGAGCAATTACAATCGGCGCGTCGCGAATCCAGTTCTGCCTTTGGCAATGATAAGATGCTGATAGAGAAATTTATTTCCAATCCTAGGCATATAGAAGTGCAGGTGTTTGGTGATAGTCACGGTAATGCAGTGCATTTTTTCGAGCGTGATTGTTCGGTGCAGCGTCGGCACCAAAAAGTAGTTGAAGAAGCTCCTGCTCCGGGCATGACTGACGCCATGCGTAAAGCCATGTGTAATGCGGCGGTAAAGGCGGCCAAAGCGGTAAATTACGTTAATGCTGGGACAGTAGAGTTTATTGTTGACGGTTCTGGTTCGCTTGATACGGAAAAGTTCTGGTTTATGGAGATGAATACCCGATTACAAGTTGAACATCCGGTATCAGAAGCAATTACCGGATATGATCTGGTTAAATTACAACTCGAAGTGGCCGCCGGTGGCGTGTTGCCAAAGCAGTCAGAGATAAAGCTATCCGGTCACGCGGTGGAGGTCAGGCTCTATGCTGAACAACCGGATAATGATTTTATGCCGTCCACAGGTAAGCTGGAAATTTTTAACGGTTTTGATGCTGATAATGTTCGTGTGGATACTGGCTATGAGGCCGGTGATACAGTTAGTGAATATTACGACCCTATGTTGGCAAAAATTATTGTTCATAGTGCTGACAGGCAACAAAGCATCAATGATTTAACCAATGCGCTGCTGAAAGTTCAAAGTTGGCCGGTGCGGGTCAATGCACGTTTTCTGGTGCAAGTTTTACAGCAAGAAGAATTTACCAAGGCTGTGCACAATACCGGATTTATTGAAAAATATATTGCTGAATTTCAACAAGACAATATCGCGCTGCCGGTTATTGCCGCAATGGTCGCTGTACATCATGCCGCCGATATTACCGGCGGTAATAGCAGTGCTGAGCCTTGGCAACAGTCAGATGGCTGGCGCTTGAATAGCAATTCCAAAATTATCAAGAGATTGCAGATCGGTGACGATATACTGGATACCTGCATTACTGAAATTGATGGTAAGCAAATTGTTCTGGTTGATAATGTGCCGGTGGTGTTGGAAGAGGGTTTGTCCGGCTCCAAGCTAATAACAACCCAAACCGGCGAGCAGGTTTTGTTTGTAGCGGGAGGTGCTTATAAGATTTGCGAACCCGATGCTGGTGACGATGAGCAACAAGCAGCCGCACTGGATACAATCAATGCTCCAATGCCGGGTAAGGTTTTACTGCTGCATTGTAAGGTCGAAGACGAGGTTGTCGCTGGCGATGTTTTATTGGTGATGGAAGCCATGAAAATGGAACATGCGCTAAAGGCTCCACGTGATGGGATTGTGTCTGCTATTGCTTTTGCCAAGGGTGAGCAGGTCGGTGATGGTGATGTGTTGGTTCGCCTGGAAACTGTATAAATTTTACCCTTTGCTAACCAAACCGCTTCACTAAATTGCAAATTCTTACCGTTACACTTCTGTTTGATGGAGTGAATGATGAGCCAAATATACACAACCAATTTTTCCGATGAGCAAGCTGACAAGTTCAAGGTAGAGCCAATTACATGGCAACATAATTTGCATGAAAGCGAGTTATTCTCTGATGCGGCATTGATCAGCTTGATCGAAAATCATCCTAGAGATTATGCTGATTTTTGTACAATGAACAAAGATGTAAATGATATGGCTTCGTGGCGTGGTGGTGACCCGGGGGATCTTAGCGGCGAAGAATTATTGCAAGCGGTTCGTAAGGGGCATTTGTGGATAAATTTACGCAAAATTCTGAATAACAACCCGCAATATCAACATATTCTGCCTGAGATGACTTCGCAATTACAAGAAAAAATGCCCGGGTTTAAACCGCAAACCATGATGGGTGGATTATTGATTTCTTCGCCAACTGCCGGCGTTCCATATCATATTGACCGCTCTGATGTGATGTTATGGCATATTCGAGGTAATAAACGGGTGTGGGTATATCCGATCAATGACAAGACTTTACCAGAGTACGAGGTCGAGGAGGTTTTGCTGCACGACCATAATGATGATGTGCCATATAATGAGCAAATGGACGATCAGGCATTGGTAATTGATATGCAGCCGGGCATGGTTGCTACTTGGCCATTGCATGCCCCGCACAGGGTAATGAATCAGGGTGATTTGAATGTCTCGATAACCATTGAATGGTCGCCAATGCAGACTATTATTCAAAACGGCGCACAAATAACCAACGGGATTTTACGCCGTAGGTTTGGCTTAAACCCGCAAATAGAGAAGCAAGGTAAGATAAACCGTTTTATCCGCTTTGCCGCATCAAGGGTCTTGCGTAAAATGAAACTGGTAAAGGCCAAGTCTGCGCAAAAAGAGGGTTATCAGTTCAAGGTGGACGCAAGTAACCAAGACGGGGTGGTTGAATTTTCCAAGAAAAGTCAAAAGGCCGCATAACATATCGAGTTTCGATAAATTACTTGCCAAGTAAACAGGTAACGGGCTAAAGATAAGCCTGATCGCTGTGGGGGCTGGACAATTTAATTGGAGTTCAAATGTTATTGAACAAAGCATTCCTCGCGATATTTGCTATTGCATTTTTATTTTCCACGCCGTTAATTTCCGCAACTGACAAAGATCAGTTATTACAACGGGTAAGTGACGACATTGCCGCGCGTAGTCTGGCCGCCGATGGTGTTCGGTTTTCTTATAATATGGATATCTCGGTCACTGGACGCGAAGAATATACCGTTTCTTTGGCATATCAACCACTAGGTGATAGAGCCGAGCAATGGCAGATAGTTTCTCCAAGCCTTGCTGAAAATGAGGAAGTATATACCGAAGCAAAAAAACAAATCGACAATGATGTCGAGCATAAGCCTGATGCCAAAGATGATCGAGCGTTGATTTTTGATGAAATGCCGGGAGAAGCCAATGATAAACCGATATTTATCGCGGAAGAAGGTGGCATAGCCATATATGCGATTGAGCTTACCGAAGAGTTCATGAACTCTGATGGTGGTGACGATGACGGCATGGGTAAAATTCTCAAACACCTCAAAGGTGAAATAGCTATCAATGTGGCAACTGAGCAACTGCTCTGGCTACGGATGTTTGCTGAAAAACCGTTCAAACCAATGGCTGTGGCAAAAATTAAAAAGTTTGACATAAAATTGCATTTCGCGCCGGCTTGGGACGGCGGGCCGGTAGTTCAGGTAAGATCAGAATCTTTCGTTTCCGGATCGGCGTTGTTTCAAAAATTTAATGAAAAATCCGATATTGTATTTTCCAATTTTGTTCAAAAATAATCATGGTTCCCAGTATGAAACACCAAATAATTGCCATTTTGTTTTTAGGTTTGTTTGCGACGGCAAACGCAAGTGCAGAAGAACTTGTTCTACAAATACCATTAGCACTACAGAGCGCTCTTGAAAAATCGAAAACTGCGGCGCAAGCTAACCAAGGTGCGCGTTTCAGTTACAAATTTCAACATTTCTCCAGCGGCGAGTTAATGACAGAAATTGTATTTGATCCAGCTCTTGCCAATGGTGAGCAGTTGCAAATTATAGTGCCAACCGAACAATCATCTCCCAAAAGATATGCCGGATTATTATCACAAAAACAGCAAGATGACTTACAATCAGATGTGGAGAAAATTACTTATTCCATCAAGTCCCTTGAAAACTTCATGAATTGGGTCGGCTTTCCTGTGCAACAATCAACCAGTCCAGATGGTAATGACATATATTCATTTCCGATAGCCGGAGAATATATAATGCCCGGTGGCCAGCTGAAAGCTGATGTAGCTAAACACCTTAGCGGGGAGATCGAGCTTGATGCTGTATCCGGCCTGATAGTGCGAACCAGAGTTTTTGCGCCAAAATCATTTAAGGCCAGCAGAATGGTAAAAATAAAAGCTTATTCAATGCAATTCGGATATCAACAAGCGTGGCCAGATGGGCCATTGCTGGAAACCGGTATGGATATAGAGGTCAAGGCCAAAGTGCTGGTGAAAAGCTTTAATGTTGAGGAAAAAACCCGCCGATTTGCTATAGAAAAGCGTTAAATTTATATATTTGCATTTGCCAATTTATAACTAGCTAGGTTACATACTTACATGGTTTTACATCTGGTTAAATTGTGCGTCGGGGTCAAAAGCATAAAGCACTTGGCCGAGTTACAAGCAGCAAGAAGGCTTATCCTGCAACAGACCAACGAGCAGCAAAACCCGTTTCATATTACCAGAATGATGCCACGAAGAGGAGACGAGATACTCGGTTCCGGTTCGCTTTACTGGGTGATCAAAGGGTCTGTTTGCGTGCGACAAAGCATTATTGCTCTGGAAAGAATTACCACTGATGATGGCATAAAACGTTGTAAAATATTGCTTGGCCACGACTTAATTGCAACCGAGATTCAGCTGCGTCGACCGTTTCAAGGCTGGCGGTATCTGGCAGGAGATGATGCTCCGCCAGATCTTGATATGCAGGAAAGACTAAATTCATTGCCGAAGGACATTGAGGCTGAACTACGTAAGCTCGGAGCGTGGTAAGCGCGTATTTCATTAACTTTTCTGCAAGGTAAATCATAGCAATAAGAGGCTATGAAATTATATCTGCCATTAGTTCTATTGCCGTTGCTGTTTGCTTGCGTTGACTACCGGGTTGATGCATCGGGCGCGCAACAGGATCTAGAATATTTACCAGCCTCTGATCGTGAATTGCGAATTGCCGCTAATGTAGTTGTTGAACGGTTGCGCGAAGTTGAGGCAAAAGGTGATTGGGAAACGATCAAGCCATTAGCTCCACAGATTTATTCATTAGCCACGTCTTTGTTGACAAAAAACAATGCGCAACCTGCATTACCTGCCAACGCAACCGAAACCCCAACTTTGTTGCCGGCAGAACCGAAGCCAACTTCGCAATATGCTTTGCCGGTATTATTGCCGTTGGAAAAACAGCAAGTTGCGCCAACCGCCAAACTGCACCTTGCATCAATGCCAATGCCCACGCCTAATAATCCCGTTTTGGCTGAAGCACCGCAACTGGACCATGGGCGATCGTTATTTTTTGCTGTGCAAATAGGTTCATACCGTGATCAATCACGGGCTATTGCCGGTTGGAATGAACTAAAGGCACGCGCTCCAGAGGCTTTTTCTGGCCTTAGGCCGCGAATAGAGCAAGTTGATTTGGGGGCGAAGGGTGTGTTCATGCGCCTAAAGGCTGGGCCAATATTTTCGGAAACCGAAGTTATGATGCGATGCCAGCAATTAGTGGATCAAGGGATTTCCTGTATCAAAACCGACTTTACCGGAGTTGATCAGGGCTAATTTGAAAATCATCTTCGGCAAATAAGATACCGGTAAATTCAGCGTCACCGATATAACGAACTCTTATATTTCCCTTTGGCCATTCATTCATGGCGATAAAAAATGTGACCGGCTCATTTTGCAAAAACAAGTTTACATTGTTTAATGTGGCCAACAGTCTTCCATAACTATCGAAAACCACTAAATGCCCGTGTGGACTTACTTGTCCGGTATTCTTCATTGTTACCAACAGTTTTTCATCACCTTGCGTTGTCATGACAAGTATCTGCACATCTGCTTTCGATAAACTATCCCGGATAAACACCGGAATTACTGCTGCCCATCGTGGGCCATCACCAAATTGCGGGTCAACATTGAACCGTAAATGAATACGGGTTTCAGCGGATATTTGTCTGTTCGGGTTAAGTAATATTGAAAAACTAATGGCTTTTCCCGCTTGTAGTATGGCGCTGGCCGGCCAAATTTTTATCTGGTTATAGTCTTCTGGAGCTATTTCCTTGCCGCTGGGGTGTAAAGTTCCATCATTACCTTGAACAAGATCAGTCCATGCCGGTGTGACTATTTGTGGCAATAGACTTGAATTGCTAAGGGTAATTATTGCGGTGCGGTTATCATGCCCAAGCACTATTCTGGTTGGCTCTATGTTTATTTGTGCCAAAGCAGAAACATTATTCAGCATGAACAGCAAAAATATCCCCACAAAGACAGCGACTCGCGTCATACTGGTCTTGCAGGATAGACGGGGGCTTGCAGGAATTGACGGCATGGATATCTCTTTTAGGGCAGAAAAAATTATGGAGCCAGAACTTAACCCGCAAAACCTTACCAGCCCCTATACAATTGTTGTTGGCAATGAAAAAGGCGGAGCCGGGAAGTCTACCATTGCGTTTCATCTCGCCATTTCCTTGTTGCGTGCCGGTGCCAAAGTCGGAGTGATTGACCTTGATGTGCGCCAAAGAACCCTGTCAAGGTTTTTGGAAAACCGGACTAATTGGTCTGAACAATCCGGTTCTGAATTGCCGCATCCGGCGCATATTGCCCTTGATCCTTCCTCCTTGCGCGATCTTGATGCAGCAGAGGCAGAAGAAACTTCACGTTGGAATGATGCGGTTCTGGCCTTGGCCGAGCATTGCGATCATATCATTGTTGATGCTCCGGGCAGCCATACCCATTATGCCAGAATAGCTCATGCAATGGCTGATACTTTGGTGACACCGATCAATGACAGTTTTGTTGATTTTGATTTGCTGGCTAGAGTTGATCCTTCAAGCTTAGAGGTGCAAAGCCCCTCATTTTATAGCGAAATGGTCTGGGAAGCTCGCAAGGTAAAGGCAAGAAAAAGCAAAACTCCAATTGATTGGGTGGTGATGCGCAATCGGATGAGCAGTATAAATGCTCGCAATAAACAACGGGTTGCCGAGGGCTTGAATGTGTTGGCCAACCGGATCGGTTTTCGTCTGGCACCGGGCTTTGCCGAGCGGGTTATCTATCGCGAACTGTTTCCAGCCGGGCTAACCTTGCTTGACCTAACCGAAAAGGGCAGTCCGGTTAACTTCACTATGAGCCATGTCGCTGCAAGGCAAGAACTACGCGACTTACTAATAGTCCTAAAACTACCGTTCCTTGATGGAAAATCCTTACCGTTTTAGAGTATTTTGCGCAAAAGTGGGAAAGTTTTAACCCCAGACTACGACACGGAATGAACACCTTAACGAGCTGTCATCACCCGATTTATTCGGGTGATTCAGTTCTTAATTCTAGATTACCCAGACAAGCAGAGCAATTAAAACCAACAGACGGGGTTCAAACCCCGTCCGGCAATTGGGAGAAGGGGCGCAGCGCCAATAGCGGTTGACTATTTCCACTATTGCCCATTGCGTCACTTACAAATCTGGATGCCGGGTCAAGTCCGGCACGCCGGAGCGTGGCTATGACAGACCTTTGCTGCAACTACACTATTGTCATACTCCGACTTGTTCGGGGTATCCAGAAACTCACAAAACTGGATTGCCCGAATAAATCGTGTGATGATGGACGTGGCGCTAACTCAACACTCCACCACATTAACTGCCAAGCCGCCTTCGGAGGTTTCTTTGTATTTGCGGCTCATATCGCGACCTGTTTCACGCATAGTCTGGATTACCTTATCCAAACTCACATGGTGCTGGCCATCGCCAAGCAAGGACAGCCGCGCGGCTTGTACCGCCATTGCCGCACCAAAGGCATTGCGCTCGATACATGGTATTTGCACCAGACCGCCAATGGGATCGCAAGTCATGCCCAGATTGTGCTCCATGCCGATCTCGGCGGCATTTTCGATCTGCTCATTGCTGCCGCCTAAAACCGCGGCCAAGCCAGCCGCCGCCATTGAGCAAGCAACGCCGACCTCGCCCTGACAGCCAACTTCGGCACCGGAAATGGAAGCATTTCTTTTATACAGCCCGCCAATCGCAGTGGCGGTCAGCAAGAACATTCGCACCCCTTTGGCATCAGCACCATCGACGAAGCTAAGGTAATATTTGATCACTGCCGGTATTACACCGGCCGCACCATTGGTTGGCGCGGTTACAACCCGTCCGCCAGAGGCGTTTTCTTCGTTCACCGCCATTGCCCAGAGGTTCAACCAGTCGCTACGCTCTGCTGCTTGTTGGCTTTTGGTCAGGTTTTGATTAAGCTTTTCTGATATATCCGCCGCTCGCCTACGAACATTTAACCCGCCGGGCAATAATCCTCGCTTGCCCATACCGTTCTCAATGCAATCGTTCATGCGTTGCCATATAGCGTCAAGCTCTGCTTCTATTTCGTGCTGTTTGGCTATCGCACATTCATTACGCATCACCAGTTCAGCAATGCTCAAGTCCTCATCAGCGCAAAATTTTAACAAATCAGCCGCAGAAGTAATTTGAAACGGCAAATCATCATGTGCCTCGGCCTGCTGGTTTTGACCGGCTTGCACTTCATCAACAATAAAACCACCGCCAATGGAATAATATATTCTTCTGGCCAATTCATTGCCTTTGGCATCAAAGCTCAAAAACATCATTGAGTTGGAATGAAAAGGCAGATGAGTATCTGTTTTGAACAGTAAGTCATTTTCGCGGGTGAATTTTATTATTTGTCCTGTCGGCAATTTTATTTTGTTGCTGCAGGCGATTTCAGCAATAATTCCTTCAACCTGCCTTGGCTCGATAGTTTCCGGTGAAAATCCAGACAATCCCAACAAGATCGCGCGATCAGTATGGTGGCCAATGCCGGTCAATGCCAGTGAGCCGAACAATCTGGTTTCTATGCGAGCGGTTTGAATTAACCGGTCTTGTTCGTGCAACCAGTTTACAAACGCAAAAGCTGCCTTCATCGGCCCTGTAGTGTGCGAGCTTGATGGGCCTAATCCTGTTTTGAATAATTCATTAGCGGTAAGCATTGTCATCCTCAAATCAAATTTTCTGACCTTTGCAACAAGAATAGACAATTTGCCAGCAAAATTTCTCAAACATTGTCGCGGACTTTATATTGCTCTGGCCTTTATGCTGACCTAAAAGAAGTTTGAAACAATATAAACTGGTTGAAATATGGCAATCACCTCCATCAAAACAACAATAGCTGATGATAATTATCAGCTATGGCAAGCAGCGGTCGCAAAAGCGCTTGGCGGTAGATCCGAGCAAGCTCTGACAAGCAAGACCTTGGACGCTTTGGTTCGTGGGCCATTGCTAACATTAGCTGATAACCAGAAAAACTCTGGTATTGCCGGGCAGTTCCCATTTACCCGAGGCGTTAGTTCGCAACGCGAGCAATCATTACCTTGGGGCATTTGTTGCGAAGTATTTGTCAGTGATGACGAACAATCCAATCGACTTGTTTTGCAAGAGTTATCCGGTGGTGCCAGCGCCATACAATTACAATTCAAACGCAGTAATTGCGACCTTAAAACCGTTTTGCGAGGCGTTGATCTAAATATTGCCACAGTTAATTTACAGCCCGGATTGCAGTCGGCAAAGTATGCCAGAGAATTTGTCAATTTTCTGGCGCAAGAAAATACTGATCTAGCAAAAGTTAGTGGCAATCTAGGCTTGTCACCGATTTGCTTTGCAGTCGCTAACGACGCTATTTGTGATCTGGCCAAGTGGGCGATTGATAATGCTACTGGCATTCGCAGTTTAAGCATTTGCTCGAATTTGGTGCACGAAGCTGGTGCTAGTGAGGCTCTGGAATTGGCTTGGATTTGCGCAGAAACCGCGCACAATATGCGAAGTTTATTAGAGGCAGGCATCAAGCCCGATGCTGCCGCAAAACAGATGCAGGCTATAATCTCGATGGATGCTGATCTGCATTTGGGTATTGCCAAATTGCGTGCCGCCAGAAGGGTTTGGGGGCAAGTTGTTACTGCTTTTGGGGTATCGGAACAGGCGGCCGGCTTGCAAATTCATGCAAGAAGCTCTTTGCGTATGTTTAGCCGCTATGATCCGTGGGTGAATATTTTACGTACCAGTACAGCAGCTCTGGCGGCAGTAATCGGTGGCGCACAGGAGGTTTTGGTCACGCCTTTTACTTATCGTTTGGGTGCGGCAGACGAAATGGCTCGGCGACTGGCTAGAAATACGCAAATAGTGCTGATGGAAGAATGTGCCGCGGCAAAAGTAATTGATCCAGCCGGTGGTAGTTACGCCCATGAGCAAATGAGCGAGCAGTTGGCACTTAAGGCTTGGGAATATTTTCAAACCATTGAGGCGCAAGGTGGTCTGGTGGCAGCGATCGATAATGGCTGGTTAGGTAAAACTGTTGCGCAAATGCGCGATACACGCCAGCAATTAATCCGCAAAAGAAAAGTCTCGATAATTGGTGTTAATCAATATGCGAACCTAAAAGAAGAAAAACCAAATACTAAAGACTGTAAGCCGGTAAAACTACCAGAAAACCAAGTGGGCTTACGACAGTTTTATGATGCAGAAGAATTTGAGCAATTACGAGATCAAGCAAAATCACTATCCGGTAAAGTGTTCATTGCAAGTCTTGGCGCGTTAAAGCAAAGCGCGCTGCGGGTCGGATTTGTCAAAAATTTATTAGCTGCCGGTGGCATTGAAACAAGCAATGCAAAGCACTGGCAAAATCAAACAGAGATGTTGGCAGATTTTGATGTGGCTGTTACGCCAATCGTCGTAGTTTGCGGTACTGATGCCCAATATGGCACGGAAATGGTGCAATTAGCTGAACAGTTCAAAGCAAAAGGCGCAAAACAAGTCTGGATTGCCGGTGGTTCAGAGTTGCCGGAGGGCTTTGATGGACGTATGGCAATCGGTGATGATGTCATTGCTATTTTGCAAGTTGTTTTATCAGCTCTGGGGTTAAGCAAATGAGTGATAGAACAATTTTTCCAGATTTTAGTAAAATCCCGTTGAGCGTAATTGAACAACCTTTAATTACCAAGAAATCGTCAACCGTAACCTCGCGTGAAGGCATTGCCATAAGCTCTGTTTATGGCTCGCAGCATTTACCGAAAAGCCTTGAAGCTGATTACCCGGGACAAGCTCCGTTTGTTCGCGGTCCGTATCCGACAATGTACACTCAGCGTCCGTGGACTATTCGCCAATATGCCGGATTTTCTACGGCCGAAGACAGCAATGCTTTTTATCGCCGCAATCTGGCCGCCGGGCAAAAGGGCTTGTCTATTGCTTTTGATCTGGCCACGCATCGTGGTTATGACAGTGATCATCCACGGGTGGCCGGTGATGTGGGAATGGCTGGCGTAGCTATTGATAGCTTGCTTGATATGCGGGTTTTGTTTGATCAGATTCCATTGGATAAAATGTCGGTTTCCATGACCATGAATGGCGCGGTTTTACCGATTATGGCGCTTTATATTGCGGCGGCTAAGGAACAGGGCGTTACGCCTGCTCAGCTTTCAGGAACTATTCAAAACGATGTTCTTAAAGAGTTCATGGTTCGAAATACTTATATTTATCCGCCAAAACAAAGCATGAGAATTGTTGCGGACATATTTGGCTATTGTGCCAATAACATGCCCAAGTTTAACTCTATTTCTATCTCCGGATATCACATGCAAGAAGCCGGAGCCACTGCCGATCTGGAACTTGGTTATACTTTGGCTGATGGCATTGCTTATGTGCGCGCCGGGATTAAAGCTGGCTTAGATGTTGATGATTTTGCACCGCGGCTTAGTTTCTTTTTCGGGATTGGTACTGATTATTTTATTGAAATAGCTAAATTACGGGCGGCTCGTTTATTGTGGGCGCGCCTCATGCAAGAAAACTTTGCCCCGAAAAACCCGAAATCCTTGAACTTACGTACTCATTGCCAAACTTCTGGTTGGTCGCTTAGTGCAACCGATGTGTTTAATAATGTGATACGTACCAATGTCGAAGCGATGGCTGCGGTTGATGGTGGCACTCAATCCTTACATACTAATTCTTTGGACGAGGCTTTGGCTTTGCCGACCGATTTTTCTGCCAGAATTGCCAGAAATACACAATTATTTTTGCAAACCGAAGCCGGACTTACCAAAACGATTGATCCTTGGGGCGGCTCGTATTTCGTTGAGCGCCTAACCCGTGATCTAGCCGGTAGAGCCATGGAACACATCAATGAAATCGAGAAAATCGGCGGCATGGAAATGGCGATTGAGCAAGGCCTGCCAAAACAACGAATTGAAGAAGCTGCCACCGCCACTCAGGGGCAAATAGATAGCGGCGAGAAAGTTATTGTCGGGGTGAACAGGTTTCTTCCAGAGTGCGAACAAGAAATACCGGTGTTGAAAGTTGATAATGAAAAAGTACGCAATAATCAGATAAAACGCTTGCAGAAATTACGAAGCCAACGTGATGGGGGGCAAGTAAAAGCCAGCTTGAGCGCCCTTACTAATGCGGCAGAAACCGGCAAAGGTAATTTGCTTGAACTGGCGGTAATTGCAGCTTCTAATATGGCCAGCGTCGGTGAAATGTCTTATGCGCTGGAGCAAGTGTGGGGTCGTCATAAGGCAGTACCTAAGACTGTTCGCGGAATTTACGGAGCAGCAACCAGTTCTGTACCATCAGCAATTAAAGCCAAACAATTAGCAGAAACCTTTGCGGCAGAGCAGGGGCGAAGTCCTAGAATTCTGGTGGCAAAAATGGGTCAAGATGGCCATGATCGCGGTCAAAAAGTTGTGGCTTCGGCATTTCTGGATCTTGGATGGGAGGTAATAACCGGGCCATTATTCCAAACGCCAAAAGAAGCTGCCGAGCTGGCAATAGAGAAAGAGGTTGATGTAATTGGCGCGTCATCATTGGCGGCAGGACACCTTACTTTGGTGCCAGAGCTTCGCGGCGCGATCAATAATGCCGGACGCTCAGATATACACATTGTCGTTGGTGGTGTGATCCCGCCTGATGATGTGCAAACTTTGCGTGATATGGGGGCATCTGAAATATTCTTGCCGGGAACAGTGATATCAGAAGCTGCATTATCATTGATTGAGCGGCTGTTAAGGCGCCCAAACCAATGAAGATGCTACAGCAAGCAAGTGCTATTGCTCCGGCCAGTATTGCTAATGTGGCGGTGGGTTTTGATCTATTGGGGCAAGCCTTTGCCGGTTGTCATGACAAGGTGACGGCGCACCGAAGTGAAATTGCTGGTGTCAGGTTAGGCGCGGTAACCGGTTTGATGAGTTCCTTGCCAACAAAAGTTACTGATAATACTGCTTTGCGTGGCGCATCTGCACTTTTGCAAGCGCAAGGAAGTCCATTTGGCGTGGTTCTTGATATTGAAAAGGGTATTCCCAAAAGCGCTGGGCTTGGTGGTTCGGCGGCCTCTAGTGTAGCGGCAGTGCTGGCGGTAAATGCAATACTGGATCAACCGCTTAGCACGGAACAGTTGTTTGATTTTGTCCTTGAGGGCGAGCGGGCTTCGTCTGATCCGCCGCCTGCGGATAATGTGGCGGCGTGTTTGTTTGGAGGATTGGTATTATTGGTTCCTGATCATTCCGGTGAAGTTGTGCAGTTGCCAGCTCCTGATGGAATTAGCTCGATAGTATTTCATCCGGATCTGCAAATTGAAACCGCAGCCAGTCGCAAGGCATTAAGTGATACGGTTTCTTTGGCAAAAGCCATTGATTTCGCCGCACATATCGCAAGTTTTACCGCCGCTTGTTATCGAAGTGATATTACTTTGTTACGCAAAGTTATGCGTGATATTTTAATTGAACCACAACGAGCCGCATCTATTCCTTGTTTTTATCAAGTCCAACAGGCGGCTATGCAGGCAGGGGTAATTTGTTGCTCTATATCCGGCTCTGGCCCCAGTATATTTGCGTGGGTGGAAACAGAAAATCTGCAGTCAGTGCAAGCTAAAATGCGACAAGCATTTCAAGAGGCGAATATCAAGGTTACGTCCTATCATTCGCCATTAAATGCCAAAGCGGCAATGGTAGAGCAGGTTCTATGAAGTTTATCAGCACCCGCAATCAAGCCGAACCGGTAACAGCTAGCCGCGCAATATTAGAAGGCATCGCCCCTGATGGCGGTTTGTATGCGCCGGAGTTTTTTCCGCAATTTACCGTAAATGATTTTAGTGGCGAGAAAAATTTAAGCGAAATTGCCAGTAAATTACTTGGCAGGTTTTTCGCTGATGATCCATTGCAGAGAGAGCTTGCAGGAATTTGTCAAAGCGCATTTGATTTTCCTGTGCCGGTAAAAAAGCTTGATGATGGCTTGTCGATGTTGGAGTTGTTTCACGGGCCGACAGCGGCCTTTAAGGATTTTGGCGCGCGCTTTTTGGCCTTGTGTGTTGATAAAATTGCCGCGCAAAATCCGCGAACAATTCTGGTTGCGACTTCTGGTGATACTGGCGGTGCGGTTGGTTGCGCGTTTGAACATAGTAC
>JAESTZ010000043.1 GCA_016763315.1 Robiginitomaculum sp.
GACTCTAACCTCTTGTTTTGTCGCAATCCTTTGCCGCAAAACCGGTACCCACTTTTGCTGAGTATTGCTCTAACTTGCGGCTGTTTGACATTGTTAATATACGTAAAAACCAATGAAACATGGGTTTTGTATTGCAATGTGTAGATATGTTTCGACGACAATAACACTTTGTTCCTGAGTTTTTTAGCTTCTATACCGTGGGAAAACCTATCAAGTCATAAAAGATTTTTTTAATCAGTAGATTTTCCTCGTCTTGGCCGATGTTTTCGATCAGGGCGAGGTTTTTTCGGCGATGCTGTTTTGGTGTTATTACCCTCTCCGAAGCCTTGATATTTTTTACCTACACCATGTTTATTCTTTGGTCGTTTTTTCTTTTTTTTATCTTTTTTCTTTTTCTTTGGTGGTTCATTTTCTGGTGCAAGGTTGCGAACAATCGGTGCATCGATAATAGCGCTAATGCTTTCTAGCAGGTCTTTTGGGGCATTTTCTCGTGGAATTGATTTGCCAATTAATTTTTCAATCCCTCTTAGGAATTTTCTCTCGGAGCCATCGCAAAGAGAAATGGCAATTCCGCCTTTACCGGCTCTTGCGGTGCGCCCAATTCGGTGGACATAGGTTTCCGCAATATTGGGTATTTCAAAGTTGATGACGTGGCTTATATCATCAATATCAATTCCCCGCGCTGCAATATCGGTTGCTACCAGTACGTTTAATTGCGAGTTTTTAAATGCGTCTAAAGTTCTCACACGCTGGCTTTGGCTCTTATTACCGTGAATGGCTGCGGCTTTGATGCCAACCTTTTCTAAATTTTGTACGACTTTGTTGGCACCGTGCTTGGTGCGGGTGAAAACAATCGCCCTTTTGACATCTTGTCCTGCCAATAGTTTGGCCAACAGGTTCCGTTTTTCTGGTTTCTCAGCAAAATATACAGACTGGGTAATTCTCTCAATCGGCCGTGATTGTGGAGCCACAGATATTTCAAGTGGGTTATTCAAAAAGTCACTAGCAAGCGAGCGGATCTGTTTTGGCATGGTTGCCGACAATAACAATGTCTGATGCTTTGGCGGTAATTTGCCTAATATGCGCCTAATCGCCGGCATAAAACCCAAATCCAGCATTTGGTCGGCTTCATCAAGTACAACGGTTTGTGTGCGATCAAGGCGAAACTTGCCAGAAGACATCAGGTCTTCTAGTCGCCCCGGTGTGGCTACTACTATTTCCACTCCGGCTGATAGAGCTTTGACCTGCGCTCCTGGTCTTACACCGCCAACAATTACTGTTACCGAGTGATGAACATGGGTTCCATAAGCGTTGATACTCTCGGCGATCTGTGCTGCCAACTCACGAGTTGGCGCCAATATTAACGCACGGCATTTCTTGTGACCGGCTCCGCCAGGTGAATTCAAATGCTTATGCAATAAAGGCAAAACGAAAGCTGCGGTTTTGCCCGTGCCAGTTTGAGCAATTCCCACCACATCGCGACCATCAAGCATTGCTGGTATCACCTGTTCCTGAATCGGAGTTGGCGAAGAGTATCCTTGGTCTTCTATGGCGCGAAGCAATTCGCTATGCAACGCAAGATCGGAAAATTTTGTCATGATGTTGTTCTTTTTAAGCGTCCAGCATGAATTGCTGGCGATTTCGCAGAAGGTGAGCGGCCAATTCACACATAATATCAGCTTAAGCAACTAAAAACCGCTAAAGCCGTACAACCTATAGGTACTGACAATTAGTCGCGCTGTTTTATACAGGAGGTGCAATTGGCTTTTGATACAGGTTGCTGTAAACTATAATCGGATGCGAGTAATGTAGATTCGACAAGAAAGGCAATATCCGTATGGATAACAAAGAAACCGTAGAGCCAATGGTTCCAGAAGTGCCTGCTGATCGTAACTGGATCCCCATTCTGGCCGGATATTGGAAACCGGACATGGCTCGTAGCATCTGGGAAATTGTTATAAGCCTAGTGCCGTTCTTGGCGTTTTGGGCGGCTTCATGGGCAGCGCTTTCAGTAAGCTACTGGCTGACATTAGCGCTTAGCATTCCCACCGCCGGCTTTATGGTCAGGCTATTCCTTATCCAACACGATTGCGGACACGGAGCCTTCTTCAAGAAACGGGTCTTGAATGATTGGGTTGGACGGTTTCTAGGTGTGTTTTCTCTTACACCTTATTATGTTTGGCGACGATCCCATGCTTTGCATCATGCTGGATCTGGTAACCTCGAAAAACGCGGCATGGGCGATATTGGTACATTGACTTTGGCCGAGTACAAAAAAATGTCACCTGCGGCACGTTTTGGATATCGCTTATATCGTCACCCTTTGGTGTTGTTCGGTATTGGTCCAGCGTATAATTTTTGGATCAGGCAGCGACTGCCACTTGGCTTTATGAGTTCTGGCTGGCGGTATTGGCTAAGCGCGATGGGAACCAATTTAGCAATATTGGCAGTAGTCGCTACAATGATTTACTTAGTCGGGCTAAAGCCTTTCTTGCTGGTACATGTTCCAGTAACCGTGATTGCCACCTCTGTCGGGGTCTGGCTGTTTTATGTACAGCATCAATTTGAAAACACTTCTTGGCGACACGATAAAGAATGGGATTTGCAAGAAGCAGCTCTAAAGGGTAGTTCTTATTATGATCTGCCGCCGATTTTAAGCTGGTTCACAGCTAATATAGGTATTCATCACGTTCATCACTTAAATGCCAGAATTCCGTATTACCGACTGCCACAAGTATTGCGGGATCATCCGGAATTAGCAAATATCCGCCGAATAAACCTAAAAGACAGCCTTAAGTGCGTGAATTTGAGTCTTTGGGACGAAGATGGCCAAAAAATGATTTCCTTTTCCCAAGTATAACCTTGGAATTTGAATGTAGTTCCTCAAGGTTACCGTACTGTAATCAAGAAAAAATAGTCATTACTGTTTTTATTGAATACAAGGTGTTCGGGAAAGTCATTTAATTGTTGAAGAATAATGAAAAAAATACTTGTTGGTGCTGGCAGCTTAGTCATTTTAGCGCTTTTGGTCTGGGTTGTGTTTCTTCGCAATCCTTCAACTGCTGGCAATAGTCAGTTTAAAATAGAAAGTGCTATGGTTGAAGTAGGCGATGTTGCCAGAATAGTTTCTGCATCTGGTTCGGTACGGGCACTGACAACGGTCGAAGTAGGGTCACAGGTCTCGGGGCAAATTCTTGAATTAACAGCTGATTTTAATAGCGCTGTCACCAAGGGACAGATAATTGCTCGTATTGATGCCCAGACATTTGAATCAAGAGTTGCATCGGCCAAAGCTGAAGTGGAAAGTGCAAAAGCAAACATTGCGGTTCAAAAAGCCCAGATTACCCGGGCTAAGGCAAATTTAGAAAAATTTGAAAAAGATTACACTCGCCAAAGTGCTCTTTACAAAGAAGATGCAATATCTCTTTCATTGCTTGAAGATACAGAGCGGCAATTAGCGGTCGCGCAATCAGAACTGGCCGTAACCAAGGCGCAATTGCGCACTGGGCAGGCGGCTCTAACCCAACGGATTGCTTCGCTGCAAACCCAGAATGTAGATTTGCAGCGAACCATAATTCGCTCGCCAATAACCGGTGTGGTTATTGAGAGAAATGTTGATGTTGGTCAAACTGTAGCCGCATCACTTTCCGCTCCTGTTCTATTCCGCATAGCCCAAGACCTGTCCGATATACGAATAGATGTTGCTGTTGTAGAAAGTGATATCGGAGGCATTGATGCCGGTGATCAGGTCAGTTTCAAGGTTGATGCCTATCCGGATGACGATTTTAGCGGAACAGTTGAGCAAGTGCGTTTAGCCTCTCAGGAAATTCAAAATGTAGTCACTTATACAATAGTGGTTTCTGCAATAAACCGTGGCGGTAAGTTATTGCCGGGCATGACTGCCAATGTAGAAATTGTTACTGAAAACAGAAAAAACGTCTTGCGAATTGCTGAAGCTGTTTCTAGGTTTCGCCCTCCTGCTGATGGCCCTGTAGTAGTAGATAATAAAGACTCCGGTCAGGCTAGGTCTGGCGGTAATGGTCGTCGGGGAAACTTCGTCAGGCAAATGCTAAAAGACTTAAATATATCCGTGGAGCGTTCTACTGAAATTGAAGGTTTGATCACCAAGGAAATAACCGAAGTGCGCCAATCTATGGGAGATATGGCACAATTCCGGCGCTCGCAAATGCGCGAATTGATCAATGCTCGAATAAACAGGGTATTGAAAAAGCAGCTGAGCACTGATGAATTCAAAAGATACAAGAAGAATCAACAGGCTAGATCAACTGTTCGCCGAATTACTGTTTATAAAGAAAACCCTGATGGAACTTTGCAAACTGGAAGTCTTGTGATTGGTTTGTCGGATGGCAGTTTTACCGAGATTGTTAGAGGAGCAAAAGAGGGTGATGAGTTTGTAATTCGTTTGTTGAAAACCAATACGGATAGCAAATAATGCCAGCAAATCCAACCTCTGCTGAGCCACTCATTAAATGTGTTGATGTTACCAAAACTTATATTATGGGTGAGCAGCAAGTCCATGCCCTAAATGGAGTATCAGTAGACTTTATTGCTGGAGAAATGACAGCAATAATGGGGCCTTCTGGTTCCGGAAAATCCACTTTAATGAATTTAATTGGCGCACTTGATGTCCCTACCTCTGGTGATTTGTTCATTGAGGGGCGCAATTTAGCCAACCTTGGTGCTGACGAACTGGCTGATCTACGAAACAAGACCATCGGTTTTGTCTTTCAACAATTTAACCTATTGAATAGAGCCACGGCTCTAACCAATGTTAAACTTCCACTACGATATTCTAGAAACCCGCTTGCTGATATAGATGCCAGAGCAGCCGAGTGCTTGAGCATGGTTGGGTTGAGTGACCGCATGGATCATCGCCCGATGCAACTTTCCGGTGGCCAGCAGCAAAGAGTTGCCATTGCCCGTGCTTTAGCCGGTCACCCCTCAATTATCCTAGCCGATGAGCCAACGGGCGCGTTGGATAGTCGTACTTCAAATGAAATTATGGAATTACTAGTTAATCTTAGCAAACAAGGGATCACGGTTATTTTGGTTACCCATGAAGAAGAAGTGGCTGAATATGCTGCTCGCAAGATATATTTTCGTGACGGTGTTATTGTTGCTGATGACAGGAAGACAAAATGAAGTTGAAACTGGCAATAAGTTCGGCAATCGAAGCATTACTTGCAAATGTACTACGTAGCTTTTTGACCATGCTTGGTATTATGATCGGCGTAGCATCGGTTATGGCAATGATGGCGATAAGCGAGGGAGCCGCCATACAGGTCGACCAGCAAATTTCAGCATTGGGCGCATCGAATTTAACTGTGCGCCCGGGTGCTTCTAGGCGCGGGGGTAGACACTCTGGAGCTAATTCCGCACCACCATTTACTGACAAACAAGTACAGATTTTGCAACAAGAACCCTATGTCACAGCTATTTCCGCGCGAAATAGTGGTGGAGTTACAGTGGTTTCAGGCTCTGACAACTGGGCAACGCAGCTTTATGGCACCAATGTCGGTTATTTCGAAACTCAAAGCTGGGGTGTAACGGCAGGAGAATTATTCACCCAAAGACAGATCAGCCAAAGCGCAGCAGTAGTTGTAATTGGCAAAACCGTGGCCGATACTTTGTTTGAGGGAACCAATCCGCTGGGGCAGATGATCCGCGCCAAGAATGTTCCACTTCGGGTTATAGGGGTTCTAGAGGAAAAGGGGCAATCCAGTTTTGGCGGCGATCGTGATGATATAGTTATTGTACCTATCACCACCGCCAGAAATCGTATACTGGGCGCTCACAAAACTACCCCGAAGCACGTTAGCTCCATCGAAATTAGTGTTGCCGATGGTTACATAATGGCCGATGTACAAAACCAACTCGAAGACAGGTTACGTGAAATAAGAAGAATTAAACCTGGTGCAGCGGATAATTTTCGAGTTTTTAACATTGCTGATTTTGTTCGTGCAAGATCGAGCACTCAGGCAACAATGGGCGTGCTATTGGCATTTACCGCCGCTGTCTCATTGATTGTTGGCGGGGTAGGGGTGATGAACATAATGTTGGTATCGGTAACCGAGCGCACACGGGAAATTGGTCTACGAATGGCTGTTGGTGCACGAAAAGGTGATATTCTGGGGCAGTTTTTGGCCGAAGCAATTTTACTTTGTCTGATTGGCGGTTTGATCGGCTCTGCATTAGGCGTAGGAGCTGCTGAGTTAGCTGCTAATGTCGGCGGCTTTCCTATTTCCATTTCACCTATGATTGCGGCCACTGCATTAAGTGCGGCTATTTTTATAGGTTTGTTTTTTGGATATTTTCCGGCCAGAAGAGCCGCGCAACTTAATCCGATCGAGGCTTTAAGGCATGAGTAAAATTCCGTATATTTTATTGTTACCCATTTGCGCTGTTTTATTGCTATCCGGTTGCGCAAACATGCAGTCTTTATCATTAACATCCAAACCAAGTGATGAATCTGTTGGTTTTTCTGCTCCGGATAAATGGGTTGCCAATCAAGATGTTGATACGCAAATTGCTGATGACTGGGCGGGTGTATTCGACGATTCTGAAATGTTTGCAATTATCGAGGAAGCCTTAAAAAACAACCCGTCTTTACGATCCAGTGCGCAAAATGTTGCTAGATCACAAGCGGCTTTAAGGCAATCTCGTTCCAGTTTTTTTCCTCGCCTTGATATTTTCGGCGCTATGAACTCTACCACTCCGTTGGAAAATACGGCATTCACCGAACGATACTCAGCCGGTTTGAACGCTAGCTGGGAAGTGGATTTGTGGGGCAGAATCCGTTCCGGAGTTCGGGCTTCTGAATTTAATTTGGCAGCATCAGAAGCTTTTTATCGCAATGCAAGAGAAGCTCTGATTGCCCAGACTGCGCGATCCTATATTGCAATTATCGAGGCGCAAAAACAACTTGAACTTAATGATGAAACTGTTTCTGCATTAAATGAAACTTTACGTATTGTAAGGCTACGCCATAATCTTGGCTCCGCTTCACGTCGAGAAGTTGTTCTAGCAGAATCCGACCTAGCTAACTCCCGCGACCGACAAGAGACAGCCTCATCTATTGTCCGTTCTACAGTACGTTCTTTAGAGGTTTTATTGGGACGATACCCAACTGCTTCATTAGAATTGCCCAACACTTTTCCGCCAATGCAACAATCAGTAGCCATCGGCCAGCCGGCAGACATTTTACGGAGACGGCCAGATATATTGGCGGCCGAGAATAACCTTGCCAGTGCTTTTTCAACACTTAGCATTGAATCTAACTCGCGCTGGCCAAGATTAACGATAAGTAGTGATCTGTCTTCTAGTGCACTAGACCCCGATAAATTGTTCGACCCAGCGTCATTGGCCTTATCATTTGGTCTGCGCTTGGCCGATAATTTATTCGATGGCGGCCTGACCAAAGGACGCATAGAGGCCGCAGAGGCAAACTCTCGCCAAGCTCTAGCGGATTATGGGCAAATTGTTCTTAATGCATTTTTAGAGGTTGAAAACCAACTAGATAACCTATCGGTATTAGGTCGTCGCCATGAGTTTACCAAGCTATCCGCCGCTGCCGCCAGTGAAACTTTATATCTGGCAGAAATACAGTATAAAGAGGGAGCTATTGACCTGCTTGATGTTTTGACTTTTCGCCAACGGAGCTTTCAAGCTGACAGGAATTTGCTGGTAATCGAGCGTTTGCGATTTGAGGCTAAAATCAATTTGTATTTGGCATTAGGAGGAAGCGGTCTGAAAATTGAAGCAGACAAATAAATCGGGTGATGACGGGCGTTGTGGGATCTGTAACCGTTATTCATGCAACCGAGTCATTTATTTCTTGCTATAAGTTTCGTCGAGTAATGTCTGCAAGCCTCTTGCGTCCAGCATTTCTGGATTGCTATCGGAAGCATAAGAGAAATCGTCAGCAACTTTTTTCGCGCCATCAGCTAAATACGCTTCTTTGCGCCAATTATCATGGCTTGGCAGGATCACATAACGATCGGAAAGTTCCAGTGTTGAATGTGCATCATCAATGGGAACCATGGTTTCGTGAAGTTTTTCTCCTGGTCGAATTCCGATGATTTTATGAGGTAGGTCAGGGGCTATGGTCTGTGCCATGGCTACCGTGCTCATTGCCGGAATTTTTGGAACAAAAATTTCTCCACCTTTGGATATTTCCATCGAAGATAGCACAAAATTTACTGCCTGATTTAAAGTAATCCAGAACCTGGTCATTCTTGGATCTGTTATTGGTAATTCGGTTGCGCCTTCGGCCACAAGCTTGCGAAAGAAAGGTGCAACCGAACCTCTGGAGCCAACAACATTACCGTATCGGACGACGCTGAAAGTTGGGCCGCTTTCGCCTGACATGGCATGGGCGGCAGAAAAAATCTTGTCAGCGGCCAGCTTGGAGGCTCCGTACAGGTTTATCGGGTTGGCTGCTTTATCGGTGGAAAGGGCACAAACATGGCCAACATCGGCACTGATTGCGGCTCTAACTACGTTTTCAGCACCAATAACATTGGTCTTGATACATTCAAACGGATTGTATTCGGCAATGGTGACGTGTTTTAGTGCGGCGGCATGAATTACAATATCAACGCCGCGCATTGCCTGTGTTAAGCGGTTTTCGTCTCGAACATCACCAATGAAATAACGAATATACGGAATATCAGTCGGCGAAAATGTTTGTGCCATCTCATATTGTTTTAATTCGTCACGGGAAAAGATAATCAACTTTGCTGGCTTGAATTCATCAATAATCGTCTGCACCAATTGTTTGCCAAAGCTTCCAGTGCCGCCGGTGATCATTATGGTTTTGCCATCAAGATTTATCCTCGGACTGCTAAAGTCACGATGGGTAAATGTGCTTTCCGCTGGGAACCCCATGCGGTTGGGGGCGATTTTCGCAGTTGCAGTGGTGGTGTTCATGGCAGGTTCCAGACCTAATTCAGTTGAACGTATAGAATCTGCCTGTATGGTTAACCAGACGTTAGCGAGAAGCGGTTATATTGCATTTTATGACAGTTGCAGTGATAGTTCAGGCCAGAAATGGCTCTTCTCGGCTTCCGGGCAAGGTTTTGGAGCCAATTGGCGACAAGCCGGCTTTATTATGGTGTCTAGACAGATGTGAGCAAATATCGGGTGTTGATCATGTTGTTTGCGCTGTTCCGGATAATAGAGCTGATGATGAAGTGGCTGAACTTGCTGCCGATGCCGGTTATTTTGTAACCCGTGGCCCCGAAGACGATGTTTTGGGGCGTTATGTTAAGGCGGCAAAGGAAATAGGTGCAAAAACCATAATGCGCATTACCTCTGATTGCCCGTTGATTGATCCTGATATTGCCGCAAAAGTTCTTGATTTGCTATTTAGTTCAGGTGTGGACTATTCTTGTAACAATTTGCCTCCAAAATTTCCTCATGGCCTTGATTGCGAGGCGTTTTCTGCTGATTTGTTATTTGCTGCCAATGAACAGGCCAAAACCGCCTATGAGTGGGAACACGTAACCCCATGGATACGAAATCACCCGTCATTGAGCCGGGTGAATTTATTAGGACCCGGAGGAGGGTTGGAACAGATGCGCTGGACACTGGATCAACCGCAGGATTTAGAGTTTTTCCGTGCATTGAATGATGCTTTTGGTGAGCAAACTTGTAATGCTAGTGCTTCTGAACTTGCGGCATTTTGTTTGCGCCGTCCCGACCTTGGACAGATAAACCAGCAACATATTGATCATGCGCGATTACAAGATATTAATCGTGCCGGTTTGCAAAGTGCGCCAAGTCGCTTGCTAGAAGTGGCGTGAAATGCGCTTGTTGGTTTTAGGTGCTACTGGATTATTAGGGCATGAGCTTTGTCAGCAAATTAAGAGAAGCGACTTTGATCTTGTAACCGGCGCTAGATCAGGGGCTGATCTTAATTTTGATATTACTGATCCGGTTACCCTGCGAGATAGTTTGAATACCGTATCCGCTGATCTGGTGATCAATGCTGCGGCAAATGTCAATTTGGCGGATTGTCAGGAAAATCCGATGGCAGCCTTTGCGATAAATGCTGCGCCGGTACAGGTGATAAGTAAGTGGTGTGCAGAACAAAATAAAAAACTTGTGCAAATTTCAACTGACCATTTTTTTGATGGAGATGGCCGTAAAAGCCATGATGAACTGGCAGACATCACTATTGTCAATCAGTATGCAAGAACCAAATTTGCCGCCGAGGAATTTGCAA
Source organism: Robiginitomaculum sp. (assembly GCA_016763315.1). Taxonomy (GTDB): domain Bacteria; phylum Pseudomonadota; class Alphaproteobacteria; order Caulobacterales; family Maricaulaceae; genus Robiginitomaculum_B. The sequence goes on from JAESTZ010000043.1 coordinate 10,247, forward strand.
ACACTTGTCCTGATGCGTTGATTATTCGTACTTCTATTGCCGGAATTCATCCAGATGGCAGAGGTTTGGCAAATTGGGCGTTTAATCAAATATCAACTCGTAAGCCAATGAAATTGTTTAACGATTCTTATGGCTCGATCATTGATACGGTAAGTTTTTCCAATGCTTTACTGGATTTAATAGCAAGCAAAGCAAGCGGTGTTATCAATCTGGCGAGTTCGCAAATTTCGTCAAAACAGGAGTTTATAATTGGGCTTGCAAAGGTGATTGAAGTTGATCTTGATTGGGGTGTAAGTTGTTCAATTGCTGATTTGCAGCCACAAAGGGCAAAGGCAACAGGCTTAAATGTGCAAAAGGCCGAAGCAATATTAGGTTATAAATTACCGGGTATGATGACGGTTAGTGGAGAATTGGCAGAGCAATGGAAAAGGCAAAGTGGTTAAATGGGGCTTGAAAAAAACTTCAAAATAGGTGATCGGCTAATAGGCAATGATCAGCCCACGTGGTTTATCGCCGACATAGCTTCATCTCATGACGGGGAACTTGATCGGGCGGTAGAGTTGATCCATTTGGCGGCGAAAGCTGGAGCTGATTGTGCCAAGTTTCAACACTTTTTAGCAAAAGATATTGTCTCGGATGTTGGTTTTTCACAATTAGGCGGGAAAAGTTCGCATCAAGCAAAGTGGAAAGAAAGCGTTTTCGAGGTGTTCAGGAAATACGAAACACCCAGAGACTGGACAAAAGTTCTGGTGCAAGCGTGCCGTGATGCCGGTATTGAATATATGACAACCCCTTATGATCTGGCGGCATTGGATATTATGGATAAATATGTCGGTGCATATAAAATTGGTTCAGGTGATATTGGCTGGGTTAGCTTCTTAGCTACAGTCGCGAAGCGTAAAAAGCCGGTGTTTCTGGCAAGTGGTGCCGCAGATATTACAGATGTGAAGCGGTCTGTAGCTGCGATATTGAAACATAATGCCGATTTATGCTTGATGCAGTGCAATACAAATTACACAGGTGAAGTAAGTAATTTCTCGTATATCAATTTAAATGTCTTATCCGCATATTCCGCGATGTTTCCTGATCTTGTGTTAGGTCTGTCTGATCATACCCCGGGTCATGCCACGGTTTTAGGGGCAATCGCTTTGGGCGCACGGGTGGTGGAGAAGCACTTTACCGATGATAATTCTCGCCCTGGCCCCGATCACGGTTTTTCCATGAACCCGAAAAGCTGGCGGGAAATGGTTGATCGTTCGCGGGAGTTGGAATTGGCTCTGGGTGATGGAATTAAACGTGTTGAAGCAAACGAGATCGAGGCTGCAATTGTCCAGCGTCGTTGTTTGCGTATTAAATCCGATTTATCAGCCGGACATGTATTAACCGCAAATGATCTTGAGGCATTGCGGCCAAAACCCGATGGTTCAGTAGAGCCATGGCAAATGAATGTAGTAATTGGCAAGGTGTTGGCAAAACCAATGCTCCAAGGTGAAGCATTACTGCTAAAGGACTTTTTATGACAAACCCTGATATGGTACTTAACGGGGAATTGGTAGTCCTAAGAGCTATCGAAATAGCTGATCTTGAGAAACTGCGTCTATGGCGTAATCGTCCAGAGTATCAGCAATTTTTTAGGGAATACCGCAATATAACCCCGATAATGCAACAAAACTGGTATGAGAAAACTGTATTGGCAGACGATCGGGTGGTCATGTTTGCGATAACTGACAAGGCTGATGAGCGTTTACTTGGGGCTTGCGGTTTATGCTATATTGACCGACGAAACAGTTCTGCAGATTTTTCAATATATCTGGGTGCTGATGATTTGTATATTGATGAGCAATACGCGCCAGATGCAGGGAAATTACTGTTGGAGTATGGGTTTTCCTGCTTGTCTTTGCATCGTGTCTGGGCAGAAATTTATGCTATCGACACTGCCAAACAACATTTTTTACCAAGCCTAGGTTTTCAATTAGAGGGGCGCCATCGACAAGCGCACCGGCTTGAAAATGGCACTTGGACTGATTGTCTATTTTACGGGAAATTGGCACGCGAAAATAAAGCTATATGATCAGGTTTCGCATTTAGTAAAACTTATTGCAGTTTCTTAAGCTATAATCAGGAAGTTCTTGTTACTATGATCCGGTTATATAACTGGATTTTGATTATGTCGGATATTGGTTTTTTTTCGCCAAGCGGATTAAGCGCTGATTTGCTACTTGGTAGTTATCAGGCAGCAAGCGATTTGCGTTTGGCTAGATTGATCTCCAGCGGCAGAGCTGCCAATGCGCCACAGATAAATACCGCCAAGCCTGACACCTCGGTGCCGCCACCATGGGACGCGGCAGCCAAACCTCTGGGGCAAGAGGAAATTCTCAACAAAGCATTGGCTTCCGGGCAGTTCTTTTATCAGAATTTAGAAAGCTTTTCCAATACTTCGGCGCCGGAGGATCAAAAGAAATTATTTGCTTTATATCAAGGCATTCGTAGGCTTTCTGCCTTGGGAGTCGAGGCTGCAGATAAAACAGTTACCGATAGCCGCAGGCGTTTGCTGGATCGTCGTCTGGGTGAGGGGATTACTCAATTGGAAAGCTTCCTTGGCACTACTGAGTTTGAAGAGCTTTCGTTTCTAAAGGGCGCGAAAAGCAGCAAGGCCGACAGCACTTTGTCCATTGAACGTAATCGTTCCGACTATGTCACGGGGGTGATTTATGATGGTACATTTGATGACGCGGTTCCGGCGTTCGCCGGTAATGCGCAATTTACCATAACAGCCAAGCGGGTAACCGGTGATATTGTGGTCAATATCGACCTTGCCGAGATGGGAGCAACGGTGCGAAACCTTGATAATGTAGCCGATTATATCAATGGAAAACTAGATGCCGCCGGTTTATATTCGACATTCAAGCGGGTGAAAATTGGTGAACCGGACGAAAACAACATCGTGCCGGGAAATCAGTTTGGTTACAAAATTCTTGGTACCGGAACCGAGCCGTTGCAGTTTACGCCGGTTACCGGAACTCCGGCAATTTATGTGGCAGGTACATCAGGGATCGGGGATACGCAAACTGCCCGCATCAGTAAATTTGATGCCGAGGCGTTATCTGCTCCAGCAATAGACTTTTCTACTCGCCTTGAGGCCGCTGAAGATGCCAGCACAAAATTCCTAGCCACCAAAACCGGAAGCAATGGCGAAATTTACGCTATTGTCAGCTCTGATGGTGAAGTTGCCGGTCTGCAGCCGCGCGGCGAGAAAGATATCTATCTGGTACGATATGACAGCTCTGGCAAAACTATCTTTACCCGTGGCTTGGGTTCTGCCGGTGACATAGATGTTAGCGATCTGGAAATAGGTAGCGATGGATCGGTGATAATTTCCGGTAAGGTCAGCGGTACTTTGGGCGATACTACAAAGTTCGGCGGCTCTGACAGTTTTGTTGCGAAGTTTGATGCCAATGGCAATGAGCAATTCATCAAACGCTTTGGAGTATTTGCCGACGATCAAGCCAATGCGGTAACTGTGGACAATAGTGGTAATATATTTGTTGTTGGCTCGACCAGTGCTGCACTTACCGGCAGCCATAATGGTGGTAAAGACGCATATATTCGGGCGATGGACAGCAATGGTAACACCCTGTTCACGCGCCAGTTCGGAACCGCAGCCAACGAAACTGCCAAAGAAATAGCCATTGATGCAAACGGAAATTTATTGGTCGCCAGCGAGGAAAACGGCATTGGCAAGTTAACCAAATTTAACTCGAATAATGGCACCGATCCGGCAATCTGGCAGGTTGACCTCGGCGCGCTTGACAGTGGCTCTATTAGTTCCTTGCGGGTTGACGGCACGGCGATTATCGTTGGTGGCTCGGTTGGCGCAGCCAACGGCCTTGGCGCGGGTATTCTTGCCCATTCGGGAGAGCGCGACGGATTTTTGACGCGCATAGACGAAGATGGCGGTGGCAATCCGGCGCGTACTTGGACAAGTTTTTTAGGCACTAGTGCTACCGACACCATTAGTGAAATAGCATCAGCCAATGGCAAGCTGTATGTTGCGGGAACCACCGGTGGTTCAATGCCGGGCGGCGGAGTGCTGGACGGCAGTAATAATGCCTTTGTCAGCCGGATTGATCTTGCAACTGGCGCGGTTGAGGGAACCAGTCAGATAACCGGTGGCGGCGGCAATGCATCGGCGGCGGCAATAAGTATTGATAGCACCGGAACATCGGTTCTTGACGCTTTTCGTTTGCCAAAAGGCATGGCTGTAACTGTCGACAGTTCGGTTTTAACCACTCGTTCTGTGGCTCGTGATGGTGATAGTTTCCAGATCAGTCTTAATGGCGGACTAAAGCGAACTATTCGTATTGATAGTGATGATACCTATCGGGCGCTGACGTTCAAAATAAATGCTGTTTTATTGCTTGATGGCAAGGCAGAAATTTCTCGTGGTGCCAAGGGTGATACTTTGCGGATCAAGCCGGGGCCAGGTAATTCGATCGAGTTATTCGCTGGCCCAGAGGGGCGGGATTTGTTATCGGCGTTGGGCATTCCAGAAGGCGCAGTACAGTTAGAAGCAGAAAATGATGCCGATGAAACCAGTAGTTCAGCACCGCCGGTTTATGCCTTGGGATTTAGCTCCGATATTGCTTTGAGCACTCTAAAACAAGCCAATGCCGCCAATGAAGCATTGAATGAAGCATTAACATTGGTACGCAGCGCCTATCGCACACTGACCCTTGATCCGGCACTAAAAGCGTTGCTTGAGGGTGGTAATAAAGCCAATGGCCCGGTTCCTGCGTACTTAAGCGCACAAATTGCCAATTACTCAGCAGGACTGGCCAGACTAACCGGTGGGTAATTCCCATATTTCAACGAAATTTCGTTTTTAGAACAAAAAGATTGTTTATAACAACAAAGATAAAGCCAATTATACTAAGCCATAAAAACTCGTGCAAAGTACTGAATGTGTTATATGTCGAGGGTGATGCTATATAACAAAGAACTGTAATCAGAGCTATTACTGTGCCAAGCGCCGGTAAAAAGAACAGAAAAAAAACGGTAAACTTGTTAAATGTAAGAACCAGAACTTGATATGGAAAATATAATACCATAAAGAAAATACCTATAGTAAATAAAAAGGCCATTCCAGCCGCAAGCCCGACCGCAACAAAAATATTATCAACCGGCATAGACTCCATACCTATGGATATCTTTATAAACCAATATATAGTTAGCAATAAAAACAGGAGCAACATAGATCCAAAGGTCAATAATATATTTCGCAACATTCGTTTGAGAAAAATCATTTTGCACCCGTTAATGTACGAAATTGAGTTACCAAAGCATTATTTCTTTTTACCAATATATTTGTGAAGATTCAGCCAAAAGTACAAAACTCCAAGACTTACCAAACCAAATACGACATAGAAAGGAACAGTCAGATCCAGCACTCTTTCTAAGATTATGATCAATAATGCTGGAGAGCTGCTTATTGTTAAAAATTTGATGAGTTTAATATTCATTTTAACTACCGCTTTAATATCAAGTCAGCCCACCAATCGGCATAAAATCGATATTCAACTACCCGGCCGCATCGTAAGCTATTTGCATCACCCCATACAAAAAAACGCTCTGTTGTATGTGACACAGTTATCCCATCACGTATGGTGGACTTACCTAGCAACAATGTTGGATCCTGCAAGTATTTGGGAAGTTTACATGAAGGAAGTTGTTCCACACTTTGTGAAATGTGAAGTTCATCATAACTACCTAACTTGGCAAATACATAATACACATCACATCGCGATGGCGAGTATCCTACATAAGTCATGCTATACTCGGATTCATGAACATTGCCAGATACAGCCAATAACCATTGAGAGTGGTCAAGGTCATTGGAAGTGGCGATTTCAAAATTAGAATATCCATGATTGGTGACAAATTGATCGCGAATATCAGTGTACAATCCAATGTAATCACTAAATTTTACATAATCATAATCGGAAATGAGCATTGTTGAATCTTTTGAGAAACTGCACATCTCATCATTGACTTGGCTCTTATGGTAATTAGTAGTTTGACTGGAATTATCCAACACACACCCGGAAACAGCCAACAAAACAAAAAACAATCCATATAATCGTGTAAAAAACGTATTTATGAACATATCATTTATTCCTTCTATTGTTGTTTATAACGTACCCGGTCATTCATACAAAACTGCAAACAACATTACTTTTGCAAAAACACTATATGAATTTTGCTTGTTTTTTCGATTGTTTCTTTGGCATCAGTGTGATCGCTTACCCCGGCAATCCAGTATTCGCGGTTTGCTCCAAACCTGCGGTTCTGCCTCGTTGTTTTAGCCGCGAGCGGTATTGTTCCAGATACGAACGCATGGTGTCGGTGGCGCCAAGGGTTCTGGCAAGGTCTTTTACCTCGACACCGCTAAGCGAGGTCTTGCTGGAGATCAGGGCAAATGCCTCTGCAGCTTTTGTCTTGGCTATTGGTTGCTGCCATTTGGCTACCAGTTCGGTAAAGCTGCTTTGATCATTGGCAAGGGCGCTGGCGATTGTTGCCCGTAATACTAAACTGGCCTCAATGTCGTTCAGGTCAGTTGGGTTATGTAAATGACGCTCAATTACCCTTACCAGAAGTCTTGATATTTTTGGCCATTCCTTGCTAGTCCATACAATATCAGCTCGCAAGAAATCGGCATCACGGGTTCTGTCCATCTCGATCAGGTCAAGCGCATGATCGGTACGCCCCAACTCAACCAATGCTCTGGCTTCAAGCAAACGTCGTTCACGGTTTAGATCGCGAGGCAAACGGGCTTGCCTTGAGGAATGAATGGCGCGAAGGGCTTTTTCCGGTTGCTTGTCCATCAAATAGACCAATGCCAGATCGGTGGCAATTTGCGCTTTACCGATGCCATAGAGTTTTTGATCGACTTGATATTGCAATAATTCAGCAGCTTGTGGCAGCAAATCAAAAGCAATCAGGCGATCGGCCATGCGGCGCAACATTCTATCGCCTTCTGTGCCTAATGGTGTGAAGTCTTGAAACTGATAGAACAGAGCTAAAGCCTGCACCGGATCCATAGCATCAGCACCGCCTTTTAGAAACAAGTCCTGAAAAGTCTGGTTCAGGTCCTTAAGCAATCGTCTGGCAACGGGCGAATCCGGGAACCTTCTTATGGCTAAACTCATGGCTTCCATTGCCCGGCGATAATCGCCAGCTTGTGAATAAAACGCGCCTAATGTTCTTACCGCTTCTAATTCCACTTCGTCACCGCGCCAGCGATAACGCAAGTTCTCGAGAATATCAGAGGCTTCCAGTGGTGAAATTAAATTGGCTTTTTGTTTGATGCGTGTTTGCTCGAAAATAGAACGAACTACCAGTGGTTCGTATTTAGTGGCGATAACATTGTCTAATATTTTTATAGCTTTTTCGGTCTCGCCATTTCGGTCGTGTAAATCGGCCTTGGCCATTGTTGCATCAAGTTGCGTGTGCAGGGTCAAGTTCTGTCCGAATATTTCCTGCAATTGCTGTTTGGCTGTTCCAAGATCATTAAGGTTCATTGCTGCTCTGGCAAAGGCTGTGTGAAATATTGCCTGCCATTCAGGAGTAAACAGATAAAAAGCCTCACGCCCTTTTTCAAAGTTTTGTCGCGACTCTGTCCAGTTTTCTGTTTTTGCCGCCAATAATCCCCGCCACAAGGCAGCCGATGGGTCACGGTTTAAGGTTTGTGCCGCAAAGTCTGCTTTGGCATCATCTATCCGGTTCATTTGCAAATTTGCCACGCCACGAAGCGCTCTAAACCTGGCATCTTGCACTAGCATTGGATCAAGTGCCTGAGCGAGTGATAAAGCGCCCAAGGCTTCGGCGCCAAGTTCATTGGCAATGAGAAATCTGGCCAATATCATTCGGGCTTCGGGATCGGTGTCTTCAATTGCCACCCGTCGCAAAAGGGCGCTGTAGGTTTTATGAAAGCGGCCTTCGCCACCAAGTTTTTTCCAAGCGTCAAAATCAATGAAACCAGGTGATGCGGTAACAGCGGGATTTGCTGTTGCCAAGACAGTTTTATTGCCAGTGCTAATATTTAATGGTGTGGCAGAAGGGGTAAGAGTAAGCCCTAATGGTGATTTGATGGTCAATAAATCGTTGGCAACTTCCACATCAAGATCATCAGCATTTATTTCAAAAGCCATTCCATGTGCTGATGGTAGGGCGGATACTTCTACAAATCGCCTTAATGTTGATATGCCGCTGGCAGGACCTGTGCCGGTGATAACTGCCAAAGTATCTCCGACCTCTTTGTCTTCAACCCATAATAAAGTGCTGGCATTGTTGAACTTTGCAGCCAGCCTGCCGGGGCCGGATCCGTCCGCTTCCCGGCGCAAGTCAATCTCGCGATTGGCAAACTCCAGTTTATCATCCAGGACAAATGTCCATTTTGAACCATTTGCATCAGGCCTCGCCTCTATCTGGCTTGCTGCTGGAATATGTATTAAAACACCAGAATATGCAGAGCCGGTAATTTGTTTGACGTCAAGAATATGGCGATTGCCACCATTGATTAGCTCGGCCAAGTTAATTTTGGCACTTGCATCGAATATCAACCAAAGGTTCTCGCCACGGCGAAATGCAGCGGCGCCTACAGGGGCTTTCCAGTTGAATTTCAAGTGTAACGCTGTACCGGTTGCCGTAACTTGTACTGGCACTATACCCGAAGACGGCACGGGATCCGGGCGATCGGCAAATGTTGTGATCTTTACTGTATCAGGTTGTTGTTTTGGTGTTGTCTTCTGTATGGGCTGAATATCTTGTTGCTCTGACTGATATAGATCAAGAACTATACGGGTTCCATCTCTGGTTACTCGGTGTTTATAATCAGGCTCTAGATTTACCGAGACTATGGTTTTGTTCTGGCGGTTTAGTGCCGTGATCGCCAATAATCCGGCGGGGCGGCCAGCATTGATCGCGGCAAGGGCAGGGGCTGATGGTCTGTCAAAGACTAAATCTAGTCCATTCTCTCTATCCAAGACCCGGTACTCAATCTGATCCGTCCAGTCAAAGCTGATTCTAGTATTATCGCTACTTTCTGCGAAGCGAACCTGTAATGGTAAAGCGGGGTTTGATCGATTTTGCCGTTTGGCTTTTTCCAACTCTTCGGAAACTCGTTTTTTGGTTTGCGCCTTTTGTTTTGCAATTTGCTCCGCTTGAGGCGAGCTAACTGCCGGAGGTGTGATTTTGCTGTTTAGAGCGATCAGATCAATGGCAAAAACATTAAAAGAATTTGAGGTAGCAATCTTTGCTGGCGACCTAAGGGCGATACGAATTGTTTGACCATCAGTATCCATACGAGCCAAAGCTACTTGTTCTGGTAGGCCGTCTCGAATAATTTTAGGATTGCCAGTAAGAATTTCCGAAAAATTTACAACCAGTACACCATTAGTGATTTTGGCAGTTAAATTAACATCTTTATTGGTTACGCTTTCTGGCCAACTTACCAGGATGCGGCTATAGCCATCGCCTTTTTGTGTCGAAAATTCAACAGGTTGCTGCGCTGATGCGGAATTTGGCACCATAATACTCATTGCCAAAAGCAGCGGTATTATACAGTTGGAAATACGCAGTAATGTCATTTCATCAACCCAAAAGTGGCCGGCACCGAAACAACGGAACCAATTCTTGGTTAAGTCTAGCCAAACAGGGTTAAGCAGGAGTTAGAGAAATGTTGTTAAATTTTATTTATGTTTTATTTTTGCGATCCATCAACTTATCCAAAAACCGTCCTCAAAAGCCAAGCTTTAGCATTGCGATAGGGCAAACTAAAACTTTCCCACTTTTTGGGTCGATGGAGTACACAAAAAAGGGCCAAGCAAAAGCTTGACCCTTTTAAAAGATATATTGTCAGGAACTTAGAACTTGCCGCGAACCGTTGCGCCCCAAATTCTTGGTGCACCGGGGAACATGCTAAATGCGTTAGCTCCAGCCAAAGGTGTGTCGAATGCAACCTGCATATAGTCCTGATTAAGAACATTTTTGCCCCAAATTTCTACAGACCAGCCATCATCAGCTTCGGCGATTGTAAATCTGGTGTTGAATGTAGCAAAACCATCTTGGCGCTTGGCAGCATCAAGATCAGAACCTGTGTTGTATGATGAAACTGCACGCCCATCTACATGAACACGCCATACCATATTTGCGCCCAATGGTTGCTCATAGGTTATGGCTGCATTTGCATACAATCTAGGTGATAAGGACATTTGCTGTCCTGACAGATTGGCGGGTGTTCCAACTTCAGTACCGTAGCGAGTGTCTGAATAAGTCATTCCGCCTTGGATCGTTAGGCCGTCAATGTTCGGTAGGAATAATAGTTCCACCTCAACACCATCAGATTTTACTGTTGGTACGGAGTTAACCACGAAAGATGTTCCAGTGAATGTATTAAGCTGGAAATCGTTGAACCGTGAGGAGAAGGCTGTGATATTAAATAGCAGAGAATTGTCAAACCCTTCTGTTTTTAGGCCAACTTCAAAAGTGTCCACAGTTTCCGGAGCAAATCTGGTATCCCATGCAGCTAATGTGCCCGGTGTTGCACCGGTGTCAAACGCGCGATCAAGGTTCAAACCACCGGCCTTGAAGCCTCTGGCATAAGAAGCGTAGATCATCGCGTCATCATTTAGTCTGAAAGCTGCTTTAGCAGTACCGGACAGCTCGCTTGAATCGATGTTTTGAGCGCGTGCTGCGCCGTCAAGACCGGATCTTGCCCATGGCAAGCAAACAAGACCGACAACAGGTGCTATTGCACCCGCTCCACCGGCAATTGCGCCGGAAATCGGATCAATACCGAATAGACCTTCAAATGCTGCACAACCTGGTGCATTTGTTGTAAATGTCGCATTTACGTCTTTGTTCTCATTAGTCCAGCGCAAACCACCGGTCAATGAAAGCTGATCAGTTACCTGCCAAGTGTTATGGGTAAACAAGGCGAAAGTCTTGGCTGTATGCAAATAAATGTCTTGTAACATTCCTTGATCTGCTGGCAAGTTAGTGCCAAACGGTAAACCGGTAAAGGCAGACACTTGCGCAGGGTTGGTACCACCTGAAAGTAATAGGCCAAGGTACGTTTCATAAGCTGCACCGAATTTAAAAGTATCACGGCGCTCCAGTTTTTCATTCATGTAGAAGCCACCGAACAACCAGTCAACATTGCCTGTTGACCCGGCAATCCGTAGTTCCTGGGTGAAGGTATCAAACTCGTTACCATTGCTGCCATCACTTGGGCGATAGGCAATATCAGCATTGGTATAATCTATGTCCTGTCCTTGAACATTCTGCCAGTTGCGATAGGCGGTGATAGAGGTAACGGTACCCCATTCTGCGTCCCAATCCATTTGTGCCGAAATACCTCTTTCGTCAACTTTCTGACCGATTTCACGATTGTAATATGCGGTGTAAGAGTCACGAGCCAACGATCGCGGCGTAGTCGCATCGGTGTTAATTGGATAGCCTGCGCCGCCAATAGCATTAACTAGCAAAGATGAAGTGGTTACCGAAATAGGGACACCGGAACAACAATTCTCATCGCGTTCACTATAATCACCGATAATATTCATTTTGAAATTATCGTTCGGAGTGAATTCCAGTTGGCCACGAGCTGTAAATACATCTTGGTCGTATGAATCACCGCCCAATGGAGCTGCATTTACCACATACCCGTCCCGTTGACGTTTGGCCACATATAGTCTGAAGGCTGCTGTATCAGCGTCGTTTAGGGGGCCGGTTACAAACAGTGAGCCGCCTTTGCCGCCATAATTACTAATAGTTGCCTCAGCGCCGAAAGACGTTTCGTATTCAGGGCCTTTTGTGATTACACTTAATGCACCAGCCGAGGTGTTTTTACCAAACAAGGTGCCTTGTGGGCCACGAAGTAATTCAATGCGTTCAATCTCGCCAAGGTCACCAAAACCAACCGAGTTGCGCGAACGATATACACCATCAATAAAAATACCGGCTGAACTTTCCAGACCGGTATTATCACCAACTGTACCCACGCCGCGAATGCGAACCGTGGTTGAAGCTTCGCTTGAGGTTGATGTTACCATCAGACCAGGTGCAATAGCGATCAGGTCTTTAATGTCCTGAACACCAGAGTTTTTCATAATTTCCTCACCGAAAGAGACTACGGCCACAGGAATGTCTTGTTGGTTTTGTTCACGTTTTTGGGCTGTTACGACTATTTCATCGACGGCTCTGCGCTCTTGCGCCTGAGCAATAGTCGGCGCCATTAAAATGGCTAGTGATCCGGCACTTAATAGTGCCAAACGTGAGTTGGGAAGGAATTTCATTTGTTTCTCCGTTTTTTAAACAGTAAATTTACAGTGGAATAGACTTGCTTGTGTCTGTTTAGTTTGAATTGCAAGCTTCGTAACTGACTTTGAAATTGAGAGCTATTATATTTTGTATAACCAAGTGAATCATTGGTCTTTTTTTACGAAATGTGGCATTTTTAACGACAATTCATCTCCTCTGCGACAAAATGCCATACTATGACTGGTTGTAAATTGTCGATTGCCTCCAAATATGTTATATTATGGCGCACGGATCGGGTTTTTCGGTTCCGGTTCTGATTTGCTCTTGCTTGTTTTCGGGTAGTTTGTTGATTTTGCTTTGCTCGAATTCTACGCAAGTTATTTGCTTGGTAGTCGGAGAATGAAAATGCAAAATAATTTACAAAAAAAATCTTTGATTGTGGATGTTAAAAGTTCCGGTGGACGATTACCGCGTCTGTTGACGAAAATGAAATTGATCAAACAAGGACGGCTCAAACTGGTTTTACCTGATGGTGAAGCTGTTGTTTATGGGGCAGATGAGGCTGGAACAATGGCCGACATGCAGGTTTATGATTGGCGGGTGTTTAAGGATATAATAGCCCATGGAGATATCGGGCTTGGTGAAAATTATGTCAAAGGCTTGTGGGATGCCAGTGACTTAAAAGTTTTGATGCGAGTGATAGTTGAAAACATTACTGTTTTCGAGAAACATGTTCGCGGTAATTGGGTCTTTAGAACCGCAAGTGCTTTGAGGAATAAATTCAAGCCTAATACTCTACAAAACAGCCGGCAAAATGTGCAAGTTCATTATGATCTCGGCAATGATTTTTACCGGCTTTGGTTGGATAAAGGCATGACTTATTCCAGTGCCTTGTTTGAAGGGGATCCGTCCATATCGCTTAAAAACGCGCAAAAGGCCAAGTATCAAAGAATATTAGACAGGCTGTCTCCTGCGCCAGATGATCATATTCTGGAAATTGGCTGTGGTTGGGGTGGGTTTATGGAAGACTCTGCCAGCAAAGGTCTTCGTGTTACCGGCGTAACATTAGCTGATGAGCAAGCTTCATGGGCAAAGCAGCGTCTGGCCAAGGCTGGGCTGGATAAGTTGGCCGAAGTGCGGTTACAGGACTACCGAGAAATTGACGAACAATATGATCATATCGTTTCCATCGGCATGTTCGAACATGTTGGTGAGGCCTATTGGAACCAGTATATGAGCGCAGTTTATAACTATTTAAAACCCGGCGGCAAAGCAATGATCCAAACAATAATTGTCAGGGAGGATTTGTTTGAGGGTTATCGCAAAAGCAGTGATTTTATTCGAGAGTATATTTTCCCCGGTGGAATGCTGCCTTCACGTAAACATTTTGAACAAGAAGCGAAAAAGGCCAGACTTGTTGTCAATGATGTTTTTCACTTCGGCAGGGATTATGCCATCACACTAGAGAACTGGTTGGAAGAGTTTGACAAAAACCTAGCCAAAATAAAGTCTCTTGGATTTGATGATGAATTTATCCGCAAATGGCGGTTTTATCTTGCAAGTTGCGCCGCAATGTTTCGCGGCGGCAGAATTGATGTAATGCAAGTCGAACTACAAAAACCAGAAGAATAATTTTTAAGCCTAGTTCTATAGGAGGCAATAATGGATCATAGTGAAAAACATAAAAATGTTACCCACAAAAAACGGCAATGGTTCAAGACACCGCTTGGCATACTTGCGTTATTCATTTTGGTCTCCATTGGCGTAGTGTTGTATTTAGAATATGGCACAATAATCGGCTTTAGCTGGATTTGGCTGGTGTTTTTGCTTTGTCCGTTATTGCATATATTTATGCATGGCGGACATGGAGATAAGCATTAGCAGCTTCAAACTAACGGCAAAATTTAAGGAGAATTAAATATGACAAAAACAAATCATGAAAAGAAATCATGCTGCGGTGGTAGCCGTAAGCCGGCAACAGAACAATTAATTCCGGCGGCTGAAATTGCGTCAACCTGCTGTCAGGGCAAGCATGGCCAAAGTCGCAAAGAAACTGAAACGGTAACAACTGGTTGTTGTGGCGGTAAAAGAGACTAAGAGTTATTTAGTCGGCCACTTTTGGAAAAAGATATAGACTCGTACTTTAACACGGTACGGATTATTACCTATTTCGCAGTCGTGGTTGGCTCATTGCCTTTACCGCCTTTCGCCTAGTATCAAAATCAAGGCCGATCAGTATTTCCAAAATCAACGCTTGACCATTTGTCGATGCGCGGTTTTCAGCGTGCCTTAATTTACCAAGTTCAGTTTTTATAGCTTGATGATCCAATTCTTCGGCTAACAATAAGAGATAGATTTGCCGGCGTAATTTACGCACTTGCCGTGCATTTTTGCGATACTCACCGCTATTTTTTACCATAAGTTCCCGGGCTTTTTTTCTGTCTTCCGGTGGTAAAGCCCGTAAAAACCCGGCGCCATTAAACGAGCTATTGCCGAGTCTGGGCGTTGTTGTTGTGGATTGTGACGTGACTTTATTTTGTTTGCTGGCGATAAACATGCCGGCCATGCCACCTACCATCAGCAAGTTTATTGCCAAAGATAAAATCAATATCCAGATAAAACCACGATTTAAAGTCATGTCTCTGCCTCTATTTCAAAAATAAACGAGTTGTTGGAAAAAGCTCCAGAAATCACATCAACAGCATCTTGTTGGTTCTGGTATATTTCGGCTCCCGCATAACCGCTAACACCACCGATCATGAGAATGGCAAAAACACTGGCCATAGCTATGGCATACTTATGCTGGTTTTTGCCGAACAGCAATTCAAACATAGCCGGCAGGCTTGCTTGTTGATTGCGTGAATATGGATTGAACGAACGTAAAACCTTGCCCGCCAATGGTTCGCTTGCTTGATGCGCAGGTAATTTCGACAGCAATTCATTTAATGCCCTGTCTTGTTTGTTTTCAGCTTTCATTTTCTCATTCTCCATAATTTATTTCTCCAGCAATTCTTCAACTTGGTCGATTAAAGACCGGCGTAAGGCTTTGCGTCCTCTTGCCAATAAAGATTCTATTGCCTCGACGCTGATTTGCATTATTTCTGCAGCCTCAATGTTTCCCATTTCTTGTAAGTGACAAAGTGTAATTGCTGCCTTTTGCCTTGGTGCTAAGGTCGTAATTGCTGCTTGTACCTGTTGTGCTGTTTGGCTGTTGGCGATCAGTTCATCTGCATTCAACAAGTTCCCATCAATATGATCGGGAATTTTTTCCATATAAGTTTCACGCTTTTTGCGCAGGCGATCATAACACAAGTTCAACGCGACCCGATGCATCCATGTGTGAAACTTTGCTTTTCCCGGCTGCCATTTTTTTGCATGTACCCAGACTTTCAAGAAAACTTCTTGTGCCACGTCTTCTGCTTCGGCGTGGTCATTAAGCATATAGCTAGCTACGGTTACCATTGATGATAAATGTCTAATCACCAATAAATTAGCTGCCATAGCATCACCAGCGGCAATACGTTTAACCAAATCGCCATCTGGGTCGTCGATTTTTGTGAGCCTTGTTTTGATTGCGCGCACCTAACTCGTGTAAATGACTTATACTCCATAGACCTAAAAAGTGGGTCTGGAGCAATCCTAGTAAAAGTGGGAACCGGTTTTACAGCAATGGATTGCGACCACTTAAAACGGTTTTTGGTAAGTCGATGGGTAACAAATAGAATTATACGTAAACCATCGTATAGCCCGGTGTTTAGGGTATAATTCTCCGGCTCACCAAAAATAAGATAATGAGCCGGAGCAAGTCGTTTTATCGACGTTTATTGACATGGTTTATTTTGTCCGCAATAACGTTTCTGATTTCGTTATAAGTGGCGATATCATCATTATTACTATCGAATTTGTTCATGAAACGCCCTTTACTGGCCAGAAATTCGGCTCTTGAGATACGTCCATCTTGATCAACATCCATTTCGGTTCTCGTCTGTTTTGCAACGAGAAGCCTTTTGGCTGTGGCAGCTTTTCTGTCGGCACGGTTTAAAACGCCGTCATTGTTCATATCAAGTTGCAAAAATTTCTTCTTTCTTGCTTCCAGAACTTCAGAGCTGGAAATGGAGCCATCTTTATTACTATCCAGTCGTGTAAACAGCGGTGAGGGTTGGGCAGTAAATTCCGATAGGGAAATCTCGCCATCGCCATTACTGTCAATACTAGATTGCCGGTCAAGGCGACGAGTTGCTAGCCTTTCACGGTGAGTATTTTTTCGTTTAAGCCTTAATAACTTCTTTTCCGAATGTGAAATAAAGCCATCGGAATTACGATCTGCGTCGTCAAACCTTTTGGCCTGTAAAATTGCCACTTCGCTCATGCTGACCTTGCCATCATCATTGACATCAAATTTGTCCATGACTTTTGTTGCTTTGGATGCCGCTTTGTCTTCGGCACTATTTTTTGCCAAGGTTATTGTCGGTATTGCCATGACCAATAAGCCATAGGTTAGAATTGACGATAGTTTCATAATGCTCTCCTTTTATCTCCCCAACTATTAGATAAACGTCTTCACCTGGTTTTTCCGTCGTTGGTTACAAATAATATACCCCATCGACCCAAAAGTGGTTACCGGTTTT
Source organism: Robiginitomaculum sp. (assembly GCA_016763315.1). Classification (GTDB taxonomy): domain Bacteria; phylum Pseudomonadota; class Alphaproteobacteria; order Caulobacterales; family Maricaulaceae; genus Robiginitomaculum_B. The sequence goes on from JAESTZ010000043.1 coordinate 27,193, forward strand.
TGGATAAGTTGATGGAAAGCAAAGGGTTATATGTTCCAAATACTGTATAATTCAGTGTTTGGAACATATATGATCCAGAATTGTACTTACCTGTTGTCGGCTGGTTGTAATTTCTTTTTCCAATTGTCGAAAGGAGTTGGCTTTGGTGCTGCTGACAATAGTTTGCCGCAGTCTTTTGGGTATTTCTTCGGCAGCACCAATACGTCCTACTGCCATATTGGTTATTTGCAAAATCGTATGATAAAGTCGATGGGCTTTTAACAATTGTTCGAATTGTCGATTGTCGAGCAATCCGGTTTCTACGATCTTGTTTTGTTGCGAAAAGCCTTGGAAAAAGGATTTAAAATCACCATTTCTTGGTGACAGTAAAGAAATAGCTTGCATAACGAATTCCAGTTCGGTCAAACCGCCGGAGCCGTTTTTTATATCCCATAATCCACGGCTTGGTTTTTCGCTATGCAGAAGTTTGCGCATTTTAGAGATATCGCTGCGAATTTTTGGGTGTTCCACGAAATCAGAAATAATACGCCGGCACATCTGTTGTGCTTGGTTGGCGAATTGCTTGTTGGAAGCAGAAATTATTTGCGCTCGGCTTAATGCCTGAAACTCCCAAGTCCTGGCATCTCGTCGATAATAATTCAAAAATGAATTTGTCTCTACAGCTATTGGCCCTGATTGTCCGGAGGGACGCAAACGCATATCCACTTCGTACAATAATCCTTCTTCTGTTGGTGCAGATAATGCGCTGATCAAGCGTCTTGTAAAACGCGCAGCCCAAACGTCTGCGGGCGGAACTGGTGGAGTGTTTTTTGTTCCGGTAACAGGGCGATAAATTACCATGATATCCAGATCTGACCCGGGCATCATCTCGAAGCTTCCCAGCTTACCAAAGGCCAAAACAGCCCAGTCTGCCGGCGATTTTTTGCTCTTGTCGGTGAGCTGTTTTTCAATTTTCTGGGCAAGCCCATCGATTGTCGTTACCGCGAGGGCGGAACAGGTCTGGGCGATTATTTCTGGGTTTGCATTACCGGTTAATAGCTCGGCTCCGATGTTGAACATAGCTTCTTGAACGCTTCTTCTGGCGATGTTCATTGCTTGCTCGAGGTCATCTGCTTCGGCAATGTCGTGGCGTAAAATTTTTGCTAGATCGTCACGGCTATCATCAATCAGCAAGGCTTCTAGGATGTTCGGGCGTTTAGTCAGAACCACTCCTAACTTCGGAGCCATTTGGAATATATCGACTAAACGGGTTAATAAGCCCGGACTGTTGGCAAATAGTGACAAAATTTGCACGCCGGCTGGCAAAGCTTCAAAAAACTGGGCAAAACTGTTAAATGCGGCATCAGGATCTGGAGTTTTTGCAAGCGAGTGGATAATTTCAGGTGCCAGAGCGGCCAGTAACCGCCTTGAACGTTCGCTACGAGTGGCTTTAATGTGGCCGGACATCCAGATACGCATACGTGACAGAATTTCATTGGCATTTGAAAAACCGGCTTGCTTTAGCATTGTTATTGCAGACGGGTGATTTTCAAAATTTGATAAATGCAGGGCATCTTTTGATTTTTTCGAGGCGTCTTTAGCAAAAAAACCTTTCGTCAAAGATGCAATTTCAGAAGTGCAATCAACCAGACTTTTTTCAAATTCTTTTTCGTTCCTAAACCCGAGTAACTGTTGGAAGTTTTGTCGCTGTTGGGGGCAATCGGGAATTACATGGGTTTGACGATCATTTACCATTTGCAAAGCGTGTTCAACGCGACGCAAAAATGTGTAGTTTTTGATCATATTACTGGAAGTTGTTCCTAGAATTAAACCTGCATCCGACAATGAAACAAGTGCGCTGATAGTGTCTTTTTCTCGTAGTTCCGGTTTGCGACCACCATGAATAAGCTGTAGGGTTTGCGCGAAAAGCTCAATCTCACGAATGCCGCCAATTCCTAGTTTTACATTGTATCCGGGTTTTGCAGGTTGCGGTTGATTTTTACCAAATAACACTTGTTGACGTATTTGGTGTATGTCTTCTATGGCGGCAAAGTCGAGGTTTCTACGCCAGATAAAAGGCTCCATTGAACTGATGAAGTCTTCTCCGGCATGCACGTCCGCCGCAATAACTCTAGCTTTTATCCATGCGGCTCTTTCCCATGTTTGACCAACGCTCTCATAATAAACAAGTGCCGCATCAGTTGACAAAACAATAGGTGTTGATGATGGGTCAGGACGTAAACGCAGATCAACACGAAATACATAACCAAATTCGGATACATCGCTTAAGCATTTAGTGATCTGCCTGGCCAAGCGGATAAATACTTGCAGATCAATTTCTATTTCGCTGGAAACTTGGTTTCGTTGGAAGAAAAACGCCAGGTCAACGTCACTGGAATAATTAAGCTCGCAGCCGCCAAGCTTGCCAAATGCAATGATAAAGAAGCCGCTTTGCGCAAGGCTCGGTAAAGGGTTTTTGTTTTGCTCACGAGCTGCTTGCCAGCAAAATTCCGCAGTAATTCGGATAGTTTCATCAGCAAATTTAGATAGGTTGTCGGTAATTTTGCCTGTGTTCCACACCCCACAAATATCTAGTAATGCCAAAGATAAATGATATTTTGTTTTAACCTGCCGGATTGATTTAGCAAATTCTGCTTGATTGCGAGTAGTTATTTGTTGTAGCTCTTGTATTAGATCTTTCATTACTTTGTCAGGGTTCGAGCTAAACAGCTTTTTCACGTGCCCCTGATGATTGTTCAGTAATTTTGTCAGATACGGTGAGTTGGTAATTATAGCTGTTAGTATTTGTTCTAAATTGGAATTGCCGGCGGACAATGATTTTGCCAGTTCCTGTTGGTCACTGCTGCCTCCTAAAGAAGGGGTTCGGCTAATAGCTGATATGAAATTTGAATCGCTCACGTGATAACCTGTATCATAAAACCGGAAACTATTATGAGCAAAAATTCATAATAATGTGGCATTATGCGCATTGACGGGGGAAAGCTCAAACAATATCATTTTGTCGGGCTGTGGAAACTAAAATAGTTTCGATGGTATTTAGAACGGTTGCGTAAAAACCGTTACACAATAATGTCATTGGAGACAAAAATGAAAATTTCTAAAAAATGGGCACTGGCGGTTTTATTAACCTCCGGACTTGCGCTTGGTTCATGTGCTTCTCTTTATCAAGAAGAAGCAGAACCTGTTGCACCAATGGCTGATCAGCCAATTGAAGTGACTCATGAAACCTGCAAAGCAATGATGCAGGACATGCACAAAAAAATGAAGTCCGATGGCATGGACAAAGCTGCGATGAAGAAAAAAATGATGTCTGGTGAAGGCCTGACTGATACGCAAAAGCAATGCCATAAAATGATGCATGAAAAAATGAAGAAAAAAATGCACGAGAAAAAAATGGATCATAGTGCTATGAGCCATGATGAAATGAAAAAGAACAAACATTCTGGCGAGCACAAGAAGATGGTCGTTTCTGACGAATGCAAAGCCAAAATGAAAAAAATGAAAGCCAAAATGAAGTCCGGTGAAATGGACATGGCGGCAATGAAAGCAAAAATGAAGTCCAAATCAATGGATGATATGACTGACGAGCAAAAGCAGTGCCATAAAGTCATGAAATATAAAATGAAGAAAATGCATAAAAAGAAACATGAAGCAGAAAAAGAAGCAGCAACAGAAGAAAAAGCTGCCGAACCTGCTCATCAGCATTAAGGCCTAAGCCTAATAAAAAGTAATAAGTTTGATGCCCGGGGAGTATTAGTCCTCGGGCATTATTTTTGTTTATGGTTAACTTTTCATCCAACCGGTTAGCTGGATCAATCCGGTCATAATTGGCACCAGTGCATCTTCGATGTCGGTTTTCATATCTCGCAATTTGCTGAATTCTGGTGCGCTATCATTGCTTGGTTGCTCATCGAATTCCATAATCAGGTCTTCTGCCATTGCCAGTTTAAACCCGGGGTGTCCGGTAAAACCAATTGCGTTTTCACCTATCTGGAAAACTGCTGTTCTACCTTGCGCATCAATTGCGAGCTCTTTGGCATAAGACGGTGGTAATGGCCGGTCTCGGCAATAAGTTATCTGCGGGAATTGGTGTGGCAAAAACCCGTTTAGAGCTTGGTTGTTTGTCCTTGTTGCTGTGCCTGCTCGAAATTCTAAGGCTGAGCTTTCAACTGCTCCATCTGCGGCCAATGACAGAATTTGCGCCCCTAATCCAAAAGCCAGAACTGGCTTGCCCATCATTAAACATGCTCTAGTTAGTTTCACCTCGACATCCAGCGTCGGCACATCGCGTTTTCCGGCACTGCCCCATGGCCCACCGCCTAGCAAAACAAGCCCATCGCCAATGGTGGCAATATCTGGTGGCTTTGCGCCCTCAGTAAATGGACGAGAGTAATTAAATCTTATTCCGCGTCCTTCTAAATGATCTTCCATTAACCCCAGATAGTCTGCCGAAGTATGTTGAATTACTGATAGATACTTCATCGGGTCAAAGCTCTAACTTTTTTTCTTGGGTGCAGGTTTTTTCTTAGTCGCGGCTTTCTTTTTGGCAGTAGATTTCTTTTTAGTAGGTTTTTTTTGCCCTTTGCCGCTTTTGCATCAACCCATTCTACGGCTTGTTCAACAGTTACGCTAACGGGATCAGTTCCACGGGGCAGTGTGGCATTGGTTTTTTCATGCTTGATATAAGCGCCATATCGTCCGTCCAGTATCTGCATAGGCTTACCGCTTGTTGGGTGCTCGCCTAGGTCTTTAAGGACTGTAGCAGTCGCTCTGCCACCTTTTTTGGCACGTTTATCAGCGATCATATCGACTGCGCGGTTCAGGCCAATTTCAAACACATCTTCAACGGCTGGTAAGTTTGCGTAAGTTTTTTCATGATGCACATACGGCCCATATCTGCCAATTGCAGCAGTTATCATTTTGCCGTCTTCGGGGTGAATGCCAACTTCCCGTGGCAGGTTGAGTAGTTTTAACGCTTGCTCCAGATCGACCTGATCCGGTGACCATGATTTTGGAATACTGCCGCGCTTTGGTTTGTCTTCGTCACCCAATTGCACATAAGGGCCAAACCGTCCGGTCTTCAAGTAAACTTCCAAGCCGCTTTCAGGATCAGTGCCCAAGGTTTCGTCCTTAACCGCAGTGGCGGCGTCGCCATCACCATTCGGCGTTAACGGTTTGGTGAATTTACAATCCGGATATTTACTACAGCCAATAAAAGCTCCGTATCGCGACAACTTTAAGCCAAGCCGCCCGTCGTCACATGACGGGCATTTGCGCGGATCCGGTGCACCATCTTCTCTGGGAAATAAATGCGGCTCCAAGGCTTCGTCAAGTGCGTCCAGAACATGGGTAACCCGCAAATCGGCAATGTCATCAATGGCTGCGGAAAAGTCTTTCCAGAAGTCCGATAACAATTTTTTCCAGTTTAATTTGCCTTCGGCTACTGCGTCTAATTGTTGCTCTAGCTCGGCGGTAAAATCATATTGAACATATTTGGCAAAAAAGTTCTCTAGAAAAGCTACGACAACCCGCCCCTTATCGTCGGGAATGAAGCGCTTTTTGTCCAAAGTCACATAGTCGCGATCCTGTAGCACCTGCAATATCGAGGCATAGGTTGACGGTCTGCCAATGCCAAGGTTTTCCATTTCTTTTACCAAAGAGGCTTCGGTAAACCTGGGTGGCGGTTGGGTAAAGTGTTGGTCTGTTTCAATATTGGAAATTGCGGCTGCTTCACCGACGTTTACTTTCGGTAATTGGCTATCGGTTTCGTTCTCGCGATCATCTTTGCTTTCTTGATATAACACCAAAAAGCCGTCGAATAATGTCACTGTTCCTACTGCTCGTAAAGTAGAACCATCATTTCCCATCTCGATAGTAGTTCGCTCTTGTCTGGCGCTTTGCATCTGGCTGGAAACTGCGCGGTTCCAAATCAGGCGATATAGCTTTTTCTCGTCGCCATCGAGGTTTAAGCTATCCGGGTGGCGAAAGAATGAAGTCGGCCGTACTGCTTCATGGGCTTCTTGGGCATTTTTGGCTTTTGATTTGTAGTATCTAGGCTTTTCCGGAACATATTCACTGCCAAAGAGTTTCTCGATAATGCTTCGCGCTTCACTTACGCCTTCTGGCGCCATTTGCACCGAATCTGTCCGCATATAGGTGATCAGTCCAACGGTTTCGCCACCAATATTGATGCCCTCATATAGTCTTTGCGCCGCTCGCATGGTTTGCGAAGCTGCAAACCCTAGTTTGCGTGAGGCCTCTTGTTGCAAAGTGGAAGTAATGAAAGGTGGTGACGGGTGGCGTTTAGTCGGTTTAGCTTCAACGCTAGAGATTTTGAAATCACTGGCTTGTACAGCTTGTTCCGCAGTTTTTGCAGATGCTTCATCAGGCAATGCAAGTTTAGTCAGTTTCTTGCCATTTAACTCCACCAAACGGGTGTCAAATGCTTGATGCGAGCCGACTTTGGCTTTGGCTGTTATACTCCAGTATTCATCTGATTTGAATTTTTCTATTTCCAGTTCGCGGCTGCAAATCAAGCGCAAAGCCACTGACTGCACCCGTCCAGCTGAACGTGATCCGGGTAATTTGCGCCATAATACTGGCGATAAGGTAAAGCCAACCAGATAATCCAGTGCCCGCCGTGCCAGATATGCCTCGACCAGTTCCATGTCTAACTGTCTGGGGTTTTGCATAGCGGTGGTAACAGCAGACTTGGTAATAGCATTGAATACCACCCGGCTGACCGGCACGTCTTTTTTAAGAGCACGGCGTTTCTTTAATGCTTCGATCAAATGCCATGAAATTGCTTCACCTTCACGATCCGGGTCAGTAGCCAATATCAGTTCTGTCGCGCCCTTAGTGGCATCGGCGATAGCTTTAAGGTGTTTGGCTGATCGTGATCCAACTTCCCAGCTCATGGCGAAATCTTCATCAGGTCTTACCGAGCCATTTTTGGCTGGTAGATCGCGAACATGACCAAAACTGGCCAGAACAAAATAGTCCTCGCCCAGATATTTGTTGATGGTTTTCGCCTTGGCAGGGGATTCAACAACAACAATTTTCATGGATTTTTCCTGTGTCGATAAAACATCAATTCTAATTGCGCGTGAACCTGCAAGGGCAATGACCACTTTGTCAATCGAAACTATCTTGCATTACCGTAAAAACTCTTATAGGTTGTTATTATTATTTTATTCAACTAAACGGAAAATGGTAATGCAAAACACTAGATCAAACCCAAGCGTTGGGCTGCAAGATGATCCCATGCCAGTTTTAAGCGCAAACGATGCTGCCAATTATTTGTCAGAACTGCTACCACAAATGGAAAATATTGCACGAAAATCCGGATTAGATGATGTTGCAGACCTGATTGTATTGGCAGAAAGCCTCACGCATAAGTCAACAACAGGGCCTCATTAACTGGTTCTGTAAACCAATCCCCCGGGAAGGCATTGCGCAAGACCAGCTAATTCCAGTTCTATCAGTGCCGCAGAGCAGGCGGCAACAGAATACGAACTGGCGCGGACAATCTCGTCGCGATGGATCGGGCTTGGCGATAATAATTCAAGAATTTTCTCTCGGGCTAAATCAATCTGCTCTTCATCGGCATTCGAAGTAGCCCGTTCGCCATATTCAGGTTCGCCTTCGGATATTCTAGTCGCCGATTGTGATTGCAAGACATGCAAGACATCGTCGGCACTTTCGATCAGATGTGCGCCTTGCTTGATTAAATCATTACTGCCACGGGATCGTGGATCAAGTGGAGATCCGGGGCAACTAAAAACTTCACGGTTTTGTTCTAATGCAGTTCTGGCGGTAATTAACGAACCAGACCGCAAAGCGGCTTCGATAACTATTGTTCCAAGTGATAGCCCGGAAATAATTCGGTTGCGTCGTGGAAAATCTCTGGCAATAGCCTTATAACCTAGTCTGCGTTCGGAAATTATTGCGCCGGTTTCGATGATTTTTTGACGCAAATCTGCATGCTCGCTTGGGTAGACATGATCAATTCCGCCGGCAACCACCGCAATGGTGCCGGTGTTGATAGCACCGATATGTGCCGCGCCATCAATACCTCTGGCCAGTCCAGAAACCACAATCATACCGGCATTGCCCAGTTCTCCAGCCAATTGCCTGGCAAAGCGCATGCCGATAGCAGACGCGTTACGTGAGCCAACGATTGAGCAGGAATTGGGATTTAAGCAAGAAACATCACCCAAAACGCTTATTATCGGTGGTGGCGGATCAATAGCGTTTAGCAGTTTTGGATAATCAGGATTATAAGAGGCCAACATCTGCCCGCCAATGTTGTTCAGTTCGTCAATTTCTGCTTCGGCTTGTTCAATGGTTGGAATACTAAGCGGCTTGATACGCCCACCACGCTTGGCCAGTTCAGGGATTGCATCTAGCGCATCTGTCGCTGTTCCATAACGCAGGATCAGGTCTCGAAATGTAACAGGTCCGACACCACTGGTACGGGTAAGCCGCAACCAATCGCGTAGTTTGCTATGATCCGGTTTATTATTGTCGCTCATTTCTTGTCTTTGGAGCCAAACTTTGGTTCGGTGCCGGTCATTAAACGCAAGATATTATCAAAATGCCTGATAGAGACAATCAGTGCCATCACGCCGGCAAACACTGCCAGTTCCGGTTTGCCAAGTGCCAAAGCAATAGCTGGCGCACTGTTTACCGCAAATAATGCTGCTAGTGATGAGATTCGCATCGACAATGCCACCAGCAACCAAATTGCTCCGGCGATCAATCCCAATGGCCAACTGGCAATCAATAGCCCGCCAAAAAATGTTGCCACACCTTTACCACCACGAAAGTTCAACCAAACCGGATAACAATGACCGATTAAAGCAGCTATGGCGGCAATAATTGCAGCCATAGCCAATGGGTCAGGGAATAATGTTTTTGCCAGATAAAATGCAGCGGCAGCTTTGCCGGCATCAAGTAAAAGGGTAGCCAGAGCAATATCCTTGCGCCCGGTTCGTAAAACATTGGTTGCGCCAATATTCCCAGAGCCGATTTTACGAATGTCGCCTAGACCAAACAATCTGGTCAACAAAACGCCAAAAGGGATTGAACCAAGGAAATAACCGCCACTTGCTGCCAAAAACCATTCTATTGTCATTGTTGTTCCTGTCTAAAAATACCGTCCATATCGTGAACTACATTGCCGGCAATTAGGGTGGCCACCGCCAAGCCTTGCATACGTCGCTCATCAAACGGAGTATTGTTTGATTTTGACAGAAGTTTATCGGCATCGCAAACCCATGGTTTTTCGCTATCGATCAGTATTATATCTGCTGGCGCGCCGATCTTGATTTTACCAGCGCTCAAGCCCAGTAGGTCTGCCGGATTGCTGGTCATTGCCCGCAATATACAGTTAAGCTCGACCTGATCATTATGCACCAGTGATACTGCACCACTAAGCAGGGTTTCCAAGCCGCAAGCACCAGCCGAGCTTTGGGCAAAGGGCAGGCGCTTTTCTTCGGCCGGCCTTGGGTCATGTGCCGATACAATCACATCAATGCTTCCATCAATCAGGCCAGCGATAAGACCGTGGCGGTCTTCCTCACTACGCAAGGGCGGCGACAAACGGGCAAAGGTGCGGTAATCACCGACATCAAGTTCATTCAAGGTTAAATTATGAATAGAAACACTGGCGTAAACCTCCAGACCTTTGGCTTTGGCTTTGCGAACCAGCTCGACGCCTGCTGCTGATGAAATTTGATCAATTAGTAATCTTCCGCCAGTTAGTTCGGCCAGTGCAATATCGCGGGCAATAGCAATGGTTTCGGCTGCGGTTGGGATACCTTTTAGCCCCAAGCGTGATGACAGCTCTCCCGAGTGCATCACCCCTGATCCGGCCAGATTTGCATCTTCGGGACGACAAGAAACCAGTGCGTTAAATGCCCCGGCATAAGACAAAACTTTGCGCATCACGTCGGCATTATCAATGGCTTTGTCACCATTGGAAAACATTACGGCTCCGGCTTCGCTCATCAGGCCAATTTCGGCCATTTGTTTGCCTAATAATCCCTTGGTCAAAGCACCAGCCGGCAATACGTTGACGATTGCTTTGCTGCGCGATGATCTAGCAATAAACTCCACCAATGCCGCATCATCAATTACCGGATCAGTATCCGGGGCAATAACCATGGTGGTAATACCGCCAGCAGCAGCACTGCGCCCCGCGCTTTGTAAGGTTTCACGATGTTCGGAACCCGGCTCGCCAGTTTTGACTTTCAGATCAATCAGTCCGGGGCAAAGCAACAGATCATTTGCATCAACCACCAGCATTTCCGGTGTAGGCTCGATAACAGGTTTAATGTCTTTGATAAGGCCATCGGCAATCAATATGTCTAGCGTTTCGTCTAATTCACTGGCGGGGTCAATAACTTGCGCGCCGGTGATCAGTATCGGTAATGCCTGATCCATCAGATCGCCTCGTTTCTTGCTGTGGCTAACATATCTAATACCGCCATGCGTACTGCTACCCCCATTTCCACCTGTTTTGTCACCAGACTAATGCTCAAATCATCGGCAATATCACTGGCAATTTCCACGCCCCGGTTCATTGGCCCCGGGTGCATAACCAATGCTCCGGGTTTGGCATGTGATAACCGGCTTTGATCCAGTCCGTAAAATCTAAAATATTCACGCTTTGACGGAATAGCCGCACTGTCCATACGTTCGGATTGCAAGCGCAATACCATTACCACATCACAATCAGCCACCGCCTCATCCATATTGTGTAACACTTATGCACCCCAACGATCGGCATCGGACGGCAACAGCGTCGGCGGGCCGCAAAGCCTGACCTCGACGTTTAACAAATTTAGCAAAGCCACATTTGATCTGGCAACTCGTGAGTGGGCAATATCGCCGCAAATAGCGATCCGCAAGCCATCAAGGTCGCCCAAAGTACGACGAATGGCCAATGCGTCGAGCAATGCCTGTGTCGGGTGCTCATGAGTGCCATCACCAGCATTGATCACCGCGCAATCAACTTTTTGGCTTAGCAGTTCAGCAGCACCAGATGCCCCATGGCGCACCACCAGCAGATCAGGGTGCATGGCGTTTAATGTAACTGCTGTGTCGATAAGCGTTTCGCCCTTGGAAACGGACGAAGAACCGATCGGCATATTGATCACATCAAGCCCAAGTCGTTTGCCGGCAATCTCGAATGAGGACTGGGTTCTAGTCGATGGTTCTAAAAACAGATTGATCTGCGTTAAGCCGTGTAGCCTGTCAGAAGTTTTTTGCCGGCGCCGGCTTTGCTCGACATAGCTATCTGCCTTATCGAGCAAAGAAATTACTTCTAAGCGGTTTAATCCGGCAATCCTCAAGAAATGAGGCTGGGCAAAGAAATAGCTATCCGATGGCATTAAACACCTGCTTCCAAGTTTTGTGCTTGTACCTTTAAGCCGTAAACCGGGCAAGTGCTAGCTTTGCAAAATTACGGAGTTGCTCCAGGCAATACATAATGCACCTCGGCACCTGGGCCTAATGGTATGCCAAAGAATACCCACAGCATCATCAATGTCAGGCCGGTTATCATGATCCAAATAGAATACGGGATCATCATTGCGGTAAGAGAACCAATGCCAAAGTCAGGTTTCCACCGTTGACAGAAAATCAGGATAAGCGGGAAATAAACCATCAATGGTGTGATGATATTGGTGGCACTATCGCCAACACGATAGGCAGCGGTTGCGCCTTCTGGGCTAACCCCTAATAACATCAACATTGGCACCAGAACCGGCGCCAGCAATGCCCATTTTGCACTGGCCGAGCCAACGAATAAATTGATCAGTCCAGAGAACAATACAATCAAACCAAGCAAGATCGGCAATGGCAGCCCCGAGGCTTCGATAGCATCTGCGCCATGAACCGCCGATATAAGCCCAAGGTTTGACCAATTAAACATCGCCACAAAGTGCGCAGCAACAAATGCCAATACCAGATAATAACCAAGGTCTTTCATCGAATCGGTCATCATGCCGACTACGTCTTGTTTGTCCTTGATCGTGCCGGCGGCTCTACCGTAAGCCCAACCAGCGGCCAAAAACAAAATAAAGAACGCGGCGACTAATGATTGGAAAAATGGACTTAATTGCAGGACAAGGTCGCTGTCTGCGGCGGCTCCTTCATCGTTAATTAGCGGCGTGCCGGGGCCAAATGTCATAAACAACCAAGCACCAACCACTATCAAACAGGCAATACCAGCGTGGCGAAGACCCTTTTTCTGTTCCGGGGTTAATGGCTCGTTTTTATCGGCAACCGAGTTTTTGGCATGGCCTTGTGGTTTGTATTTTCCAAGTTTTGGCTCGATCAAAACATCGGTTACAAACCAGATAAGTGGCATGAAGATAAACGTCATGGCGAGAATAAAGTACCAGTTACCAGCAATATTAGCCTGATAAGATGGCACCAGAACTTCACCGGCTTGTTGGGTGATACCAAACAGTAAGGCATCAAGTTGCCCAGGAGTGATATTGGCCGAGAACCCGCCGGAAACCCCGGCAAAGGCAGCAGCAATACCGGCCAATGGGTGGCGACCAGCCGAGGCGAATAGTACTCCAGCCAACGGGATCAATACCACATAGGCAGCATCGGCAGCGTGATTACCAACCATGGCAATCAGGGCAACAACCGGAGTTAGCAAATATGTCGGTGCGCCACTTACTGCGGCGCGCATGGCACTGGAGAAAAGCCCGGATCGTTCAGCAACACCGGCACCTAACATCACCACCAGTACATAGCCAAGCGGGTGGAAGTGAGTGAACGTTTTTGGCATGGTGATCAATTTTGGCTTTGACCAGAAATCAGGCTGATGGCGGAAATAATCCCGTCGTCTTTAATGCCAAAACGATCAAGGCTGGATTGTCCCATGCCGGCCAATACCTGATCATTCAAGGTGGCGGAAAGCCCAAAAAACGAGGCCAGAATCGAAACAACCATCAGGCCAAAGATTAGATAAACAAACAAAAATACCGGATCGGGCAGTTTATTGCCAGCGCGCTCTATCGCACCAAGAATGCCTGTTTGACCGATCGTTGCCGGTTTTGCTTTGTCATCGTTTTTAGCCATGTTTTGATATCCCCTATTTAATTTTGTGAGATTACTAGAGCATTTTTGGTTTTCTTCAAACAAAAAACCTGCTTTAATTTTTCATTTTTCGCCGATCTTTCCGAAAGGATAATCGATTTATTGTGGCTCGTAGCCTCAAGATAGCAGAAGTTGTTTTCAGGTATATTGGGTAAATGACTTTAGCATGTCACCTTCAATACCCATATTTCCTGTTATCGCCGAGTAAATTGACACGCCAAGAATTTTAGCCAAAAGAACTGGAACAGCATTGCCAATTTGGCGCATCCCCTCAGTCCAAGCTCCGGTTATTTCATAATCATGTGGAAATGTTTGGAGCAATTTTCCCTCGAAAACAGTGAAGTACCTAACTGTACCATCAGCATATCTGATCATATTCTCTCCTCCCGGAACGCCATGAACTCCTGCTTTCAGAGTTTTTGCAGGCTCATCAATATAGCTACCGGTATGGCCGGCATATATGCGTGCACCATCGCGAAATTCGTGACCATTTATTTTGTGAAGTTCATTCGGATGCGGCTGTTCTTTCAGGCAATCACGAACTGTTTGCCAAGGTTTTATAAAATGTGGGAATAGTTTTAGCTGAGAGGTTTGCGTATGTTGTTTTTCCCTTTCGGGTAAATCATTTATATTGGTTAAATCATGAGTTGCCCAATACTCACCGTTTTGTTGATGAATCTGAAGTATATTTTTTGAATGCGTAGGCAGGGGGAATTTCCAACTGCAATTTAGGTCCGATCTGGTACCAACAATAATTACCCGCTCTCTTTTTTGCGGAACTCCATAATCTGCTGTGTTTAGTAATTTAAATTTAACATCATATTCTACTGGAATTTGAGGATTCATATCTATCTTACGTAGTCGTTTAAGGTCTTCTTTCCATTGATCAGTATTATACGTTTTCGTTGGATATTTTAATCGAAGTAAAATATACTCGAAGTAGTCAGAAAATGATTTTCTTAGTAAGCCTTTTACATTTTCAAAGAGAAAACCTTTTGGGCGCAACTCTTTGATTGCTTTTACTGCATAAGGAAACATATCCCTATTATCCAAATCCGCCTTATGTTTTCCAGCTAATGAAAATGGTTGGCAAGGAGGGCCGCCAGCGACAAAATCGATATTGCTGATCGAAGAAAAATCAAAATCTTTAATATCACCCTCAAATACAGTGTCTGGGTTGAAATTTTTCCTCAATGTATTGCAGGCGTGCTTATTAAGTTCAACTAGCTGCACATGGTCGAAACCAGCTTGCTTCAAGCCAAGGGCTAGTCCACCCGCACCGGAGAATAATTCCAATGTACGCATTATTTCAATAACTCCAGATGATCACTAATTCGTTTGCTGAGTGATAGGAGGGAAGTTTTATTCGGCGCGCACCTGTCCGCCCATTCTCGCCCTGGGTGCAAAACATCCCAGTCGGATTTGGCTTGATTGTATCTTCCTTTCCCAGGGTCGTGATTGCCAAAACCATCAACTTCCGTATTCCAGAGCGGTCTAAAAAGTCTTATGAGTGCTGACTCAACTGTTCCAATCATGCTCGAACTCACCCCCTCAAAGATAACAAACCGACACATGAAATCATTCACATCAAGGTGTTTGCCTTTGTTTATTGTTATTGAATGCTCACGGACACGACCAATTAGCTCAAAAGTTTCTGTATCAACAGATGCGGTTACTCTTGCTTGTCGCCAGCCCCTAGGAACAGCCTTTCCCACATAAATAGGAAACTCATACTTAATTCTGTTCAGTTGTCCGTATCGCGTATAAGGTTTTGCGCTTCCAATATAATAAAGAGCGTAAACACCTACCCCTGAAAATCGTTCTTGAGGCGGCACTGGTAAAACAGGTGTCCCATTAAAAAACCGCACAGCATCTTTGACTAACTCATCGAATGCATCATTTTCGTAAATATGTTTTTCGCGATCAAATGGTGAATTTTTCATCTATATCTTTCTAAATCTTTCTAAAAATTCAGTTTGTCATTAGTTTGCAACCGAACTGAGACTATGGCAATAATCTAGACATATTTGCCTTCAATGGCAAAGAAAACACTCAAATTTAAAAATAATTACTCCAACTTATTGCCATCAGCGTCCCATATTTCTATCGGGCCAAGTCCGGCTGCTTCCACCTGTGGTCGGATTTTAGCCAGATCACCAACTAACACCCAGACAAGCCCTTCGGGGCGAATTTGGCCGCTTTGGGCGTTGACGGTTTGCTCGTTAATGCTGGCGTATCTGGCTTTTAAGCTGGTTGGGTAATCAAATGGGCGGTTATAATTATCACTACTCATTAGCGAGGTTAATACAGCCCCTGCGGTTTCAAACTGTCCGGGCAAGGCATTGGTGTTGTTTTTTACGACTTTTTCAATTTCTGCCGCCGTTGCCGGACGCTCGTTTTTAATATCATTTAATTCTTTTATTAACTCGAGCAAGCTGTCACCGGTGCGATCGGTCTGCACTGGCGCATACACCATGAACGGACGCTGGCCTTTGGCGTTTTGGGTGAAGGTATAAGCACCATAAGCCCAACTTTTGTCCTCGCGCAAATTCATATTAACCCGGGCGGTAAACTGCCCGCCCAGCACATTGTTTAGAGTTTCTAGTGCCAGATAGTTTTCATCACTGGTGGAAGGGATCAGTTCGCCAGCAAGTATCAGAGTTTGCGGCGCGTCTTTTTTCTCGATCAGAATTACCTTGCCGGTTTCGATTAAACCAACTTCGGTGATATTCTTTTGTGGTTTGGCAGTGTCAGGGTTTTTCCAACTGGCAAATGCTTTATTCAATAAAGGCAATATTTCACTCATTGTCGTATCACCAACTACAAACAAGGTTCCGTTATCAGGGCGTAGCCAAGTATTGTGGAAACTGGATAGATCATTACGGCTTATGCTGTTGATCGAGTTGATAGTTCCGGTGCCGGTAAACGGTACGCCATAAGCATGATCTTTACCGTAAAGGATTGGTGGCAGCAAACGTAAAGCAATTTGAACCGGCTGCGATTTTTCTCGCGAGATTCTGGCTGTCCATAATTTCTTGTGGCGCTCAATCTCTGTTTCTGCAAATTGCGGCTGCAACAAAACATCAGCCATAATCTCTAGCGATGGAGTTAGATTTGCCTTTAATGCTGAAAGCCGGATAGTTGAAGTATCCAGGCCGGAATTGGTGTTTAAAGTCGCGCCTTGCATTTCCAAGCTTTCGGCAATTTGCAATGCATTCATCTTGCCCGCACCTTCGTCGAGCATAGACATAGCAAATGATGACAGGCCAAGTTTATTACCTTGATCGGCACCATAACCGGCATCAAATTGCAAGGCGATCTCTACCACTGGAACCGAGCTTCTGGTGGCCAGAACTACTTTGAGGCCATTATCCAGAACTGCTTGCTCAACTTTGGGAAAAAACAGATCAGGCAGTCCGGTAACTTGCGGTATGCCGGTGGAGCGATCAACACCAGCAGCAATGGTTTTAAAGTCGCCCTTTGGTTTGACGGTTAATTGGTAATAACCATGGGACAGCCACTGACGAACCGCATATTGAATGGAGCGTTGATCGGCATTATTCATCCATTCAAGGCGGGTTTTAAAGAACCCCGGATCATTGGCATAAAGCGCGCTTTCGGCAAGACGTGTTGCTTTTCCTGTCCAGCCACCGATCTGCTCGATACCGCGTACCATCGCCGCATTAGTTCTGGTTTTCACCCGTTTTAGCTCTGACCTATTGGGGCCTTTGGCGTAAAATCCGGCCATAATGTCATCAATAGCTTCTGATATTTCAGTTAAGTCACCATCGGGTTTGGCGGTGACCTCTACGGAGAAAATGCTGGCCAATTCATGGCGTTCAACCCGAACAACCACTTGTGTGGCAATTTCGCGTTTGTAAACCAGCTCTTTGTAAAATCTGGAGTTCTTGCCACCACCTAGCACTTGAGCTGCCATATCTAGCATGGCCTCGTCCTTGGTGGTACGTCCGGGTATTGCCCAACGGCGATAAACCCTTGCTTGAGGCACTGCGTCGGTCATTTCCTCGATGATGTTCTCGGTTTTTGTCGGCACCCATGCTTTCATCTGATGCAGGTTCGGCCCGGAGGCAATGTCACCAAAATATTTGGTTACTTTTGTTCTGGCAGTTACCGCATCAATATCACCAGCTAAAACTATAACTGTATTGCTTGCTCCATAATATTGT
The DNA here is from genome assembly GCA_016763315.1 of Robiginitomaculum sp. GTDB lineage: Bacteria > Pseudomonadota > Alphaproteobacteria > Caulobacterales > Maricaulaceae > Robiginitomaculum_B. The sequence goes on from JAESTZ010000043.1 coordinate 44,499, forward strand.
TTGAACCAGTCTTTTACGTCGTCAAGCGAAGCTGCATCAAGGTCAGCCATCGAGCCAATAGTGCTGTGGGCATAAGGGTGGCCGCTTGGCCAAACGCCACTGATAAGTCGATATTGCGCCAAACCATAAGGGTTGTTATCGCCTTGGCGTTTTTCATTTTGTACTACGCCGCGTTGTTCATCTAGTACTTCTTGTCCGACAACGCCGAGCAAATGCCCCATACGATCGGATTCCATCCACAAAGCCATATCAAGTGCCGGCGTTGGAACGGTTTCAAAATAATTGGTTCTGTCCAGCCAAGTGGTACCGTTCATACCGGTGGCGCCTACTTCCTCGAACGGTGCAAAGTATTCACCGGGGTAGTTTTCAGAACCATTAAACATTAAATGTTCGAACAAATGGGCAAAGCCGGTTTTGCCAGCAGGTTCGTTCTTGGATCCTACATGATACCAAACGCTGACCGTGACAATCGGAGCTTTGCGATCTTCATGCACTACCACTCGTAAGCCGTTCTCCAGTGTGAAACTGTCATAGGCTACATCAATGTCTGGCATTTGCGCCAAAGCATTGCTTGAAAGTAGGGTAAAGCCGGCAATGGCCAGTAATGCAGGTTTGATATTCATAATGTTCCCCAAAACTCCAGAAATGAAAGTTTCTAGTTATCGGGGTATTTTGAACAGCTAGTTATAGCTTTGGCAAGTGTAGGCAAATTAAAACTTGTTTAGCTATGCTTAAACTGGCTTCGGTTTGTCTTCAACAAAGCGGATTATTTGACGAGCTTCACGAGCTAAATCCATCATATCAGCCGGCACATCGCCAGTACTATTTGCTAGGTATGTCTCTAGCCGTTTGGCGATGTTAAGTAGAGCCAACGAGCTGGCCATTACTTTGGCTTGATACTCGATACGCCCGGGATCGCGATCATATTCAGCCCCCGGAGTTCGCCAGCCACCCCAGTCCTGATTGTCGGTTATTACTATCGGAAAAGTTCCCGGAAACGGGTGATGGGCGCTTTCTTCAGGTGATTGCCATTTGTTTTTAGCACGCACCACGCGCCAGTTTTCTTTACCAATGCTGTCTTTATTGCTATTGCTGGCCTCACCGCTTAATTCTGCGGCCTTAAAGTCACGACCTAGTCCGACTTCATAGGTTATGCGAATTGGTTCGGGAACATCTTTGACCCATTGCGGTTTTATTTGTTCAATGACTGCCCAGGTTCCGACGGGACCGACATAGACACGTTGATTTTTGTGGAATTCTGCTTTGGCCATTGGTTCGCTCTTTCAAATTTTTAACCGCCACCAGTATATATTACTGGCACTTAGCATGGCGTTAATTTTGGCTGGGTGCAATTTGCAAGCACCAAAACAAGGCTCGGTGTTGCGTGAAGCACAAGAAAAAGGCGTGCTGAAAATTGTAACCACTAATGCGCCAACTACATATTACCGTGGCCGTGACGGTTTGGCCGGTTTTGAATATGATCTGGTCAATGCCTATGCGCAATATCTGGGACTAACTGCCGAATTTAATGTGGTGTCAAACATTGATACGGTTTTGGAAACAATTGCTACAGAGCAGGTGGATATTGCGGCGGCCGGTTTGAGTATTACCGATGAGCGTAAGAAAAAATATCTATTTTCCCCGGCCTATATGTCTTCTGATCCGATTGTGGTTTGTCGCCGTGGAGTGCGTGAAATTAATGATCTTGCGGAATTGGTTGGTTTGCGGTTTGTGCTTGCCGGTGGTTCTTCATTCGCTGAAATGTATCAAGCAAAACGTCTGCAACAACCGGAGCTGGCGGCAGCAGTTATTTCGCCGCATTCTGTAGAAGTTCTGTTTACCGATATTGTTGCCAAACGACTGGATTGCACAATTGCCGACGATCATGTGTTTGCTTTGCACCGGCGTTATATGCCGACATTAGAACGCCGGATACCTGCCGGCGACAGCACCCCTTTGGCTTGGGTAATAGCTGGCGGCAAAACCTGGCGTGGGGTTAGCATGAAACGCGATTTAAAGCACTGGATGTCGTTGCCGGAAACAGCAGAATTGATTGAATTGCTGCAAATGCGATATTTTGCTGTATCTGACAATGAATTTGATTATGTGGATTTATCGCGATTAAAACGAGCAATGCGAACTAGATTGCCAAAATATCAAAACTATTTCGAAAAAGCAGAGAAAAGATATAAAATACCATGGACTTTGTTGGCGGCGCTTTCCTGGCGAGAAAGCCATTGGCAGGTTGATGCAAAAAGTTATACCGGAGTTCGTGGCCTGATGATGCTGACCAGAATTACCGCCAAAGAGCAAGGAGTTAGCAACCGCCTTGATCCTGAGCAATCAATTAATGGCGGCGCGCGTTATCTGGCCAGCCTGTTACGCAGATTGCCGGATAGTATTGATCAGGATCATCGTTACCCTTTTGCCTTATTAGCCTATAATATTGGCTGGGGACACATGATTGATGCCAGAGCTTTGGTGCGTCAAAGAGGCGGTGATCCGGATCAATGGCAAGAGGTCGTGGCAATTCTTCCCGAGTTGGAAAATCCTGAAATTTATAAAACCCTGAAATTCGGATATGCGCGGGGTAGAGAAGGTCAAGCCTATGTTGCGGCTGTTTTGAACTTCGCCGATATTATTGAAAAAGCCCACGCACCAATTATCGAGACATCGCAATCAATTATGGTCGGTGCTACACAATAAAATCTGTTTTTATTCCACCACGTTCGTCATCACACGATTTGTTCGGGTGATCCAGTTCTGCCGTCACAATCTTTAACCATCGCAAACCCCTCAACCCAACCTTTTTGTTGTCCTACCTCTTCGCTACTTGAGGACTCTCCCCAGCGGGGAGAAGGAGTCCGATTACCGCGAGACAAAAGTATAAACTACTATGCCTAAGATAAATTTCCTGACATAAAGTTTGCAACAATTAGCGAGCAATAAAATGAGTATAGAATCTTCTATTTTACCAGGGGCATTGTCTGATCTTTGGCAACAAACCGTTCAGGTCTGGGAAACCAGTTTTCTGGGAGTAAACACTGGCAATGCAATTCTAGCTGTTATCCTGCTCGTGCTTTCATTGGTCTTGAGGGGGGTTATTGCCCACCACTTTGTTGGCTTCTTATCACGAATAACTAAGCGTAGTAAAACCAAGGTCGATGATGAATTATTAAATGCAATTGAAGAACCGCTAAAGCTAATTCCGGTCATTTTTGGCTTGTTTTTTGCTTTGCGCGTTTTGGGGACTGCCCAAGAAGCAACATTGTTGTTTGACAAGGTTCTTTCTTCGTTGATTGCTTTTGCAATTTTCTGGTCATTGGTTCGCGCAGTAGATCCGTTGGTGGCGGTATTAAAGCCGCTGGAAAAAGCGTTGACTCCTGAGATTATGTCGTGGGTGCGAAAAGCCGCCAAGGGTTTATTCGTATTTGTCGGCGGTGCGGCGATTTTGGAGCTGTGGGGCATTCAGGTCGGGCCGTTTTTGGCCGGTTTGGGAATCTTCGGTGTGGCGGTGGCACTTGGTGCGCAAGACTTGTTCAAAAACCTGATTGCTGGATTTCTAGTACTGGCGGAAAAACGCTTTCAGGTCGGCGACTGGATCAAGGTTGATGGTGTGGTCGAAGGAACGGTGGAGCTGATCAATTTTCGCTCTACCACTATTCGTCGTTTCGACAAAAGCCCGGTTTATGTTCCAAATGCAAATTTATCAGACAATGCTGTGACTAATTTTTCGCGGATGACCTCGCGCCGGATTTACTGGAAAATTGGCTTGGTTTATGACTCAAGCGTCGAACAATTGCGCGCGGTTCGTCAAGGTATTCACGATTATATAATGAACAGCGACGATTTTGTGCATCCGCCGGATGGTACTTTGTTAATCCATATCGATAGCTTTAATGAAAGCTCGATTGATCTGATGGTCTATTGCTTTACCAAAACCACTAATTGGGGCGAGTGGCTACAAATCAAGGAAGAATTTGCCATGGCCATCAAGCAAATAGTTGCCGAGGCTGGCTCTGATTTCGCATTTCCTACACGCACCTTGCATGTGCAAGGGCCGGGTTTGGGAGAACTGCCAAGTTCAACCGGCGAGCTTTAGTCACTGTCACCATAATCCTAAAAACAATCGTAGAAATAAGGCTTTAGCCGCAAGATGATCTACTTCGGGTTGTGCTTTATCTTGCGAAATACCCAAGCACACCATTCTTCATCGCCTATTGCTTTCTTAATTCTTTAGCAAGTGCAGACAAGTCAACTACGCCCTCTTCTGAGCACCACATTCCTGTTTTCTTAGGCGGGTGCTTATTTTCTATTGCAAATATATCTTGTTTTATTTCTTCAACTCTTGGGTCTTTACTTTTAATGGAGGTGAAATCATCCCATGCTCAAGGATTTTGGCAATCGGGAGAAATGAAATTATCAATAATGTCAGCAATTTCAGAATTACCGAGTGTAGCTTCCTCGCGCTTAATCTTTGATATTACGTAAGACAAAATGCCCATGATTACCCGCTTCCTTCTTCCCCCATGCAACTCTAAACACTGTATTGCCATTTGCGGCACTTCCTTTCAAGCTATAACCGATTTTCAATACATTGTTTCTGTTTAGAACCCCACCATTCACCTTGCCACCCCGCCTGAATAGTGCGCCACTTTGGCCAAGCCGTTTCCCTCGTGATGCAATGGCAGCGTTACTTGCAACAGTCGCTGCCCTTCTTCCTATCAATGAGGCAGGCGCCACCAACACCCACCACCAGACGGCGGTTTATAACCGCGTTCGAAACGTTTTTCAATCTTCGCCGCAAAAGTAATTTTGTCAATTGAAACCAACAGACGGGGTTCAAACCCCGTACGGCAATTTAGGTTTTTCTTACTCCCCACCACGTCCGTCATCACACGATTTATTCGGGTGATCCAGTTTTTCCACCATTAATTCTTGTCGTAATTACTCAAGATGGATACCCCGAACAAGTCGGAGTATGACGGCATTTTTGGTATTTGACCGCGAGACAAAAGAGAATTGCAAACAAGGGTCACGTGACCCTTATGCGATAACCCTTGTTTAGCACTCATTGGCAAAGAGGTTACTTCGAGTAAGGGTTAATTGGCAAAGATTTCACCCTCATTGACCCTTAGGAGCAATCAACCATCGGGGATAAGTTTCAGACGCGCGCCCTTTCCCTGCTCTTGCTATAATGGTGTTGCAGTAGGTCATAAACCACCTGTTTGCGGTTGTTTGACAATGTGAATACGTGAACTATCTCAATGAAACGTGGGTTTTGACAAAGCATTTCTTTAGTAATGCACAAAACAATATTGTTTCTGGATGAACCTTTTTAGGTTTTATCCACTGGGGAAATGCTAAAAACTGACGAATGATTTTATTCGCTACTTGAAAATACTGATTTGGGTGAATTTACCGCTTTTGTAATACCAAGACTGCGCAACCGCTAGCGTGTGGTTGTAGCTCACTGCTTAAATCCACAAGATCTGCCGGACTGGTAACTTGCTGCCAGCAATCATCGGAACCAAGTGCAAAGAATTGTTCTTCGATAACCGTAAAACCCGGGTGTGAGGTTAATTCTTTCCAGCTCTCTTGTTCATATTCCCATTGGCGAGTGTAAAGGCCAAGGCTGTCTTTGAGTAAAGTAGCCCCGCCGCTCCCCATGGGAACCGAAATCATTGCCCGACCATTGGTTTGTAATGCCCGATGAAAAGCGTCCAGAACATCGAGATTAGTATTTGGGTCACGATTGGCAGCAATCTCAGCCGGTGTTTTGCCGCGCTTAAAAGCACTGTTCGGATCATCAATGCTGGCTTCGTCAAAGCCGATATGCTCGATGGTAGAAATACAGGTCACCAGATCAAAATGCCCTGATGGAAGCTCGCAATTACGAATGTCACCAATAGTCACCGGCACGGACAACACCCGCGCTCGCCAAGGTTCAGGGTATCTGCTGGCAACCCGTTGTGGCTTAACGATATCTGCTGCTTGCAACGAAGTGTTGCTGCGTGCTTGTGCTGCCAGTAACAGTCCCAGCCAATCGAAGCTCGACATGGCAAAGCCGATGTCCAGTATATTTGTTGCATCGTGTAAATATTGGGCAGCCCAAGGAACTTCGATAATTCGTTCTGAATGGCCGGGTATGTCGAGCGGCAGATTATCGAAACTTTCTTGTCCAGACAAAACTAAGATCGCTCGATCAAGAATGAATTGTTGCTTGTCAGCGATCATTATCTGGTTTGCCTTATGTGATGCTGCTCTGTTGATGAAGAACAAAGATGAAATATATACTAAAAACATCGTTTAATTCGGTGGTTTTAGTATATATTGGCGCGAATCTTAAATTATTTCCGACAGGATCATACTTATGGAAAAAACCTACATTAGCGCACAAGAGCTATTAACCGGATCGTTCGAATTGGCGGAGCAAATACTACGTAGCGGTTTTCGGCCTGATTATATTGTCGGGGTTTGGCGCGGTGGCGCACCGATCGGTATTGCCGTGCAAGAAGCGCTGGAGTTTTGCGGTGCGCCTTCGGATCATATTGCTATTCGCACTTCATCATATCACGGCATTGGACAACAGGACGCAGTGGTAAGAGTACACGGGCTGCATTATTTGATCGAAAATGTTAATGCTGACGATAGCTTGCTGATACTTGATGATGTGTTTGATTCTGGACGCTCGATAGATGCAATTATCCGTGAAATGAAGACATTAAGCAGGCTGAATATGCCAAGAGACTTGCGAGTTGGCACAGTTTATTACAAGCCAACAAAAAATATGACTGACCGGGTGCCGGATTATTACTTGCATGAAACTGATAAATGGTTGGTATTTCCCCATGAGCTGGACGGTTTGAATGAGGCCGAAGTGCGGGCGAATAAAAACTTGCCGGAAGGCCTTATCGAGTTGCGGCGGGAATTCTTAGATGCAAAAGGGTAAGCGAAATTATGTCCGCTGATCTGAAAATAGCCACATGGAATGTCAATTCGGTACGGACGCGAATTGGCAATGTGCTCAAATGCTTGGCTGAAGAAAAACCGGATGTGGTTTGCCTGCAGGAAATTAAATGCCAAACAGAGCAATTCCCGTATCTTGAGTTTGAAGACATGGGCTATAATTGCGCTGTTCTGGGACAAAAATCCTATAATGGTGTGGCGATCTTGTCGAAGTTTGCAATTGAGGAAACTTTGCCCGGCCTTCCGGGTGATGCGAGCGATGAACAGGCAAGGTATTTGGAATGTGTGATCGCTGCCAATAAGGGTCCGGTGCGGGTGGCCAGTATTTACCTGCCAAACGGTAATCCCAAAACAACCGAAAAGTTTGACTATAAATTACGCTGGATGCAGCGATTACGAGAGCATGCCAAATCATTATTGAAATTTGAAGAGCCTTTGATACTGGCTGGAGACTACAACGTAATTGCAAAAGACGGCCATTGCTGGGATCCGGCAGTGTGGGTTGATGATGCTTTGATGGCTGATGAAACCAGAGCCGAATTTGCCGCTTTGCATTGGTTGGGCTTAGATAATGCCTGGCAAATCAAAGACGGCCGTGATCATCAATATACTTTTTGGGATTATCAACGTGGAGCATGGAACAAAGACCACGGAATTCATATTGACCATATCTTGATGTCGCCACAAGCAAGTGATCGTCTGCTTGATGTGAAAATTGCTCGCGAAACCAGAGCAGAAGAAAGACCATCAGATCATGTGCCGGTCATTGCAAGTTTTGATCTATGAGCAATATTAGCAAAATTTTGCTAATATTGGCCGCTGTGCTGGCCAGTGCGTATTTATTTCTGCCGCAATATTTTGTATTTCCGGTTTCGGGATTGATAAAAACTGCTCCAGTATGGATTCTGGCTGTTATTGCATGGCGTGAAGCACTAAAGGCTTATCGGTTGTTCCTATCGCTGGCATTAGTGTTTTCAGGGGTCGGTGATTTTGCTTTGGCTGCGCCGGTGCAGTGGACTTTTGCCGTGGGTATGGCGGCGTTTCTTATTGGCCATTTATTTTATTTACTGGTTTTTTCTGTGAATTTACGCAAGTGGTCGCAACTGGACTTTTCAAGGCAAACAATCATTGTTTTGATTGGTCTATATGCCGTGGTAATGGGAGCAATCGTTTTGCCAAAAACCGGTGCGTTGATGCCGGCAATAGCTGTGTATTTTATCGTCTTGTCGTTAATGGCCGCCGCAAGTTTTGCCAGTAACATTCCGCGCTGGACAAGAATTGGTGCTTTGTTGTTTGTGTTATCTGATACTTTGATCGGTATTGATAAATTTCTGGCACCAATAGAATTTAGGCATTTATCGGTAATGTCGACATATTATGCGGCGCAAGTTTTGATTTTGGCTGGTCTTTGTTGGCAAGGTAAACATAAGCAAAACTAGAGTTTTTCCGAAAAAGTGTGAAGCGGTTTTTCGATAAGAAATGCGACAAAACAAATGCTTATGGTATATTGCGGTTCAAAGTGAACCGGAAATGCCCTAATCGGTTAATGATTTCCCTTTAACGCATTAAGGAAATGAAATACCCGCTGAAAAGCAGTTACGGTTTGTGTGGCCAAACTTAAAGCCGTAGCTTTGTCGTCTAGTTGACCGAAATATTCCTGCCCGCCTTGTAAGGTTACAAAAACCCCTTGTTCAAAAAAAGCAGCAGTAGTTTGGCGCTGTTTATTATTGTTTTCCAGCTCCAGCAATCGGGTCATAAAGGCAGGGTCAACCAGAAAGCGGCCTTCAACTTGGTCGGTTGTGTAAACTTCAAACAATTTCTCGAACTTTGGCGAAGCCAAACCCATCGGTTTCATCGACTTGCCAAATCTACTTTTAAAATTGAACCAACCTTGATCTCTGGCAATGATCGTCGTGCAGGCAAATTTTCGCGGGTAAGGGGAGTGCAATAATTGGCCATTAAAGACAGTTACCCAATAGGTTTCGGTTCGGGTATTGCCTTTGCTATCAGTTGTTATTCTGGTGCGTTTTTCTTCGATATTGGCATGGTAAATAGAAAAACTTGTATCGTCATGAATTCCAGAAACCAGATTGGAAAAACTGCGGCGGTCACCTTTTGCAATCAATCCAAGTTCAACAAATTTTTCAAACTGAACTGGCTCAAACCCGCTTGGCTGATGATCAAGTTGCAAGAAATTGGCAATAGCACTTATGTGACTTTGGCTAAAGCTGTTCTTGGCTTTTGACAATTTCATAAAACCTGGAATCATTCCAATACCGGCACTTACAAAAAACAATGCTAAGGAAGCTGGCCAGATGTCTGGCTTAACCATAAACAAGATAAAACCAGCCAATGCTCCAGCTATTCCACCAATGGTTCCGAATTTGGTTATTTGCGCAAAGCTGCTAGCACGGGTGGATTTAAAGGCATCAAATAATGGTTTGATTTTCTCGGTGACAAAAACTCCGAAGCCTTCAGGAAGTTCTGTTTCCAACCGGCTCATTTTACTTGGTAATCAAGTAATAGTTTCGGGTTGATATATGTTCCGCGTACTTTGATGCCCCAGTGCAAATGCGGGCCGGTAGCGCGCCCTGTAGCGCCCACGGCACCGATAGCTTCACCTTGATTTACTTTGTCTCCAGCTTTTACATCAAGCCTTGATAAGTGCAGCATTACGCTCATTACGCCATCACCATGATCCAATATCAATAATCCGCCCTCAAAATACATATCCGGGTCGGCCAAAACCACCATCGCGTTGGCTGGCGCATGAATTATTGTGCCTTTTGGTGCGGCAAAATCATAACCCAAATGTGGGTTTTTTGGCTGACCATTTAGTATTCTTTGTGAGCCATAAACACCAGAAATGCGCGATTTTGCTACTGGTTTGCTAAATCCATTTGCATACCAGCTGGCATTGGCGCGATGTTTCCATGCCGCTTGTTTTTTGATCCAGTCGGCTTCGACTTTTCGTTGCTGCTCTAATGTGCGTGGTGTGACTTTGCCCGGCGGCAAGCCGTCAATGCGTTCGATAGCCCAAGTTCCTTTGCCTAGTTGCAGTGAAACAGGTTTGATTTGCTGTTGATCGCTGGAGTTACCAATTACTGTTAGTTCTACATGTAATGCGGAATTACGAGAAAACGGGATCAGGGCAGGGTGTGCCGCAGAAATGCCGGTTGTCTTGTCGTTACCGTATTTGATTTGATAATTGCCGAAGGTTGTTTTGGGCAAGGAGCAAATTACAAACCCGCCTTGAACCAATTCTCCTTCACAGGACATTTCAAGTATCTGCCGGTCACTGCCAAAAGCTGGAGCCGAAAGCAACATCAAGAAAAATAAGCTAATATACAGCTTAATCATTTTTGCTTTGGGTGGTTTTCCATCGGGTCAAAGCAGCATCAGCATTAATATAGGCTTCTTGCAGCTCAACTGACCAATAGGTTAGGGCATGTAGAGGGATTTGCTTGCCAGTTTCGGCACACAGAACATGAGCGCCCGGCTGGATCAAGGTGAATTCCCCGTCTCTATACTCGATTTCAGCTAATCCGCTAAATCCATTTTCCAGATGGTTCATATTATCTATCCAGATTTTCGAGTGGAAGCAAAATAACCGCCCCGCCATTTAATGGCGAGGCGACAATTGATAACTTTAGTCTCTGCCACCAAGCAAGTTTAGCAACATCATGAACATGTTCAAGAAGTTGATATAAAGGCTAAGTGCGCCCATGATCGAAACCCGTGCAGCCATGTCAGCATTGCCGCCAAGCTCGTAATATGAGTGTTTCAGGCGTTGGGTATCATAAGCGGTAAGACCGGCAAAAATCCCAAGACCAATCAGGTTGATGGCAAAGAATATTGCACCGGAGCCGACAAATATATTAACCACAGAGGCAATGATAATACCGATTACACCCATAATCAGGAAACTACCCCAACCGGAAATATCTTTCTTGGTGGTATATCCCCAAAGGCTAAGCCCGCCAAACATTGCCGAAGTCATGAAGAACACTTGCGTGATCAGCATCGTATCAAAGCGTAAGAAAATGGTGGCAACTGATAGTCCCATCATCGCAGCAAATGCGTAAAATGCGGCTCTGGCTCCGGCTGGACTCATCTTGTAAACTCGCGCCGATAGGAAAAACACAAATGCCAATGGACCAAACATCACCACCCAGCGCAACGGTGTGCCGTAAATCACTTGCATTAATGGCTGTGACTGCGAGGCGAAAAATGCGATTGCTCCGGTGATGGCAATGGCGATAGTCATGTGGCGATAAATGCCAAGCATGAATGTACGTAAACCCTGATCCAGACTCATATCCATGGTCGGGGCTTGTGACATGGTACGGTGTTGATTATCCATTTTGTCTCTCTTATTAGATAAATCCCGCGAAATCGGGAACATTGTTTGTATACTCAAAGCACTTAATTTAACAGTGTTTTTGAGTATATTTTTTGTTTTCCATCAACTTATCCAAAAACCGGTGCCCACTTTTTGGGTTGATGTATATAATATCGGGGCGCTGGCCTAAAAAATCAAGCATTTCCGGTGGTTTTTCTATGAAAATTACCTTACTTTTAGGTTTAACGGCCAAGAAGTAATTCTAATTCAGGAAAATACTATGCGATTATTTGCAGCATTAGCAGTGCCTGATCAGGTGTCAGAGCAATTATTGCGCCTACAAAGTGGTGTGCAAGGCGCAAAATGGCGACCACAAGAGAACTTTCATATCACTTTGAGTTTTTATGGTGATGTGGACGAGCAAATGGCATTTCATCTTGAAGAAGCTTTAGGCGAGATAACCATACCGGCAATGGATTTGCAGGTCAGTGGGCTTGGCTCATTTGGCAAGAAGAAACCATTTGCGTTATGGGCGGGAGTTGATGGGCAAACTGTAACTGACCGTGAGAAGCTGTTTTCTTTGGCCGATCAGTGCGCCAAAGCCGGTATCAAAGCTGGCATCAATTTGGAACATAGAAATTATCAGCCACACCTTACTCTGGCTTATTGCAGAAATATGACGGCCAAGGCAGCGGCGCAGTATTTTGCCGCTAATGATGGCTATTTGCCGATGAAATTATCTACCGATAAGTTTTCTCTTTATTGTTCGGTTCTCGGGAAAAACTTCTCGCGTTATCAAGTGCTAACAGAATTTGATAATTCTGGATTATAGCTGATTAATTTGCAGGAAACATATCATTCACCGTTCGTTCAGAACGCCTATTGCAGTTTGTAAATGCGTGCGTCCTTGGGTGCATTGGTATTAACGTCTGATCAAACTGCAATGCAGGCGGCCAATGCACCCTTTTTCGCAAGATTGTTTTTCTAATAAAAAAACAAAATCCCTCTGGCAAATTGCCACGAACCTATTTATACAGAGCAGCATAATTTGTATGCAATTCACTGGAGAACAAAATGATTGCGTTACTGGCTCTTTTGGGTGTTGTTGCCGTATTTGCTGTTTTGAATCTGATTGAATTTGGCCGCTTGGATTAAATCTAGGCGGTTCGAGTTTGCTGTTGTTCACCCGACATTTCAATAGCTGCATCAATAGTTGCTGCTAATACGGGTACTTCAAACGGCTTGGATAAATAAGTATCCATTCCTGCCTCGTAAACCCGTTGCTCGATGCCATGGCGGACATCGGCGGTCAGGGCAATAATCGGTAAGTCTGCATTGCTAGCACCGGATTTACGAATTGCAGTAGTGGCTTCAAAGCCGTCCATTACCGGCATGTGCAAATCCATTAAAACTAGATCAAAGCCCTCGGCTAAAAATAATGCAACGCCTTGTTTGCCATCATTTGCTAGTGAACTGGTATGACCCAGTTTTTCCAAAACCAACTGTAAAAGCCGCTGATTGGTTGGATTATCTTCAACTATTAGAATATGACCGGAAGTTTTTTCAATTGGTTCTGGTTTTTTTTTTTGGCAATGAATAAGACACACAAAGCGTAAAGGTTGAGCCGCTGCCCGGCGCGCTTACAGCCTCCAAAGAACCGCCCATGATACGAGTTAGCTGGCTGGTAATTGTTAAGCCTAGACCAGAGCCGTCGAAGGTGGGTTTTTTTTGTCTATTTTCGTGATTTACGGAGAAAATTTCTTTTAGATTTTCCGAAGATATACCAGGGCCGCTATCGGTGACAGATACATATAATTCGTTGCTGTTATTGCTTGTTTGGTCAACCCAGCAGGAAATGCTGATTTTACCGGCTTCGGTAAATTTCACTGCATTTCCTACGAGGCTAGATAAACACTGGTTGAATCGTTTTCTATCCAGTATTTTATTTCCTGCTACTTCTGGTGTGGTTTCAAAAGAAATAGAGATGTTCTTTTCATTAGCCAAAGAGTTGTATTTGGCAATAACTATTTGCACTTCATCAGTTACTTCAAAAACATTTGCATTTAGCGACAGGTCATTGGATTGTAAGCGACTAACATCGAGTAAATCATCGAGCATTGCCAATAAGTGCGAGCCAGCTTTTTGAATTATATCAACAAATTCTGATTGTGTGGCATCTAGTTTTGTATCAGCTAGTAATTGTGAAATCCCGGAAATTGCGTTTAATGGCGTGCGTATTTCATGGCTGATTGTCGATAGAAAATGCCCTTCTTGCTCGTTCAAGGTTTGTTTGCTCATCTCATTTGCCTGTCATGTATTTCTGATAATATGGTTGCGTTATCACCTTGTAGCAACTAAAAGTTGCGTTTTGCTTAACTGCAAAATGAATACCTGCTGATACTAGGTTCCAACCATAGTTAGCTATTCAAATAATACAGAGACGCTTTCTTCATTGGAGATACGGCGAATAGCTTTGGCCAATAGTGGCCCTACTGAAAGTTGCCGTATGTTTTTAGCATCAATAACTTTTTGCGGCTGCTCAATTGAATTGGTAATTACCAGTTCTTTCAGCTTAGAGGCGGCAATTCTGGTCGCGGCTCCGTTGGATAAAACACCGTGTGAACAATATGCGGAAACCTCGATAGCTCCTTGTTCCAATAAAGCATCGGCGGCGCCAATCAAAGTACCACCGCTATCGACTATATCGTCTATTAGAATACATTTGCGACCACTAACGTCACCGATAATGTTCATTACTTCACTTTGCCCGTGCTTGGGGCGGCGTTTGTCGACTATGGCAATATCGGCGCCAAGTCGCATAGCAATACCTCTGGCGCGAACCACGCCGCCGACATCGGGTGAAATAAGCATTAATTTCTCGGTACCATAATTTTTGCGAATATCTTCGCGTAAAACCGGACCGGCAAACAAATTGTCTGTGGGAATATCAAAGAAACCTTGTATTTGCCCAGCGTGTAAATCCATGGTCAGTACTCTATCAGCACCGGCAGTAGTGATCATATTGGCAACAAGTTTGGCTGAAATCGGGGTTCTGCCTTCGGACTTTCGATCCTGTCTAGCATAACCGAAATAAGGTAAAACGGCAGTAATGCGCATTGCACTAGCGCGGCGTAAAGCATCAATACAAATCAGCAATTCCATTAAATGGTCATTGGCCGGAAAGCTGGTTGACTGGACTACAAATACATCTTGACCACGGACATTTTCGTCAATACTGACAAAAATTTCCTTGTCAGCAAACCGCTTAACATTGGCGTTGGTAAGCCTCATATCTAGTAAGCTGGCAATTTCTTTAGCAAGACCTCGGTTTGAATTAGCTGACAGAACCTTCATGAATGCTCTCCGGCGAAAGGTTGAGTGATCTGAAATAAAAACATTTCAGATCGTTTGATGGCAAATCTTTGATCATTACCCAGCAAGGCAAATCACACTTAGGTTTCGGCCATAGCCCGATTCGCCTGCTTGTAGTGATCTGCGATAGCTAAAAAAGTTATTTTTTTGCATAAAGGTGTCAGTGCCAATGATATTGCAAGACGAAATACCTGATTGCTTTAATTGGTGTTGGCAAAAGCGGGCTAGATCAAACTGTAGCTTCGGTGGAAATGGTTGTAAAAAAAACTGGCCATTAAATAATGATTTTTCTAAAAATTCATCGGCAAATTCTGCTCCAACCTCATAACTTTCTTGAGCAATACACGGCCCTATACTGGCGACAATCCGGTTTCTTTGCGCGCCTAAAAATGTCATGTGAAGAACCGTTTGTTCAAGCACTCCAGCCAAAGCACCTCGCCAACCTGCATGGGCAGCGCCAATTACTCCAGCTTGCGTGTCGGCCAGTAATACGGGTGCGCAATCGGCAGTTTTAATAACTAATGCCAAGCCTTTTGCATCTGTTACCATAGCATCAGCTTGTGGTTTTCCTGCTGCCCATGGCGCTGCAACGGGGCGAGCCTTGGCTGAATGGATCTGCTCAACTTCGATCATTCTGCTGTCTGGAATTTGTAATTGTTTGGCAATATAGGCGGTTTGGGCAATAATTAGTTTTGGGTCTTGAGCGTCAAGTTCGGTTTTGGTTTCTGGCATGCCGTAAAACCCATGTGACAATTCTGCTTGAGCCATCAAAGGGCGGCTGGAGGCTTTAGTTAGGGATTTAAACATCAAACCCGGTTGGTTCTTCCAACCCTTTTGAATATACAGCCATTACCTTGAATAATTTCCCCATCTCGCTGTCATCGCTTAAACGATGAACCTGTCTGGCGATTTTGGCGCGAGCACCTGTTTGCCCGCTCGATAAAGCTGCGGCGCGCTCTAACAATCCCATTTGCTGTAACCATGAGCCTTGAGTGACAATATTGCTGGTTAATAATCCAGCTTGGTTTGCTATGCGACTTAGCTCGGCAAAGTCTACTTGCGCCGTCAAGTCAACTTCACCGGATCGTTTAAGCGGGTCGACCTTTTGATGTTTACTGACTGCTTGTAAGCTGTCACCTGCTTCGCTTTTGGCGGAGCCATAATCTATAAACAAAGCCATTACCGGGTCATTTTTTGCTCGCTCGGCTAATGGTTCAAAAAACCCTGCTAGTCCGCTGCGTATTTCCGCCAGAGTATTATCAGGAGCTTGTCGTAAAGCCGGCGGTATCAGTTTTAACTCGGTTTCGGCCAATGGAGTGGTCGATAGTGTAAACTGTAATTCATCAGTGTCCGACAGGGCTATTAATCGTTCAAACCAGAAATCCTTTTGCCGTACGAACTGGCGAACTGGCAAACAATCCAGATATTCATTGGCCACCAGCAATAATGGCCCGGAGCCGGTATCATTTAAGGCATCTGTCCAGTTAATGGTCTGCGGAAAGCCGCCTAAAGTTTTTGCTTGCACTGCAATCAATGCTGCACTGGCCTCAATTAAATGCACCTGTAGAGATTTGCAGAATTCTGGAATGCTGTGCGCGGTTCGTAGAATATCACTCATCATCGTGCCCTTGCCGGGGCCAAGTTCCACCAGTTGGGTTGTTTTTGGCTTACCCATTGCTTGCCAGCAATTTGCCAGACATATCCCGATTAACTCGCCAAATATCTGGCTTATTTCCGGAGCAGTAATGAAGTCGGCTCCGGCTCCAATCGGATCACGGGTTGGATAATATCCGTGCCGGGGATCCAATAGGCAAAGAGTCATATAATGCGCCACCGACATTGGTCCGTCTTGGCTTATTTGTCGTAGCAAGCGTTGCGACAGGTTTATAGGTAAAACCTGTTGTTCAGGCATTTTTGGTTCCAGTGTTTCTGCTTAAAGCAAAAGCAATAAACGCTAGTCCGATCATCCACATAGGTGCAGAATAAACCATACCTCGGGTGAAACCAAATATTAGCTCTGCGTCCGGCTCGCGGACATTTTCGACCAAGGTGCGAAACACTCCGTACCCAGTAAGGAATATTCCAGCAGTTAGTCCCGGTTTGGCCAAGGAGCGAAAATAATGCGTAGCCACTCGCAAGATCAAAAACAATACCAGACCTTCTAATATTGCTTCGTATAATGGACTGGGGTGGCGGGTGATTGCGCCGCCTGATGGGTCACATGGAAATGACATCGCCATTGGCCCGTCCCAAGGTCGGCCATATAATTCACCGTTTATCAAGTTTGCCAGACGCACAAGCCCTAAACCGATCGGAGCAACCGGCGCAATCGCATCAGCCAGGCGCAATAATGGTATCTGCTTGCGCCATGCCACATAAATAACAGCCAGTGACACCCCGATCATGCCGCCATGAAATGACATGCCGCCATTCCAAGTTTTTAGTATCTGTATCGGTGTTGCGAACATCGCTGGATCATAAAGCAGAACATAGCCTAGTCTTCCGCCGACAATCACGCCCAATGTTGCCCAAAAAAGCATGTCTTCGGTGGTCGAAATTTTGATTGGCGATTTGTCTTTTTTTCCTTTTGCGCTCCACAAAGAGTTATTTTTTATCAACCGGTGAAAATAGACGGCTCCTAAAATAAGTCCAAGCAGATATCCAATAGAGTACCAGCGAAGGGAAATGGGTCCAAAAATATGAAAAATCACCGGGCTAAAGCCGGGAATTGGTGAACAATTATGCACAGTTTCTTGAGTTGTCTGTAAAAGAGAGAGAATTATCATGGCTGATCCATTGCGAATTACGTCAACATTGTCCATATATACTCAAAATACTCAATTGGGCAGTGTTTTGAATATAATTTTCTCTGTTGCCCATCAATTTATCTAAAACGGCGCCAACTTTTTGGCTTGATGTAATATAATACGAGCTAAAATAATTTTGTGGAATATCTTATGCAAACAAAAAATCCAATTTTTGACGACCTTGCTGAAATAATGACAGGTGCAGCAGGTATAGTCGCTGGCGCTGGCGAGGAAGTGCGGACCGTTATTCGCTCTCGTGCAGATCGTCTGGTTGCCGATATGGATTTGGTAAGCCGCGAGGAATTTGAGCTTGTGAAGGCTATGGCAGTAAAGGCGTTGGCCGAAAATGAAGCTTTGCGACAACAAATTGCCGCGATGAACAAGCCAAAGAAAAAGACTACTAAAAAACCTGCCACTAAACTTGGTGGTGTGAAATAGTCACATTTTTATCTGAAATTTTATAACTAGCTATTTAACCATGGTTGCAGGCATTAGGCAGGCTATTGTGGGTGTTTAGCAGTATTATGAATCGGTAACTTACGGGAGTATAATTTGGAAGCCGACATGCAATATTCTTCGTTCGCAGACGATCCACTAGATAAAGTGGAGCAGTTCCTGGTACAGGAGCAAATACTGTTTGAACGTATCAGTGAATACGAAATTCAATTCTCGGTTACCGGAACCTGGTGTGATTATCCAATGTGGTTTCGCTGGTTACCGGTGCAGGCTATGGTGCAGGTGGGGCTTGGCATAGAGGCGAGGGTTCCGCAAAATCGACGAGTAGAAGCGAAAGATCTGGTAGTTCAAGTCAATGAGCGACTAATCATTGGCAATTTTGATATGTGGTCTGCTGATGGAACTTTGGTTTTTCGCTTGGGGCAATTGATCGAATCAGGGAACACAGCTAGTGAGGAACTTGCTGCAAAAATGAATCGGGCAGCTATTGAAGCGGCCGAAATGTTAGTGCCGGCACTTAACCTTTTGCTTTGGAGCGAAAAAACCGCAACACAGGCTGTAGAAGCAGCAATGTTTGAAACCATGGGGGAAGCATGAGACTGCGTAAACCGCGTATAGCCTTGATCGGTGCCGGACGAATGGGCGGGTCACTCCTGCGTGGCTGGGCGGTAAATGGCGGCTTTGCACCAGAGGGCTCGGTATTGGTGGTTGATCCGAATTGTAGTGATAGTATTAGTCAATTGGTTGAGGAAAATTCCGGTCGTGTAGTTGCTTCTACTGACAAGGATAGCTTAACCAAGCTCGAAGTATTAGTCTTGGCGGTAAAACCGCAAATATTTAACGAAGTGGCGCACAAACTTGCGCCCATGTTACCGAAAGATGTTTTGATAATATCTATTATTGCCGGAACGACTATTGATCGTATCAGTAATCTCTTTGGGCCGAGGGCAATAGTTCGTGCCATGCCCAATATTGCTGCGGAAATTGGCAAATCAGTGACAGTTATTTGTAATAATTCCGAAGTGAACAGCAAACATACCGAGAAAGTTGATAGATTATTGGGTGCTGTTGGTAGTCTGGAGCACATTGAAGATGAAAGACTGATGGATGCTGTGACGGCTGTATCAGGATCGGGGCCGGCATATTTCTTTTTGCTGGTTGAAGCTTTGGCTGCTGCCGGTCAAGCTGAAGGCTTGCCAGAAGCATTAGCTAGAAAACTGGCAAGCGAGACCCTTATTGGTTCCGGTTCATTATTTGAAGCCCGGCAACAAACACCTTCGTCAATAAGAGCCGATGTTACTTCATCGGGCGGAACGACGGCTGCTGCTCTTGATGTGATGATGGGAAATGGCGCGTTTGCAGAAATGATTCGTAACGCCGTTTCTGCCGCCACTAGGCGCAGTATTCATTTGCGTAATTCCGGTTAGGATTTCGATTGCGGCAGGATTAACTCCACTAGCAAGCCGCCATGAATAGATTCTTGCAGGTGTATCTCGCCGCCATGGGCGTGGGCTGCGTCTCTGGCAATTGATAGCCCTAATCCAACTCCTTCGGTATTCAGGTTTCTGGCGGCATCAAGTCTGCTAAACGGACGAAAAGCCTCTTCGCGAAACTCGGCGGCTATACCTTGGCCATTATCTTCAATTTGTATTATAATCTGCTCGCCTTCAATTTTTCCATTCACCCAGACTTTATCGGCATAACGCATAGCGTTTTCCAGTAAATTACTGATGCACCGCTCGATACTTTGCGGGCGCACCATTACCAATAAAGGCTCATCAAGTGATATTTGCGCTATTCGGTGTTTTGGGAATATTTTAGGTGCGAGCTCTTTTATCATTTGCGCCAGATCCATTTGTTTCGGATCAGCTTCGGTTTCGCCTTTGGCAAAATCAAGATACCCTTCAAGCATGTCTTGCATATTTTGCAGGTCTTTTCTCGCCGCATCTAGCTCCGGTGTTTTTTCCATCATCGCAAACTGTAGTTTTAGGCGGGTTAGAGGCGTTCTTAAATCGTGGCTTACTCCGGCCAGCATTTCCGTACGCTGGCTAATAAATTTTGATATTCGCTTTTGCATCTGAATAAATGCTTCCGAGGCCTGACGTATTTCTAATGCGCCGGTTGGCTTGAAATCTGTAGTTTCTTGTCCTTTGCCCAGTCGATCTGCAAATTGAGCCAGTTGTTGAATTGGCCGTAATTGTGCCCGGGTAAACAGAATTGCAATACCGGTAAGTAAAAGTGTGGTTCCCACCAGCCAGATAACAAAAATATTGCCGGTGGTGGCGTACACTTTGTCTCTGGGAGCGATGAAACGCACAATGTCCTGGTTTATTTGTATCCGAATATCAATATAGGCTGGAAACCTGTTGGTATCGAACCAAAATGGATCGGTGATCTTGGACGACAAAGCCCTACGTAATGTGCGATCAAGCGGCGAGTTGAATGATGAATGGGTACTGGTTGGCAATAGTTCTTCTGGTTGTAGCGCTACGCTTAAATTCATTTTTTCTAGAGAAAGTTTTTTGATTCTTTCCAGCTGGTCAGGGTTTTGCTGATACATATCGAGTACCATAGCAATGTCGCCAACAACTCCTTCGGACAATGATGTGCTAACTGACTGCCAGTGGCGGTCGAAGAATATATAAATAACGGCGATTTGCATAATCACTATAGGCAAGATGATTGTTAACATCGAGCGCCCGAAAAGTGTTTTCGGAGTAAAGCTGCGCAATGATGGCAGAGGTTTACGAATTCTTTCTCGTAAATTTGGCCTCATTATTGCTGTTCCTGATCATCAGGAAATTCAGGCTTTGCCAGTAATCTGTAACCGGCTCCGCGAATAGTTTGTAAATACCGGGGGTTTTTGGGATCACTTTCTATTTTGCGACGCAGTCTGGCCATCTGCACATCTACTGATCGTTCTGCGGCATCTGTATCTTGTGACAGGTTGAGTCTTGATACCGGCTCGCCGGGGGTTTTGGCCAAGGCTCGTAATAAATTGGCCTCGCTATCGGTTAAGGATATTCGTCCCTTTGTTCCGTTAAGTTCGCCGGTAACCGGGTTAAATGTCCAATCACCAAAAACCAGTAAACTACCATCAAGTTCGACGCGCATAGAGCGGCGTAAAATTGCTGCTATACGTAAAACAAGTTCTTCGGGTTCAAATGGCTTGCCAAGATAATCATCAGCGCCAAGCCGTAATCCCTCAATGCGTTCGTCAGCTTCGGATTTAGCAGTAAGTAATAATATCGGTATATTATTTTCGCTGCGGATAGAGCTGGTTAATTCCAATCCGCTTTCTCCGGGCATCATTATATCAACGATCAATAAGTCAAAGTTTAGCGCTTTCATCAACTTGCGAGCCTTGGCGGCATTGCTTGCGGTTGATACCCTGTATCCTTTACTTCCAAGATACTTCTTTAACAGGCTGCGAATCCGGTCATCATCATCAATAACTAGCAAATGTAATTCTGGGTCTGGGGTTCTTTGCATTATTTTTACCTTACTTGACAGTTTCACACCTGTAGCCGACAACAGCGGCCAAGTCACACATTTAACAAATTCAATCCTGCTTGCAAAGAGCAGCAAGCACTGTCTGGTGTTTTATTAAAGAGAGATATAATGAAAACATCGCGTCCATTTACCCAAACAACAGGTGATATATGGCTAAATGGAGAATTCATTTCGGTCTCGGCTGCGAAAATTCCATTATTGTCGCATGGTTTGCATTATGCCTCGGCTGTATTCGAGGGCGAGCAGGCATATAATGGAAAAATTTTTAAATCAGACCAACACACTAGAAGATTGATGCGTTCGTGTAATTTGCTGGGGTTTGAATTGCCCTATGACTTCGACAGTTTCGAGAAAGCCAAACGCGACACATTGCAACGATCAGGCTTGCAAAACGCTTATTTTAGGGCTGTTGTCTGGAAAGGGTCGGGAGCATTAGGGGTTGGCTCTGGTGATAATAAAGTAAATACGGCAATAGCTCTTTGGCCAATGGATCCATATTTTGATGCGAGCTCTGATGGCGTTAGGCTTGAAATATCAAACTGGTGCCGGCCACCGCCGCAATGCGCCCCAGTAAAGGCCAAAGCTGCCGGACTTTATACTATTTGCACTTTGTCCAAAGACCAAAGCATGAGCAATGGTTATGATGACGCTTTGATGTTGGACATTGAAGGGCGTGTTGCCGAATGTACCGGTGCGCATATTTTCTTTGTTGCTAATGGTGAACTATTTACTCCCAAACCCGATTGGATGATTGATGGTATTACCCGGGCGACAGTGATGGAAATAGCTGCGAGCCTTTCGATCAAAGTCACAGAAAAATACATTCTTCCCGCTGAAATAAGCAATTATTCCGAAAGCTTTATCTGTGGTTCAGCGGTAGAAATAGTTCCGGTAAAAGAAATCGCCGGAATTGGATTTAAGCCGGATCAGATAACCAGAAAAATAATTTCTGCATATTATGATCTTACCAGAAACCATTAGAACCCGGACTCATTTAATTGAATCCGGGTTCTAATTGTTGATGTAATCAATATTGTTTAGGCTGCTCTGATAGAAGTCAGGAATCCATGAACTTTCTCGTTCAAAATTTCAGCTTGTTTGCCAATCTCAACAGAGCTTTCAACCAATGAGGCCGAGGCTGCTCCGGTTTCATTGGCTCCTTCCAATACTGCAATAATATTGCGTGAAACATCTTGAGTGCCTTCTGCGGCCTCGTGGGTGTTTCTGGCAATTTCCGAGGTTGCGGCCGATTGTTCTTCCACTGCGGCATTGATTGTGACTGAAACTTCATTCATTTCATCAATCGTTGACTGAATAGCGGTAATCGCTTCAACAGACCTGCCGGTAATGCACTGCATTTCATTGATTTGTCGGGCAATGTCTTCGGTTGCTTTGGCTGTTTGGGTGGCCAATGATTTTACTTCGGCGGCAACTACGGCAAACCCGCGTCCGGCTTCACCAGCGCGTGCTGACTCTATGGTTGCATTTAGTGCCAGCAAATTGGTTTGCTCGGCA